>NZ_JAHLOS010000009.1 GCF_018917525.1 Enterococcus raffinosus | reverse complement strand
ATGTATCCAGAATATTATAAGAACGTACTTGGATACGAATTTAGAATCAGTGATCGACAATAAAATGATTCATCTAAACAAAAAGTCCTCAGGAGCGGTTTTCTCCTGAGGTTTTCTTAGTAAAGATTAGCAGCCTTTTTGCCGAACAATTAAGGTATGATGGGAAGGAGTATAAGTCAAATTTACGGGAGGCAGATGAGTGTTTGTTCATGAACTCAAATTAACTAATTTTCCTAAAAAGATCGCTTATCCTTTTGATGTTTTTGCGGTTCAAGAAATTTTTCGTAAAGGGAGTCTAAGCTTTGATCAACCAGTTACTTTTCTATCTGGAGACAATGGAACGGGGAAATCCACAATTCTAGAAGCAATCGCGGTTGCCTATGGGATTAATCCGGAGGGCGGTAGTCAGAACTTTAATTTTCAAACAGTCGAGAGTCACTCTGAATTACATGAGTCGGTGCGTTTAGTCAGAAAGGGGAATCTTCCTAAGACAAAGTTCTTCCTGCGTTCAGAGACCTATTATAATGTTGCCTCTGAATTAGAATACATGGCCGAAGACGACGGCGAAGTTGCCTTTGCCTCCTATAGTGGAAAGTCTCTACACACCCGCTCTCATGGAGAAGGACTGTTGTCGATCATTGAAAATCGTTTCGGTAAAGAAGGCTTTTATCTGTTAGATGAGCCGGAAGCAGGGCTTGCGACGAGTCGTCAATATACGTTGCTGCGGGAAATTCATCGCTTAGTTGAGACAGGCAGTCAACTGATTATCGCCACCCATTCTCCGATCCTGATGGCCTATCCCGCTGCAACGATTTATCAGTTCTCAGAGGACGGACTGGAACAACTACCGTTAGAAGAAACGCTGGCTTATAAAGAAACGAAGCTTTTTTATGACGATCATCAGCGAATGCTGCATTATTTACTAGATTGATTCAGAGGGTTTCCTTTTTCTAGTTCAGAACTCCAGTGTTAGAATAATTCTAGCTAGAAATTGAGGAGATGGGAAATTTGTTTTACTTAAAAAAATATGGCTTTCATTTTTTACTCATCGCTGTAATTGCTGATTTTTTGACACCTTACGTTTTGGGGATTTTTTACCCGAAGCTGAATCAATTGACTGCTGTGATCAGCCTGTTTGGAGATATAGATAGCCCAGTTCGAAGTGCGTTCTTGATTTGGTCAGTAGTTGCTGGCAGTTTTTATACGCTATCGTTGCCAGCAATCTATGCAGCTTTGAAAGAAACTTCGAAGGTACTAGCTAGTTTAGCCACCGCAGCGATCGGGTTGTATGGTATCGGGGATTGCATTTTTACCGGATTGTTTAGTGTTGATTCTGTTGAAGCTCAGTGGAATTTCTCGACTTGGGTGCATAATATCGGTTCAGGAATCGGCTATGCGGGCTTTTTACTTTTTCCTTTATTTCTATATTTGATTTATAAGAAGCGAGGCGATCGTTCGGAGAGTCAGCACTACTTGATTTTGTTGCTTTTAAGCTTGGCGGTTGCCGCAATCTATGGCTTGGCTCGTATTCCTCAGTTGAATCAATTTACCGTCTTTCGACAATTAGGCCTTTGGCAGCGAATTAGTTTTATATTTAATTATTTGCCGATTGTGTACTTTTCTTTTAACAAGCTGAAAAAGTAAAATAGGTTTGGTGTAATGCGCTCATTCAAGAGATTGAGCGTCTTTTTTTCTAAAATAGCAAAATATTACGTTTATTTGGTTAAAAAATCAGCTAATTCTTTTGACGATATAAAATCTTGAATAGACGGAGTAATGAAACCATGGTATATTACCCTTGTCTTTTAAAACATGTGATTTTTATCACATTTTTCAGGGTCATAAATTAACTAAATTAAATGATAAAAAATAATTAGAAAGGACCAAGCCAATGAGTCAGACACTAACGAAATTGATGACAGATGATATCACCACTTTATTTGTGACAGATGGAGACGGAAATATTTTATTAGCTAATGATTTTACTGCCATGACTTTGGGAATTTCTTTAAATGAACTATTAAACTCAAATGTTTATGATCTGGTTGCTAGTGAGATCTATGATGCTTCAGCAACGATAAAAGCTTTGAAATCAGGTGAAAATTCTGAGGTAACACTGACTACTCAAGCAGGTTATCATATTAAATCAAAGTCAACGCCCATTTTTTATCCTGATGGGACCTTACATTTAGTGGTTACTAAATCTGAACCCTTAACACAAGAAGAATTCGAAATGCTGTCAAACAGTGATGAAAATCAGTCTGTCAAAATAGATGAACCTGTTGAGGTAACGACTTCTGTTATAGCAGAAAGCAAGGAAATGAAAAAGATCATCCGTGTGTGCAAACAGGTTGCTTCTTATAACAGCCGAATTTTACTTTTAGGAGAATCTGGCGTCGGTAAGGAAGTGATCGCTAACTACATTCATCGACATAGCCAAGTGGCTGAAAACAAGTTTATTGCGGTCAATTGTGCGGCGATTCCTGAAAGTCTTTTTGAATCTGAGTTTTTTGGTTATGAAAAAGGGACTTTTACCGGCGCTGAAAGAAGCAAACCAGGATTGATCGAGACAGCGGATGGCGGTACCCTCTTCCTAGATGAAATTTCAGAAATGACTTTGGAGTTGCAAGCGAAACTTTTACGGGTTTTAGAAACTATGACTGTTCGTCGAGTTGGCGGAATAAATGAAATACCTGTAGCGTTCCGGTTGATTTCTGCATCTAATCAAAATATGCTTGAACAGGTCGAGCAGGGAAAATTTCGCCGTGATTTGTATTATCGAATCAATGCGATTCCTGTTACGATTCCTCCGCTAAGAAAAAGGAAAAAGGATATTTTGGCTTTGGCCAACCATTTTTTAGACTCATTTAATCAAAAATACGATGCACATGTGACGTTGTCAAAACAGCATCTTCATCACTTAATGTCATCACAATGGTTAGGAAATGCGCGGGAACTAAAAAATTATATTGAATACGTTGTTGTAACCGCAGAATTACCGATTGCCTTGCAGAATAATCCGACTGAAGAAATAGATGGAGAAAGTGAAGAATTACAAGCATTGGCAAAGATTTATGATTATCCAGATTTTATCGAACATGTCGAAAAAATCTACTTCCAACAGAATTTGAAATGGAACCACTGGAACATTAGCAAGACGGCGGAGAGCAGTAATGTCAGTCGTCCGTTTATTTATAAAAAGATGCGGGAACTGGAATTGGAAAAAAAAGAGACAGAATAACAGAAATGGCGATTAAAGTGTAATTGATCTTTACACTTTGATCACTATTTTTTTGCTCTTTATGCGTAATTATAAGGTTTGCTATTTTGGCACGGTGATTGCTTAATAGAAAAGCAAAAGTTAATGTGATTGATTTCACTATTTTTGGGTAGGTCAGCTAAAGACATATTATTTTTAGCTGTGAATTATAGAATGAAAGGAGTTAGCGAAAGTGAAAATAATCACCAAAGAAGCAGCAGCTTTATTAATTGAGGATAATGATTCCTTAGCAGTCAGCGGCTTTGAACTTGCCTGTGCCAACGAAGAAGTAGCATTAGCACTTGAAGAGCGCTTTGTCAAAACAGGAAGTCCGCAGAATTTAACGGTCGTACACTCAAGCTGTTGGGGGGATCGTCAAAATAAGGGAATGTCGCATCTCTCTCATAAAGGTTTGTTGAAACGCTGGATCGGCGGCATTGTCAAAGCCTCTTCACCGAAACTATCCGAAATGATCCAAAACAATGATTGTGAAGCCTACAATTTTCCGCAAGGTGTGCTGGCACAACTATACCGGGAGATTGCTGCTAAAAGACCAGGCTTGATTACTAAAATTGGTTTGGAAACGTACATTGATCCGCGGCAAGAGGGTGGGAAAATGAACGAAGCAACGACCGAAGAATTGGTGAAGCTCATTGATCTGCTTGACGAAGAGTGGATGTTTTATCCCAGTTTTCCTTTGCAAATCGGATTGATTCGTGGAACGCTAGCCGATGAAAATGGAAATGTGACCTTGGAGAAGGAAGGTCTTCACATGGAGGTTTTACCGATTGCCCAAGCGGTTCACAATAGCGGCGGAAAAGTGATTGTTCAAGTCGAACGTGTAGTAAAAAACGGTACCTTGCATCCTAAAGATGTAAAGATACCAGGAATTCTAGTTGACTATGTGGTTGTGTCAGAGCCGGAAAATCACTTTCAAACTGGAACGACAATGTTTGAACCAGCGTTTAGCGGTGATGTGAAGTTACCGATCGAAAGTGTACCGAAATTAACATTGGATAATCGCAAAGTGATTGCTCGTCGTGCGGCGATGGAACTAAAAAAAGGAACTGTTTTGAATCTGGGTGTCGGTATTCCTGTAAATGTTTCAACGATTGCAGCTGAAGAAAAGATTGATGATCAAATCATTTTGACGACTGAAGCAGGGACGATTGGTGGAATCCCAGCCGGATTAAAGGATTTTGGACACGCATATAATAGCGAAATGATTATTGATCACCATGAGCAGTTTGATTTTTATGATGGCGGCGGATTGGATCTATCTGTTTTAGGTTTAGCTGAGGTTGACCAGTTTGGAAATGTAAATGTCAGTAAATTAGGTAATCAAGTAATCGGCTGTGGTGGGTTCATCAATATTTCTCAAACTGCTAAGAAATTAGTCTTTGCTGGAACTTTTACCGCAGGAGGGCTAAAAACTGAGGTGGCCGAGGGTCGTTTAACGATCATACAAGAAGGAAAACACAAGAAATTTGTTAAAGCGGTCAATCAAATCACCTTTAACGGAAGCTATTCAGCGAAAACAGGCCAGGAAGTTCTATTTGTTACAGAGCGAGCGGTCTTTTCTTTAGAAAATGGAAAGCTGGTGTTAATTGAAATCGCACCGGGCATAGAGTTAGAAGAACAAATCTTGAATCAAATGGATTTTGAGGTTGTTGTATCAGCGGATTTAAAGGAAATGCCAGAAGAGTTATTTATGGATAATTGGGGTAAGTTAGCGGAAATTATGGAGGAAGATCATGGAAAGAACTAAGGGTATTGAACAGGTTGCTACAAAAGTTAATCGTTGGGTAGTTCTATTTGCATCAGTGGGAATAATCATTTGTCAAGGCGGAATCTATGCTTTTAGTGTATTCTCATCCCCGTTAGCCGCTGCAAATGGTTGGTCTGTTCCAGATGTAGCTTTAGCCTTCACGATAGCAGTAGTAATTTCACCATTGCCGATCATTATTGGTGGTCGAATCTCAGATAAAGGAAAATCACGAGAGTTAATTTTGTTTAGTTCATTATTGCTGGCAGCATCGTTTGCATTGGCAGGGTTATCTACTCAGTTATGGCAATTATACTTAACCTATGGGTTATTAGGCGGGTTTGGTTTGAATTTGGGCTATATTGCGTGTGTTAATAATTCCCAACGGCTCTTCCCAGATAAACGTGGTTTGTGTTCGGGAATTGTTATTACAGGTATTGGAGCTGGAACAATGATTTTTGCACCGCTAGGCAGTTGGCTAATTGAACAATTCGGTGTTCGAACAACGTTCATTCAACTAGGAGCAATCTTCTTAGTCATTTCTTTAATCTGTTCAGCATTAATCAGAAATGCTCCCATTGAAACTACTGAAGTAGCAGACAAAACTACGAATGAAGCACCAGGAGCAACGATTGAGGCAGAAGATTTTGATTGGAAAGGCATGATCAAAACCATTCGATTTTATCTAGTGGCGATGCTCTATGCGACTGGTTGCTTTTCTGGATTAGTCATTTCATCTAATGCTGCCGATATTGGCCAAAATATGTTTGGTCTAACACCAATGGTTGCGGCGACTTTTGTCAGTGTATATGCAATGAGCAACTGTTTAGGTCGAGTTCTATGGGGAGCACTTTCTGACAAGTTAACGCGCATCAACACCTTTATGCTGTTATTCTTATTTATTGCCTTGTCGCTATTCAGCATGATTTTTATCAAAGCAACTGTTGGTTTTGGAATAGGGTTGATCGGGCTTGGTCTTTGTGAAGGCGGTGTGGCTGCAATGATGTCGCCACTAACGATTGAAAATTTTGGTTCCAAAAATCAAGGAGTAAACTATGGTTTTGTTTTCTTAGGATTCTCAGTTGCCGCGTTTATCGCTCCTCGCTTAACTGCTTTTGCTGGGGAAAAAAATAGCGGTGATTTCACTTCTGCATTTGTTATAGGTGTAGTAGTCGCAGTGATTGGGTTTGCCTTAGCATTCTCATTGAAACAAATTAATGCAAATTTGGCGAAAAAGAGAAGTTGAAATGATTGAACGTTGTTGTTCTGCTAAGAAAATAATTGATAAAATTCTATCAATAGCAAAGTATGGCCGTCAGTTTTAATCAAGCTACTAAAAGTGGAGGGTAAAAATGAAAACAATTGTTTTAGATGGTTCAAGTCTAACATTAGAAGACGCTTGGCTAATCGCAGAAGAAGAAGTTAAGGTGACTATTTCTGAAGGAGCGCTGAAACGTGTAGAGCAATCTTATGATTTATTGATGGCTGGAGCCGTTTCTGGAACTCCTGTTTATGGGTTGACAGTGGGTGTAGGTCTGAATAAAGATCAGAAAATATTTGATGCTTCAGGAGAATTATCACCAGCAGTTATGGAAGCTTCAAAAAACTTTAATCGATCCATGCTTCGATCCCATTCAGCAGGGATTGGAGCAATGATGCCAAATCATTTGAGCCGATTATCGATGGCTATTCGCTTGAATACGTTGCTTCAAGGCCAAGCGGCGGTTCAACCAGCGGTAGTTGAATTGTATAAAGAGTTTTTAAATCAAGGCATTTCGCCACTAATCCCAAGTCGCGGTAGTATGGGAGAAGCAGATATCATGCTGGCTAGTCATGTCGGTCTCGTAATGATGGGAGAATGGCAAGCTAATTATCAAGGTGAAACGATCAGCGGAGATCAAGCTTTAGAAAAGACGGGTTTAAAAAAATTAACCCCAATTGGTAAAGATGGGTTAGCTATTTTATCGACCAATAGTATTTCAACGGCATACGCGCTGGCTGGAGTTCGAAAAGTTCAGCAAACACTTACGGTTAGCCCATTAGTTTTTGGGTTAAGCCTCGAAGGTTTGAATGGAAATATTGCACCGATCTTGCCTCAACCAATCGGTGTTCGTCCGTTTCCTTTATTGCAGGAAACAGCAGAAACGATGCGGGAAGTATTAGTGGGTTCCTATTTATGGGAATCGAATAAGAATAGACCGCTGCAAGACCCATTGTCATATCGCACAACAGTTTATACATTATCAGAAGCAAAACGAGCACTAATTGACTTAGAAGAAATGATCACCATTCAAATCAATAGTTCTGATGATAATCCTAGTGTGATTGAAGGTGCAGGGATAGAATATAGAGAATTTGATCAAGTTTCTCAATATTTTGTTGAGACGGAGGAATTTTCTGGTGGAATTTTCCCGTCAGCTAATTTTGAATCCCTACCAGTGGCATTGGCTGTCCAACGACTTAGCTTAGCTTTGGGGCATATTTCCCATAACGTCATTCAAAGATGTTTACGTTTGGAAGAAACAGAATTTACCGGGTTACCACGCTTTCTGACAGTACTTGAGAATAAAGGTCATGGCTTTGGGTCCATCCATGTTCCCATCGTTGCTTTGCATGGTGAGATCATGACATTAGCTAATCCAATCTCATTGAATGTTCAGCCGGTTGCTGGCGGTGTGGAAGATACTGGGACGAATGCGCTACAAGCAGCCCAACGCTTATTGGAAATCAATGAAAGTCTCAATTATCTGTACGGTGTTGAATTGATGCATGCCAGTCAGGCAATTGATATGAGGATGGCAGAGTCTGTTCTGTCATTAGGAAAAGCGACAAAGCCTTTTTATGAAGCTTATCGGAAAATCGTAAGCTTTGTTAAAGAAGATCGTATTTTTACGATCGATATGGAAGCATCAAAAGGCTTCTTAGAATGCTATCAGTATTAGTACAAAGAATTTTTTTACAAAGAAGGGAAAATATCAATGAAGAAAATTACTGAGATCTTAGGCATTAAATACCCGATTTTTCAAGGAGCAATGGCTCAAGTTTCTAAACACCAATTAGCCGCAGCAGTATCAAACGCTGGCGGATTAGGAATCATTGCGGCAGGTGGAATGAGTGAAGAGCAGTTGCGAGAAGAAATTATTAAGTGTAAAGAATTAACAGAGAATCCCTTTGCAGTAAACATCATGCTGATGGCACCGAATGTTCCCGATATGGTGAAGGTGGTCATCGAAGAAGGTGTGAAAATCGTTACGACCGGGGCAGGAACACCCAAAAAATATATGGAAGCTTTTAAAGCGGCGGGAGTAAAAGTCATCCCAGTGATCTCAAGTGCGAAGCTTGCAAAGAAAATGGAAGACTTAGGAGTTGATGCGGTAGTCGCCGAAGGTTCGGAAGCTGGCGGGCATATCGGCGAGCTTTCAACTATGGTCTTATTACCGCAAGTAGTCGAGACGGTAGATATACCAGTTATTGCTGCTGGAGGAATTGCGAACGGTAAAGGAATGGCGGCAGCTTATGCTTTAGGTGCTCAAGGCATTCAAATGGGAACGGCCTTCATGCTAGCAGAAGAATGTCCGATACCTCAAAATGTCAAAGAATTTGTTGCCAATGCTGAAGAAATGGACACAGCCGTAACGGGCAGAAGCGGCGGCGCACCAGTTAGAAGCTTGAAGAACAAAATGATCAATCAATATGTTCAATGGGAAAAAGAAAATATGCCAAGAGAGCAACTAGAAGAATTGACGATGGGCTCTGCTCGAAAAGCAGCAGCCGGCGATATTGAAAATGGGTCAGTGATGGCAGGCCAAGTATCTGGTTTGATCAACCAAATCAAACCAGCTAAACAAATAATTTCCGGCATTATAGCTGATACAGAGCAAACAATCAGAAATTTGAGTTTAGGATAAAACCACTTTGAAGGCGAAACGCTGAATCCAATAACCGTTAAAAAGAAGACCAGAAAACGTGATTTTTTTCTGGCTTCTTTTTACTGTTTCTACATTGGTCCGTTAATAGTAAAGATCGGACTATTTTTAAAAACATTTCCGAATTTTGCGCATTAATAATTGTATTAACATTTTCATACCTATATGATGGAGAAAGGAACAGTTAAAAAAACTATTAATAGCATAGTGAGGGAGTCAAAATGAAAAAGGTAAAATTGGTTATGGTAACAGCATTAGCATTAGTGCTTTTTGCTGGATGTAAACAGAAGCCGCAAGAGGAGTTTACAGCGGAATTGGCGAAGCAAAGTGAAATGAATGCCGGCAATTATTTGCTCGTGATTGATAAGCTGACGATTACAGGTAATGATAATGATGATGACCGAACTCGTGCTGCGAAGGATTTGGGAGCAAAGGTGATCAGTGGAACTAAAATTTCAGGCGATTATCTTAAAGATAGCGAAAAAAAACTGTTAGCTATGAATATGACTGTTGATGTATTAGGGCAAAAGCTACCAATTGATTCCTTTATGGATCAAAAGAAAAAATCATTATATATAAGTTCTGATTCTTTAAAAGAAACAATGAGTATCATTAAGCAATTCAATACTAATGCTTCATTTGAACTGAAAGATTTTGATGAAATTAAAGGAAAGTATCTTCATATCACTAACGATGAACTGAAAAGGATAATTCCTAGTATGGCAAATTCCGATTTGCTCAGTGGAACGCCTAATTCAAAACTGTTTAGTGAATATCTCGATACTTTGAATTCTGATTCTTTTGAGAAAAAGGATGATACAATCAAACGGAAATTTACTAAGAAAGATATCAAAGGCTATATTGACTACGCCAAAGAAAATGGTAGTAAAGAAGAGAAGAAGGCAATGAAGGATCTGGAAAAAAAGCTTGACGATCTGACTAAATACGAACAAACAACAACTTTGAACACGAAAAAGCACACACAAAAGACCATAATGAAAATTGCTGCGAAAAACGATGATAGTACAGTTTCTATGGACTTGACTATGAATACTCAAGCCAAAGAATCTAAGAAAAAAATCTCATTGCCAAAATCAGCGGATACAATCTCAATGGAGGAATTCCAAACAATCTTGGATGACGCAAAAAAGAATGAATCATTGATTTCAGATGAAGAGTTAAATGAATTGTTGGATGACATTAAGCAAGGTCGTGGTCAATTTACGCAAGCACAAATTGATCAAATCAAGAATACCTACAAGCCTTACTTAACGGAAGAACAATTTAAGCAACTTGAGGAAGCCCTGAATCAATCAATCGAAACAGCAGCGTAAATTAACCTATGGAGCCATTTGTAATAAAGCAACAAATTATGCTAAACTTATCGTGACGACAATCACAAAAAATAGATAAGAGGCGATTTCGGTCCGGCGCACTATCCATTCCGCAATTAAAGGATTTTAGTGAAACGTGGAAAAGTATTCTGACAGTGAATAAACTGAAAATTTTCGAAAGGAAAGACAGTTTATTTGTTGTGCAGAAATTTTTCACGTTTTTTTGTTGTCTGTTGGATTGTCGTCAGTGAGAAAGAGGAATAGAAAATGATGGAATATATTAAACAGGATGTCCCGATTTTTAGTCACAGCAAGGATTCAATTTGGTTAGATGCCCATTTAGCGCCTCAAATGTTAGCGGCCCACCTGGATACCGAATTTGATGGAGCCACGAGAAATGCGGAATATATAAATCAATCTATGGCGTGGTTGTCACAAAAATGTCCGGCACAGGCGTTTCCAAAGCTGCTGGATATAGGTTGCGGACCTGGGATTTATGCTGAAAAATTTTATGGGGCTGGTTATCAAGTTAAAGGGATCGATTTTTCTAAGTTGAGTATTGCTCATGCTGCGAAGTCAGCTGAAGAAAAGCAATACGTTATTGATTATCAATGTGGGGACTACTTGAAAGAGGAATTAGGGAGTGAGACCTACGATCTTATCGTCTTGATTTATTGTGATTTGGGTGTTTTTTCTCCAGAGGATCGAAAACACGTATTTCAAAAGGTCTACGCGGCGTTAAAAAAAGGTGGAAGATTTATTTTTGATGTCTTCACTCCGAAGAAATATGCGAACTTCGAAGCAGCGAGAACTTGGCAGCTGGAGGAAAATAATTTTTGGACACAGGAGACGTGTGTACATTTAACAGCACAAAAAAATTACTCGGGCACCAATACCTATTTGGATCAGCATTATTTGCTTTATCCAGATAAGATCAAAGAATTTTTCATTTGGGAAACGGTCTTTGAGCAGGAACAACTGCTTATGGAATTAAGCACCGTAGGTTTTGGAAACAGTGAAGTCTTTGGAGATATTCGCGGAAAGAAAACTACAGAGGATTCAGAAACGATTTGTTTCGTCGTTGAAAAATAAAAAAGGGGCAGTTTCTGAATCATTGGAAACTGCCTCTTTTAGGTATTAATGAAGGAGAAAAGTTAGCATGAAACCGGCAAGATCAAACAGGTAATGAACGGCAAAGCTGGTCAAAATAGAGTTTGACTGTTCATAGCTGCGGTTAAACCAAAATCTGGCAGAACCTTGAAGCGCAATCACTTGAATGATCGTCAACAGCACAGAACCATTGAAATAGGTCCAGTAATGAATTAGACCGAAGATGATACTAACAAGAATATTTGCTACTAAAGGTGAAACTTTCAATTTGAATAGATCATAGAAATAGATACTGAAGAGTTCTTCGCCGAGCAAGGCAAAAGGCATAATCAAAAAGAAAAACCAAATTGGATTATCCGCCGCCGGATTTCCTTTGTGCATATGAGTAATCCCGACAACCAGTATCCCTAAAACAAAAGAGAAGAGCTGGGCGATGAGGAAATACTTGATAAAATTCTTCCAGAATTGACCTGGTTTTTGATAAAGCTTTTCGTATGCTTTAAAGCCAAAAACAAGGCTATAGGCGATCGTACCAAAAATCAAAAGAGAAAAATAGCCGATATAGGGAATAGAGATAAAGTGATTTACATTGCTAACGAGATAGAAACCAAGTCCAACGAGCAGTGTTGCGACGATAATCTTAGAATAATTCAATGGCTTAGTCATTTTTTTCCTCCTAAGGTAGTTCCGTTACGGTTCGTTTTTTTGAATAAAATTAACGTCAATAATAAAAGGACAATACCTGAAATTGTAAAAAATAAGTTTTGCTGATTTGATGATCCCGTTTTAGGAAGCACCTTTTTATCGGAAAATACCAGTGTTTCTGATTGAATTGTCTGGCTCTCTTTTGTCTTTTCAGTGGAAGCAATTTGCGATTTTTCCGTTGTTACGGTCGTACTAGTTTGTTCAGAGACAGCGGCTGATTTTTTTTTGGTTCAGTCGCCTTTTTTCCATTATTTATCACTTGCTTAGCGGGTGATTCGTTGCTGCTTAGTGGTTTCTTTTCGGGCGCAAGTGTCTCTGACTTGTGCTGTTTATCAGTAAGCTCATCCTTGATTGGTTCAGGCGTATTTGTTTTCTGATCAATTATTTGTACGCTTGATGAGGTAGTAGTTGTCGGTACCTCCGTAGAACTGTCAGAAACCGACGTGCTTTCAGGGACTGTCGTTGATTCGGTATAGGGCTCCGGAATTACTTCGCCGTCATTACTATACCAATGGTTGCCGTCACGATAAAGTTTTAAGCTCCCGTTATCATTATGTAGAAATAAGCGATTCTCATCATTTGTGTTTTCTCTTTCGTAGAGTGTCCCGTTGATTACATATTTTTGCGTAGCGGAATTCGTCGCTTCACTTGTATTCCCGAATGCGTGAAGCGGAAAGACGACGATTGTCGAGAGTGTAAGTCCGAATCCAATAGCGATTTTTTGTTTAATAGT
This sequence comes from Enterococcus raffinosus, assembly GCF_018917525.1. GTDB lineage: Bacteria > Bacillota > Bacilli > Lactobacillales > Enterococcaceae > Enterococcus_A > Enterococcus_A raffinosus_A. The sequence continues at coordinate 106,494 of NZ_JAHLOS010000009.1, read as the reverse complement.
TTTCATTTCAAAATCCTTTCCTGCTGTTTTGATACTTGTTAGTTGTATCACAGAAAAATGGATTTTTTTAAATAGGTCTTATATACTGGACCAGATTTTTATAAAAGTGATTCCAGTTCTTTTGCAAGGGGTGCATAATCGAGCTCATAAAGAATCTTTAACACCAGCTCACTTTCTTTTTGCCCATTGGCTTCGCCGCGTTTTGTCAATAAAACGCCTTTAAAAAATTTGGCACACAGTCGATGGAAGCATTCTTTGTACTCAGTACTTAAAAGCAGGAGCTGTTCGATCAATACTTCTGCGTAATCTAATTGATTTTCATCAAGCGTTTCCCGAATTAAGTTGACTAAAAGACTGCAGAAAATTTCTCTGCCGCGATCATAATTTTTATACAGCTCCAAAGATTTTGAGAGCTGCTTGAAGAAGAGTAGCTGCTTTTCCCCATCAATGAATTCCAAGGTATTGGCAAATAATTGGATTTCCTGCAGTGTCCACGTTTGCAGATTTGTCAGGTACTGAATGATCGTCGCCTTATCTTCTGGCAAGACGACATCAGGCGTATAGCTACCTGTTTTGTTGGTTGCTTCAATAATTCGAATTCGAGAACGAACCTCCGCAACATGGACATTCGCGATCGGTCCTTGCTGTTCTTTTAACTCATGCAAGAGCTGATAAAGGGCCGGAAGATCATAGTTGTTACTGTAATTGGAGTAACGAAAAATGTAGTCAGCTTGTTCATTTAAGCGATAATCCTGGCTAATATAAATAAACTCGTCCATATCTAAGGAAAGTCGCTCTAAAATATCTAGCAGCAAAGTCGCCGAAATACTATGATTGCCTTTTTCAAATTCAATCGCGTAGGATTTCGAGACAATGCCGAGATAAACCTCTTTTTGGGTCAGACCTTTACTTCGCCGAATTTTCCGAACCACTTCACCATGATACATCGTTTCACCAACTCTCTATTTATTGCCGTTAGCATAGCATATTTCAGTTAAAAACTGTTTTTAAATGTTTGCGAGGAATGTCGTGTTCCTTTTCGTTTCTTGCTATAATAATTGGAAAACGAGGTGGCGCATGAAAACGATTGGATTATTAGGCGGGATGAGTTGGGAAAGCACGGTAACGTATTACACACGAATCAACGAATTAATGAATCAGCAATTAGGTGGGCTGCATTCGGCTAAAATTAAACTAGCCAGTGTGGATTTTGAAGAAATCGAAAATTATCAGGCAGCAAATGAATGGGAAAAAAGTGGAGCGGTTCTCGGAAAAGAGGCGCAGCAATTAGAGCAAGCAGGGGCTGATTTTCTACTGATCTGCACCAACACGATGCACAAGGTCGCACCCCAAATTGCTGAATATTTAACGATTCCGATCCTGCATATTGCAGATGCTACGATTGCCGAACTACAAGTGAAGCAAATCAAAAAGGTCGCCTTATTAGGGACGAAATATACGATGACTCAAGCTTTTTACAAACAGAAAATTATCGACAGTGGGATCGATGTATGGATTCCCAACGAAGCCACAATCGAAACGATCAATCAAATCATTTTTAATGAATTGTGTCACGGCAAGATTTTGGCTGAATCAAAAGAGAAGTTTATCGAGGTGATCGAGGAAGCAACCAAAGCCGGAGCGGAAGGCGTCATCTTAGGCTGTACGGAAATCGGTTTGCTAATCCAACAGGCTGATGTTGCGCTTCCAGTTTTTGATACGACCGAAATTCATTCCCAAAAAGCCGTCGAACAAGCCTTGGAAGAATAGAAGAGGACTGTGATGAAGACGATTCTTTTTGTCCCAGCGACTTTTAATTTAGCGGAGACCACTCGGATGATCGAGATTGCCAAGCAAATGCGTAAGAAGTATCACTGCGTTTTTTGCGGGTTTTCAAAAACGTATCTCAACTTGATCAAAGAGGCAGAGTTTGAAGTTTCTTTGTTGAGCCCCACACTGACACCGCAACAAGAAGCGGCAATTATAAAATTCGATCAAGGAAAAAGTGTGAAGAATCCCTTTACGTCAGAAATTGTAGCTGAGCGTGTCGCTAGCGAGTTAGCTTTGATCAACGAACTGGCTCCATCCGTGATCGTGACAGGCAGCAACGTGACGATTTTCCTATCCGCCCGTATCGAAAAAGTTCCCTTGGTGTATGTCAAACCAGTGGCAATGTCCCGACCGTATTTTGACCATGAAGCGGGCTGTACTATTCCTAGTCAACTGGATAAAGCCTACCTGCCGAAGTCGATTCTTTGGAAGCTCTTTCTTAAAGTCTCCAAACGTCTGACATGGAAGCCCAGCGGATTCAAAAAAGTCGCGCAGCACTATCAACTAGCATTGCCTAAGTATACGTTGGAACTGCTGGATGGTGATTTGAATTTAATTACAACACTTCCAGCCTTCACAAAAGAGTTGGTTTTTCCCGATAATTATCAATCCGTCGGCCCAATATTTGCGCGGTTGCCTTATGAGCTGCCAGCTGAAGTGGAACGAATTGTTAAAAAAGCTCGCCAACAGAGAAAATCCGTCGTCTATTTTGCAATGGGCAGTTCAGGAAATCGTTCATTGATTGAAAAGCTGTTGGCCTATTTTGTGACCACCGACTATGAGGTGATCGCACCAATTAAAAGCTATTTGCCAGAGGATTTCGTTGCTGGAAATATCCATGTCTTTGATTGGCTGCCAGCATTGGAGGTTTCTGAACTTGTTGATTTCTCGGTGATCCATGGCGGCGAAGGAACCGTGCAAACTGCCTGCTCTTCGGGCAAACCATTTATTGGCATTGGCCTGCAATACGAACAGGAAGTCAATGTCGCTTATTGCGAAAACTTTGGCAATGCGCTTGCTTTGCCGCCCAATAAATTAACAACCGAGTCCTTGTCGCGTAGTATCAAAAAGCTGCAATCACCCGATTATCGAAAAAAAGCGGAAGAAATGCAGCGTTTGATGAAGCGAGTCGATGGTGCGAAGGCTGCGGCTAAACAAATAGAAGAGCGGTATCTTCATTTATAAGCGAAAAAAAAGGCATCCAGATTAATTAAAAAATCTGGATGTCTTTCTTAATGCTTGTGTTTACGCATAAACAGACCAGCAATCAGCCCGAGTCCGCCGCAGGATAACAATGTAAGAATAGTGATAAAGCTCATCTCGATCACATTGTAGACAGTTGTTTGATTAGCAATTGTATTGGTTATAAGGACCGCCGGAATCGCCAGCAGTGATGCCATCCCTAAACAAGAACCCATATTCCAGTGTAAGACTTTTCGAGTGCCGATCGAAGCCCAGAAATAAACAATCCAAGTCACTGCGATGGGAATTCCAATTGGCCAAAGCCAGTAAACGGGAGCATCTAAAAAGTAGTTATTCACCGTTCGCTCGACAACCATAAAGAATGGAATAATCAATACAGTGAAAACTGATACCGAGTGAATCACACGATAATTCTTGCTGAAAAGCAACGCATCCAATAAGGAACCTCCAAAAATCAATGCACTCCCGACAATTCGAAACCAAGTAAATTGCTGATCAATCGCAAAGTTCGTTACGCCCGTTATTGCGAATGCTAAAATAAATAAAATCCAGAAAAGCTTTCTACCAACACTTCCCTTTTTTTCTGAATCCTTCATTTGTTTCCCTCCTTATTCCCGTTAAAGTATTTTTTGCCAGTTAGCCACTGTAAAAAGTGGAACTGACATCCTTATTCCCTGTAATCTTTCCTAAAGTATAACAGTCTTTATTTTTTCTTAATATCAGACCTGCGACGCATTTTACCTACGACCCATAAAAATCAATGGGGTTCTATAAATTTGATCGGCGGATTCTCGTTCGCATGCTTCAGAAATTCTTTTGGTGTAATTCCAAATTCCTTTTTAAACGCTTTCAAAAAATGTGCATAGGAGTTGAAGCCGCACTTGCTGTAAACATCAGAGGAGCTTTTGTATTGCTTCAATAGCTGCTTGGCATAGAGTAGCTTCTTTTTCAGGACAAATTGATGGAAGGTGAAGCCTGTATGCTTTTTAAATTCCCGCGTGATATAGTACTTGCTCACATAAAAATTTTGCTCCATTTCCTCTAAGGTTAAAGGATGTGAAAGATTTTCTGTAATAAAATGAATCATTTCTACGATTCGTTCATTTTGGATGATCGGCAGACCATGATTTTCTTGAGTGTCTTCTTCGATCAATTGGTTCAGCTGCATCATATAGTGAACCAGATGCTGTTCGTAAAGAATATCTGAGCCGTAAACCTCAGGGGAAGGCTTTTCATCTACAAAACGCAATAGTTTGTGTAGTTTTTCCGGTTTTACTTGCAATACCTTGCTGCGCTGTTCGCCAACTGGATGGAAGCAAGCTTCCAAATTTGTCCATTCGGTTGAGCGATCCTGTAAAAATTTTTCCGTAAAAAAAATATACACCCGTTCAAAATAATCGGTACTTTGCTTCATGATGCGGTGAAGATCATTGTAATGAATCAGCAGGACGGTTCCAGGAACGATGTCAAACTGCCGATTGTCTAAATAAAAAGTCGCCACGCCTTCCAAGGTCGCATGCACTTCGTAGAAATCATGGTAATGGTACACAGTCTTTTCGTTATTTACATTGTCTTTTACATGATAAATCTCATATTGATCAGAAAGCATTGTATTCACATAATATTTTTTCTTATTGTGATGGGTCATGTAATCACTCCTAGTGAATATTTGAACAATCGTTGCTTATTATACTGTAATTTTGTGAGGGCAGGTAGAGAAATAAATAAAATTTCTTTCGTTATCTTTTATTATTCTATTAAACAACAGGAGAGCGCGGAGTGGTTCAAATTTTCAAAATTCTGCAATTTTTGACAGTTTTAAATCAAAAATTGCCATATTTAAAAAAGAGTTTCCCTGCTAAACTAACCCTTGTAAGCAGTTACAATAAATTTTTATAGGCAATTAATCAATCTTTTTAAGGAAAAAGGAGTGTTTTAACATGCAGCAGATGGAAACTCGGTATACGCATAGTCCTTTGGATATTCGTCATTACTCTACGGAAGAATTGCGAAAAGAATTCTTGGTAGAAAAGATTTTCACACCTGGCAAAATGAGCTTGACCTATACTCACAATGACCGAATGATTTTTGGCGGTGTCACACCAACAGATGAAGCATTGGAAATCAAACTGGATCAAGAATTAGGGGTGGACTATTTTCTTGAGCGTCGGGAGTTAGGGGTTATTAATATTGGCGGACCAGGATTTATTGAAATTGATGGGCAAAGGGATACGATGAAAAAGCAAGATGGGTATTATATTGGCAAGGAAACAAAGCATGTGGTCTTCACCTCTGAAGATCCAACAAATCCGGCGAAATTTTATATCAGCTGTGTACCAGCACATAAAAAATATCCAAATGTCAAAATTAGTATTGATCAAATCAAGCCAATGGAGACTGGGGATGGCAAGACGTTAAATGAACGGAAAATTTATCAATACATCCATCCGAATGTTTGCGAAAGCTGTCAGCTACAAATGGGTTATACCATTTTAGAGCCTGGCAGTGCTTGGAATACCATGCCATGTCATACCCACGAACGGCGCATGGAAGCGTATGTCTATTTTGATTATGCAACGGAAGATACAAGGGTCTTTCATATGATGGGCAAACCCGATGAAACCAAACATTTAGTTGTAGACAATGAGCAAGCGGTGATCTCGCCAAGCTGGTCAATTCATTCTGGTGTCGGCACAAGTAATTATTCTTTTATCTGGGCAATGTGTGGTGAAAATATTACCTACACTGATATGGATATGGTAGAAATGGATCAAGTGAACTACTCACCACTTAGCTAAACTTATCGGCTCTTAACGCTTGAAGTGGGAGCTTCTTGGGAAGAGAGCATACTTGATAGCTTATTTCTTTACTAAACTAACAGCGGTTTCTCTTATTTACCAAGCTATCCCCGTAGTTCCTACGGTTTTGGGGTTTATCTAAGCCAATGTTTGGAGTCGTAATCCTTCGTTCAGAATATTGATACTCGCATTGATGTCTCGATCATGATGCGCATGACAAACAGGACATGTCCATTCTCGAATGTTGAGCGCCTTCTTGCCCTCCTTGTGTCCGCAGTCTGAACAGATCTGACTAGACGGAAACCATTTATCTAATTTGATAATTTCTCGTCCATACCAGTCCGCCTTGTATTGTAATTTAGTGACAAAGCTAGACCATGATACATCTGAAATGCTTTTGGCTAGCTTATGATTTCGCAACATGCCTTTCGTGTTTAAGTCTTCGATACAGATCAAATCGTGATTTTTGATTATTTCTGTACTCAACTTATTCAGAAAGTCCGTGCGTTGATTCATTACTTTTTCATGTAGCCGAGCGACTTTTTTCTTTTGTTTTTGATAGTTTCTCGCTTCAAAAAGTTCTTTCCCTGCTTTTTTAGTGAGTAATGCACGGCGAGATAGTTTTCGTTGTTCACGTTTCAATTTCTTTTCCATGTTGGACGTGAATTTATTATTGTCAATTTTTTGACCGTCAGAAAGAATAGCAAAGTCAGCAATACCCAAGTCGATACCGATCACAGAGTCTGTTTTAGGGAACTCGCTAATTTCTTCTTTACACAACAAAGAAATATAATATTTACCGCTAGAATGTCGGGAGATTGTAGCCGATTTGATCATTCCTTTTGGTTGTCTGTGGAGTTTAATTCTAATAAATGATTTCAGCTTAGGAACTTTGATAAATTTATTATCAATCAGAGTGACTGTTCCTTTTTGATTATTAGTTGTGTAACTTTGAACAGGATTTTTCTTGCTTTTGAAACGAGGAAAGCCGACCGAATTATCACGAAAGAAATTCTTATAGGCCTTATCTAAATTGAGTTGGGCATTGGATAAAGCAAGACTATCGACTTCTTTCAAGAACGGAAAATCGTTTTTGTATTTTGCAGGTGTTGAGAAACGCCTTTTCTTCGAGGGATCATTCTTGGTTTCTTCATACGCTTTCATACGGTCGTCAAGCATTAGATTGTAGACCTTACGGACGCAGCCAAAAGTCTTAGCAAAAAAATCTTCTTGATCTTCTGTTGGATAGATTCTGAATTTGTAGGCTTTTAGTCGTTCCATCACGTTTGCTCGCTTTCCACTGATAGTCATGAAGCCAAGAGAAAAACCCTTTATTCTCTCCGATTATTCATTAATTTATTATACCAAAAGGGGAACAAGAAGGGAACGGCATCGAAACAAAAAGGCATTCATCACCCACTTCAGAGGATGGGCGACTTCTGCCTAAATTAAAATAAAGAGTAGCAGACTAAAAAATGGAATTTAAGATGGACATGTTTCGTTTAGATGGAAAAATCGCCTTGATTACAGGTGCGGTCTATGGGATCGGCTTTGAAATTGCCAAGTCATTAGCAGCGGCGGGAGCGACGATTGTTTTTAATAATTTGGATCAGGCTTCGGTCGATCAAGGGTTAGCAAATTATACAAAAGAAGGTATCCAGGCTCATGGTTATGTTTGTGACGTTACTGATGAAGCAGCGGTTCAGGCCATGGTTAAGCAAATCGAGGATGAAGTCGGCGTGATTGATATCTTAGTCAACAATGCTGGGATTATTAAACGTATTCCGATGCTAGAAATGTCTGCGGAGGATTTCCGCCAAGTAGTCGACGTCGATTTGAACGCACCTTTTATCGTGTCTAAAGCAGTCCTACCATCAATGATCAAAAAAGGTCATGGGAAGATCATCAACATTTGTTCCATGATGAGTGAACTGGGTCGGGAAACTGTTGCGGGTTATGAGGCTGCTAAAGGTGGTCTAAAAATGCTGACGAAAAATATTTGTTCAGAATTCGGAGAAGCGAATATCCAGTGTAACGGGATCGGACCTGGCTACATTGCTACGCCGCAAACAGCCCCTTTAAGGGAAAAGCAAGCGGACGGCTCTCGTCATCCCTTTGATCAATTTATCGTATCAAAAACACCAGCAGCGCGTTGGGGTGAACCAAGTGATTTAGCAGGACCGACTGTTTTCTTGGCATCAGATGCTTCTGATTTTGTGAATGGGCATATTTTATATGTTGATGGCGGCATTCTCGCGTATATCGGAAAACAGCCATAAGCCTATTTTTCATGAGGATAGGAATTATTACAATACACATTCTTATCCTCTGGTTTTTACGAATAGCAATTTTTGCAAGTTTTTGATCAATTTAAGACATTTATTGTGGTCTTTTTATTTGTTACTCTATTCACGTGATAGAAATGAAAGCGATTTATTAAGGAGAGAGCAATGGCAATTATTTTAGAAGAACTATTCATACCAAAAGAAACAGTCAAAGAAAAAATCGATTTATTAATCGAGAACCTAACGACGATCAAAGATAGCAGCGGAGAATTTATTCTGGACTTTGATGGCTTGAAGGTTGATGATAAAAGCTGGACAATCTGGAACTGGCCGCAGGGAGTTGGACTATACGGTATCTATAAAAATTATCGAATAACCAAAAATCCAGCTGCTTTGAAGGTCGTCACTGATTGGTTTGAGGCTCGCATGGAAGAAGGAGCGCCACCAAAAAATGTCAATACGATGGCCCCTTTATTGACGATGGCTTACTTGTATGAAGATACACAAGATACACGCTATATCCCTTATTTAGAGCAATGGGCTGAATGGGTGATGCACGACATGCCACGAACAAAAGAGAATGGTCTGCAGCATGCGACTTATGGGCCTGAAAACAAGAATCAGCTGTGGGATGACACGTTGATGATGACGGTCTTACCCTTAGCGAAAATCGGAAAATTATTCAATCGTCCAGAATATTTGGAAGAGGCACGGTATCAATTTTTGATTCATATCAAATACTTGATGGATAAAAAAACCGGATTATGGTACCACGGCTGGACCTTTGAAGGAAATCATAATTACGCAGAAGCATTTTGGGCACGAGGGAATTGCTGGTTGACCATTGCGATCCCAGAGATCATCGAAATTTTAGAATTATCGAAAGAAGATGCCCTAAGTAAATTCTTACTTGAAACATTAGAAGCCCAAGTTAAAGCCTTAGCAGAATATCAAGCGGACAGCGGCTTATGGCATACATTGATCGATGATCCGACTTCATACGAGGAATCTTCTGCAGCGGCTGGGTTTGCTTATGGCATATTGAAAGCGGTGCATAAGAATTATTTACCGAAAAAATATGAGAAAGTTGCGTATCAGGCGATCGAAGGATTATTAGCACAAATTGATGAAAATGGCACGGTGCAAAATGTATCAGTCGGGACAGGAATGGGAGACAGCTTGGATTTCTATAAAAATATTGGGATCACTGCGATGCCATACGGACAATCCTTAACCGTCTTATGTCTGACTGAGTTGTTAGTTTCTTACTGCTAAAGAAAAAGGAGCAAAACGATGAAAATTAAATCATTGATTTTAACAGCAGCAGCACTAGTTACAACGACCTTCTTATTAAGCGGCTGCAGCAATACCAAAGTTGCGGCTGCTGATGAACAAGCGATAACACTCCGTTATGCCTATGCATCCAACAGTCAGCCCGTCGTTGATTCAATGAAGGAGTTCGGTCGACTGGTAAAGGAAAAGACAAATGGAGAAGTCGAAATCGAATATTATCCAGATGCACAATTAGGTGGAGAAACCGAATTGATCGAATTGACCCAAACCGGCGCGATCGATTTTACCAAGGTAAGTGGTTCGGCGTTAGAAAGCTTTTCGAAGGATTACTCGATCTTTGGTATCCCTTACCTGTTTGACGATGAAGAGCACTTTTTCCGAGTGATGGAAGATGAAAAAATCATGGATGAAATCTATCAGTCCACAGAAGAGCTGGGCTTTGTTGGCTTAACCTATTATGATTCTGGTCAACGCAGTTTTTATATGACGGAAGGCCCAATCAAAACGCCCGAAGATTTAAAAGGGAAAAAGATCCGTGTGATGCAAAGTGAGACGGCGATCAAAATGGTCGAGCTGCTTGGTGGATCAGCGGTTCCGATGGGAAGCAACGAAGTATATACCTCGCTGCAATCAAACCTGATCAATGGTGCTGAAAACAATGAGTTCGTGCTATTTACAGCTGGACATGGCGGAGTAGCGAAATATTACTCTTACGATGAGCATACTCGTGTGCCGGATGTAGTGATTATGAATGATTCAGTCAAGGAACGTCTAACCGCAGAACAATACAAAGCGGTAGAAGAAGCGGCAAAAGAATCGACAGACTATGAAAAGAAAGTCTTCAAAAAAGCAATCGAAGAAGAAAAGAAGATTGCGACTAAAGATTATGGTGTTCAATATAACGAAGTCGATAGTGAACCATTCCAAAAGCTGGTTCAACCATTACATGATGAGTTTAAGAACAATGAAGATTATCGTGAGCTGTATCAAGAAATTCGAGCATTAGCAGAAAAGGTAGGAGAAGACAAATGAAAGCGTTTAGAAATGGGCTAGATAAAGTCATGGAGATTTTATGCTCCACGATCTTAGCAGCGATGGTTTTGATTGTCCTGTATCAGGTGTTTGCTCGGAAGGTCTTGAACAATCCGAATACAGTTACGGAGGAATTGGTTCGTTTCGGTTTGGTTTGGGTCGCGATGTTGGCATCTGCTTATGTTGTTGGGAAGAAGGGACATTTGTGTGTCACGCTGTTAAGCGATAATTTGAATGAAAAGGGACGCCGTTTTTTAGAAATCGTTGTTCAAGTTCTCTTCTTATTATTTGCCGCAGTCATCATGATTTATGGCGGCTGGCAGGCATCGCTTGTGACGATGGGACAAATTTCACCTTCGTTATCGATTCCTATGGGCTATGTTTATTTAGCGGTTCCTGTATCCGGTGCGATCATGCTGCTGTATAGCTTGATGAATTTATTAGATGGAACACCTCGAACAGTTGAAAGTGAGGCGGAATAGTTATGGCTTTAGAAGCTGGCCTGATTCTCTTTGTAATTTTTGCAGTTCTTTTAATCGTTGGAATGCCGATCGCGATCAGTATCGCTGTTTCCTCGATATGTACGTTGTTGCTAGTGATTCCTTTTGAAAATGCGGTCTTTACCTCTGCTCAGAAAATGGTTTCCAGTTTAAATAGCTTTTCGTTGATCGCCATTCCTTTCTTTGTCCTCTCGGGGATCATCATGAATAATGGCGGGATCGCCGAGAAACTGGTGAATTTTGCGATGCTTTTTGTTGGACGAATTCCTGGTGGTTTAGCCCATACGAATGTTTTAGGGAATGCTCTTTTTGGTTCCATGTCTAGTTCAGCAATTGCGGCTTCTACGGCGATCGGCGGAGTGCTGGTACCTCAACAGGTAAAAGCTGGCTATGATCGAAAATTTGCCACAGCGGTAAATATTGCTTCGGCGCCTACTGGAATGGTAATCCCGCCTAGTACGGCTTTCATCATGTATTCATTAGTTGCTGGCGGCGCTTCGATTTCAGCGTTATTCATGGGCGGTTATCTCGTTGGAGCCTTGTGGTGTATCGGAATTATGGTGGTCGCCTTTGTGCATGCCAAGCGTAACAATTATCAAACGATCAAGGGCGCTGAAAAAGGGACTGTTGGAAAAGTTCTAAAAGAAGCGATCCCAAGTGTTATGTTGATCGTGATTATTATCGGTGGGATTCTCTTCGGTTTGTTTACGGCTGTTGAAGCTTCGGCGATTGCAGTAGCGTATTCTTTAGTGATCGCGATGTTCTATTACAAAACGATCACTGTTAAAGATATTCCTAAAATGTTAGCAGAAGCAGTTAAAACGACAGGGACGATTTCCTTCTTGTTGGCAACTTCTTCAATGATGTCCTTTGCGATGGCCTTTACAGGAATTCCTCAAGCCATTAGCGGAGCAATTTTAGGATTAACAACCAACAAGATCATCGTTTTGTTATTAGTCAATATTGTCTTATTGCTTGTGGGTATGTTTATGGATGTCGGCCCAGCGATATTAATCTTTACACCAATCTTTTTACCAGTAGTAACAAGTGTCGGGGTTGATCCTGTTCACTTTGGTTTATTCGCTATTATGAACTTGTGTGTCGGCTCTATCACACCACCAGTTGGAACGGGGTTATACGTAGGTGCCAGTGTCGGCGGCGTCAAGGCCGAGCAAATGCTGAAGCCGTTGATTCCCTTTTATGTCGCCATCTTAGTGATTTTATTATTGATCACTTATTTCCCAGCACTAGTCATGTGGCTGCCGAATATCGTGGGGTAGAAAAATGTTAAATTTAGCCATTCGCGGACATGATTTGTCCGATGCCACAACGCTAGAATCTCTAGCTGAAAAAACACGGGCACAAAATGTCCAAACGCTGCAATTAGCACTAGGTCTTTCTTTTCCAAATTGGCCTAGTGATGGCAAAAATCTGAATCCGGGCTTAGGACAAAGGGTTAAGGCTGTTTTGCAGAAAAATGAGATTCAAGTGGGGATTTTAAGCTGCTATATCAATATGATTCATCCTGACAACAGCCTGCGTGAAGCAGCATTAACCAAATTTGAAAGCTATGTCCGTCATGCTCGTTACTTTGGGGCGGCGATGGTAGCGACAGAAACGGGGAATGTGCTGCCGGAGATTCGTTATACGCCGAAGAATTTTACCGCCGAAGCGTTTAATGAAATGGTTCAAGTCATTCAGCGACTGGTAAAGGTTGGAGAAGAGCAGCAGACACTGATCGGGATTGAGCCGGGGCTGAATCATCCACTTTATTCGCTAGAGCGGGTAGAACAATTAATCCAACAGATCGATTCGGATTATTTAGGCATCATTTTAGATCCGACGAATTTGATTACCAGCGAGACTTATCAAAATCAAGTCGCTTTGGTTCAAGAAGCCTTTGAACGTTTTGGCGAAAAAATCGTTGCGGTTCATTTGAAGGACTATCAGGTTCAAAATGACCAGATCATCCCAGTGAATTTAGGGACAGGGGTGATTGATTATCCAGCAATTTGTCGTTTGATTGCTAAGGAAAAACCCGGATTGTTTGTTGTTTTGGAAGAGACTAAGGATCAAGCGATTCAAGAAGCCGTTCATTTGATTGAACAGGTAGTATAAAAGGAGAATATCATGATCAAAAAAGCGATCAGGATGAATCTAAATCCTGGAGCGAAAGCAGAATATCAGAAAAGGCATGACGAATTGTGGCCGGAGATGCGAGAAATGCTGAAGGAACATGGAGCGTTAAGCTATTCTATTTTCTTAGATCCAAAGAGTAATCAGCTTTTCGGCTATCTTGAAATCGAGGATGAAGAAAAGTGGAAGCAAGTTTCAACTACAGCCATCAATCAGAAATGGTGGACCTATATGAAAGAATTAATGGAAACAAATCCAGATGATTCACCTGTCAGTATTGATTTAGAGTCGGTTTTTGAGTTGTAAAATAAAAGTCGAATCCAGTTGAAAGAACTTCTTTCAGCCGGACTCGACTTTTTTTGAACCTATTTCAATTCTTCGTAGATTTCTAAAAATTCACCTTGGTGTGATTGACCGTCTAAAAGAATGGCGACAGTTTTTTCGGCGACATCATCTGGTGTATGAAAGCCCTCTGCAGTAATGTTGCCGTTCAAATCGGTGGTGGTTGGTCCTGGATGAATACTGAAAATCTCTAAGTTCTTCTTTTCCTTTTCGAAATCAATGGCGAATGCCTGCATCATCACGTTTTGAGCTGCTTTGGTAGATTTGTAGGCAAAAGGATTCCAGAAAGGATTTGGAGCAGTTGGTATTGTAATATTAACGATTCGGCCATTATTCTTTTCTAAAATCGGCAATAAGCCTTGAGTGAGCTGGAAGGTCCCGAAGAAGTTGACCTGCATCGTAGCTTGCAGATCATCAAGATCTTCCGTAAGACTAGAGCCGTGTCCGCCAGGAATTCCAGCATTGTTAACTAAAAGATCAATTTGAGAGAAATCAGACTCGACCGTTTTTATCGCTTGTTCGATCGTTCCAGGATGGCTAAGATCTATCAGTAAATAATCGACCTGTGTCACACCTGCTTCACGCAGCTTAGCAACTGCCACTTCGGCTCGTTCTTTGTTTCGTGCACCGATGACGACATGCCAGTCCTTTGTTCCTAGTGCTTTGGCAATCGCGAATCCGATGCCCTTATTTGCTCCAGTAATGAGTGCAGTTTTCATAATAAAATCCTCCATTTGACTATTTTTTCTTTTTGAATTAATGTAAGCATAAACCCTGAACCATGGTTTAGGGCAATCGTTTTGTTTGGAAAAAGGAGAGAAATCATTTGGCAAAAACATATACAATCAAAGAGGTAGCCGAAAAGTTTGATTTAACGATCTCAACAATTCGCTTTTATGACAAAAAAGGTCTGTTGCCGTTTGTTGCTAAAAATGATTCTGGTTATCGAGAGTTTACAGAATCAGATTTAAATATGATCCACACCGTTTGCTGCCTGAAAAATACGGGGATGCCAATCCATGATATCAAGCAATACATTGAATACTGCATGGATGGTTCTAAGACGATCCCTCAACGAAAAGCGCTATTGCAGGCACATAAAGAGGAAGTGTTACGTCAGCAGGCGCAATTGATGGAAAATTTGAAAGAAATTGACATCAAAATCGATCGTTACAATTCGCCGATAGCCAAAGAACTAATCGATGCTCAGGTGGCTTTCGTAAAAAAAGAAAAAGCCGAACTGCAATTAGCCAACGGTTTTAGAGTATAGAAAAGAGACGTTCAATGCTTGAACGTCTCTTTTGCTGCACTATAAGGAAAGCATGAAATTTTCACATGAATAAATTGCTTTACAACAGGGATATCCATGTCCGGCTTCACGAACTAGCTTTCTCGGCAATAAGCAAAAATATTTCGAAATTTAAGAGGCAATTTAGAAATATTTAGGTCTTATTGCTCAAAAGCTGAGCGAGTTCGTGAAGCCTTGCTTATTATTTGCTTGTTTCTGCTGCTTCTTCTGTTTGAGCCATCTTCGCTGTTACGTGTTCATCGATTCGCAAGAACGGCAAGTAGATAAAGACACTGACTGCAATAATGATGATTTGCAAAACAGCGGCGCGCCAATCACCACCCGTTGCCAGAAAGCCTGAAATCACTGGCGGTGTTGTCCAAGGGATTTGGACAACCACGTGATTGATCAATCCTGCAGCTGTCGCGAAATAGGCTGTTACTAGCGAGAAGATCGGAGCCAAAACGAATGGAATAATCAAGCTTAGATTAAATACGATCGGCAGACCGAAGATGATCGGTTCGCTGATATTGAATATGGCAGGTGTAACAGATAATTTCGCAAAATCTTTGTAATCTTTTCGACGACTAAAAACGAAAATCGCAATCAGTAAAGCGATGGTATTTCCAGAGCCACCCATTACAGCAAAGGTATCCTTGAAGGCCATATTGATAATATGTGGGATTTGCTCGTTATTCGCATAGGCAGCCATATTTTCCTGCATGTTTTGTAATAAGAATGGATCAAGTAATGAACCAGAGATCACGGCTTGGTGAATCCCGAAGCCGAAGAACAAGTTAGCAATTGATGTAATCAGCACAAAGCCAGGTAATCCGGTGGTGATATGACTCAAAGGACCTGTGATGGCTTTTGTAATCAAACCATTGACATCCATATTGAACAATTGATTAACACCAAAGGAAAGAATCGCAAATACTGTGACAGTAATCATGATCGGAATCAAGACGTTGAATGATTTCAAAACAGCTGGCGGAATATTTCCCGATAATTTGATTTGCAGCTTTTCATTTGTGGATAGTTTGATGAAGAGTTCTGTTGCTAATAAACCAACAAAGATACCAACGAACATCCCAGAAGCGCCCGTATGTGAACCGGGAATAACGCCAGTCACCTCAATCGCTTTTTTGGCATTTTCCGGTGTGAACATGGTTTTCATCGGTGTCAAAACGATGAAAGTCGAGATCGATACTAAGACAGCTGCAATATGATTGGTATAATTTCTGCTGACACACATATGATAAGAAACTGCAGCGACAACTAATAGTGTTGTGATACTTAGGGTACCATTGGCGATTGACATGCCGATCTCTTGAATCTTCATCAGGGTGGCTGGGTTGATGATTTTCCCCATGAAGCCGGTGGGTTCTAAGATAACGTAGTTGATCAAGGTTACGAAACCAGCTAGCATCATGAAGGGCATGAATGTAGCAAAAGCGTCACGCAACGTTCGCATGTGGATCTGATTTCCTAGCTTGGTCGCGATAATCCCGAAGCGTTCAAAGAGCTGTTCCTTTTTATTTGTTTTCTCCACGATAGATTCTCCTTTTTTGTAGAATGCTAGTTTGATCTTTCTCTCAGTATCCTGCGAAAAAAGGAACCGCATCCTTATGTTTTTAGTTGTAAGCACTTACCTTGATTACATAATAAAACGGATTTGCGATAAAGTAAATACCTTTTTACAAAAATATATATCTTTGTTTCGTAAAGTGACAAAAAAAGAGCTGACCACTCAGCTCAAGGAATCAATTCTCTACAAAAACAGCTTCAAAAATAAAGTCCTGGTACAAATGTCTTGTAATTGAGTATTCAAAAGGTGTGCCATTTGCTAAAGAAACACTCTTTTCAATCTCAATCATGAAGTCGCCAACGTCGATCCCTAAGATTTTAGCATCGAATTCTGTCGCAAGGACACCCTTCATCCAAACGTGAGAGGCGTTGATCTCTAAATGCAGCTCCTCACGAATGTAGGAATAAACGGATTTTTTTAGATGCTTTGGTACCAACCCAGGGATAATGGAAAGGGGCATAAAGGTTTGTTCCAATGAATAGGGCTGCTGATCTACAAAGCGGCTGCGAACAATATTATAAATATAGTCCTTTTCGTCTATTTGCAGCATTTCAGCAACCTTTTTAGAAGGCAACTCAATGGAAAAGGTATGAATCTCTGAATCCACATGCTCTTCGCCTACGACGCTCATGAGTCCTTCACTAGGTCCGAAAATCTTTGAATTATCGATCGGCTTCCGTAATACTTCGGTACCAAATCCGCTTCGACTATGTAGAACGCCTTCTGAAACAAGCATATCCAACCCTTTTTTGACGGTTAACTTACTCGTATTGTACAGCTTCGCTAACTCAGTACCTGCTGGCAGCTTCTCCCCAATCGCGTAGGTACCATCCTCAACCTTTCGTTTTACATCTAGATAGACCTCCATATATTTTGCCTTTTTCTTCATAATTACCTCCTTTAACAAACGATTAAAGATATAAATAATTATATACTTTTACGAGGTTTTAGCAATGCTTTCGTTGTTAAAAGAATCATTTAATTTTAAAAGTATATTCTTTTAATTAAAAAACTATTTTATTTTTTAGTAAGCGATGTTATGATGAATGAGCAAACAAGAAAACCTGCCTTTAACCGCCAATTCTACTTCGTATATTTAGAAAGAGATGGCGTGAAAATGGGCTTCACTTTTAATCGGAACGAGGAGGACTACAATGAATAAACAGCAATTAACTTTTCCAACGGACTTTTGGTGGGGATCAGCCTGGTCAGCCGAGCAAGCAGAAGGTCGCGGGGAAACAGGAAAAGCAGAAACCGTTTGGGAACGCTGGTATAAGGAGCAACCCTATCGCTTCTACCAAGGAATCAGTTCAGAAACGACTACCGATCATATCCATCGCTACAAAGAAGACGTCCAGCTGATGAAGCAAACAGGACACAATTCTTTCCGTGTGTCGATCTCTTGGGCACGAATGTTTCCAGCGGATGGTATCGGTGAAGTCAATCCTAAAGCGATTGAATTCTATCGCGATCTATTTACCGAGATGAACAATAATGGCATCAAAGTGTTTGCGAATTTGTATCATTTTGATATGCCGGCAGCGCTTCAGGATAAAGGCGGCTGGGAATCGCGTGAAGTGGTAGAGGCATATGTGCATTTTGCTGACACTTGTTTTCAAGAATTTGGCGATCTGGTTTATCATTGGTTCACTTTTAATGAGCCGTTGGGTCCGATCTTAGGTTCCTATTTAGAAGATTTCCATTATCCAAATATGATTGACTTTAAACGCGGCGCACAGGCGACCCATTTTACGATCTTAGCTCATGCGAAGGCGATCGCGGCGCATAAAAAACTTAAACTAAATAGTAAAATCGGTGTCATCTTAAACTTAAGTCCGACCTTCCCGCGTAGTCAAAACCCAGCGGATGTGAAGGCGGCAGAAATTGCGGATCTATTTTATGTCCGCAGCTTTCTAGACCCAATGGTTAAAGGCGTGTACCCTGAAAAATTAGTCGAGTTGCTACGGGAATATGATCAGCTGCCTGTTGATTATACTGAAGAGGATATGATGTGCATCAAAGAAAATACGGCTCAGATTTTAGGCTTGAATTATTATGAGCCAAAGCGGGTGAAGGCTCGTCTAACTGCTATTAATCCAGAAGGGCCATTTTTACCAGATTGGTTCTTTGAGAATCATGTAATGCCAGGCCGCCGGATGAACGAATACCGCGGCTGGGAAATTTATGAAAAAGGCATTCACGATCTATGTATGGATATCAAGGAAAACTACGGCAACATTGAAGCCTTTATCTCGGAAAATGGCATGGGTGTCGCCAATGAAGAACGCTTTATGGATGAAACAGGACAGGTGATCGATGATTATCGCATTGAATACATTCAAGATCATTTGGCTTATCTATGGAAGGCGATCAATGACGGCTGCAATATCAAGGGTTATCATTTATGGACCTTTATTGATTGCTGGTCATGGATTAATGCCTACAAAAATCGTTATGGTTTAGTTTCCTTAGATTTAGCGACGCAAAAGCGGACAATCAAGAAAAGCGGAGAATTTTATAAACAATTAAGCGATCAAAACGGCTTTGAGTACGATGTGGATCGTTTAGTTTAATAAACGGGAAAACCAATCTGAAAGGGTTGGTTTTTTTGTTGGAATTTGTTTTTTTCGTGCGTAGGATGTTGTATCGTTGTTTCTTCTTCTTTAAAATCTGAATTAACACGTGATAACGAGGAGGAGCAAGGAATGAGTCAAAAAATATTAGCCATTGATATTGGCGGAACAGCAATAAAAAGTGGATTATGGCAATCCAATGGACTAGTCGAACTACCTAGTGTTGAGACCCCAAAAACTTGGGAAGAAATGAAAGCGTATTTAAAAATGTTGGTAGACGAGCATCAGGTTACCGATGGTGTGGCGATCAGTGCACCAGGTGCGGTGGATGCTGAAGCAGGGGTAATTTACGGGGTAAGTGCGGTTCCTTATTTGCATCGATTTCCGATTAAACAAGAATTGGCTGACTTTCTAGGGATTCCTGTGTCGTTTCAAAATGACGCAAACTGTGCCGCGTTAGCAGAGGTCTGGCATGGAAATGCGCAAGGGCTGAGCTCAGTTGCGCTAATGATCATCGGGACAGGGATCGGCGGCGGTGTCATCATTGACGAAAAATTACGGACGGGAGCGAATCTATTTGGCGGCGAGTCTGGTTATCAGATCATGAACCATGATACGCTGGAAACATTGAGCGATCTAGGCAGCCCGGTGGCGATGGCGAAACGCTATTCCAAGCTCAAAGCAGACGACCGTGAGTATACCAGCAAAGAAGTTTTTGATTTGGCTGAGGCAGGGGATGAATTGGCGAAAGAACAAATTGAGCAATTTTATAACGCTCTCAGTATTGGCATCTATAATGTATTGGTCTCATTAGATCCCGATCGGGTACTGATCGGCGGCGGAATCTCGACACGAGCAGATCTATTGGTAAATCTGGAGGAACGTGTGCAGGAGCTGTTGTTGGAAAAAGGCGCGAAGGAATTGAAGTTGTCTATCATGCCCTGCAAATTCTTGAGTCAGGCGAATTTGATCGGTGCCGTTTATCAATTTATCACCGAACAGGAGTAATAATAAAAACCACTTTCCAATGGGAAGGTGGTTTTTATTAGTCTGTTCGCATAAAAGGAAACGGCGCTTTGCTGATTTTGCCATACTCATCAGCTTTCAGATAATCAACTTCAACATGGGGATACGCATCCAATTGGCTAGATGATCCTTTAGTACCGGAACTAACAGCAGCAGATCAATTTCAACCTCTCGCAAAAGCTGTCTGGTTTGGGCCAAGGTTGCTGGACGCCACTCATAATCGGGATAAAGAGTTGAAATGTTCTTGATCATATCCGACGTAGCATAGTCTTTTGCAACAAAGCCCCATTCTTTATCTTGTGCAAATTGATAGCGATGGACAACAAGCAGTGCTTTCTTCATAAGATTTTCCTCAGATCAATTATTTTCTTTTATTGTACCTAGTAAATGAGGGAATCTCAATTATTAAATGAAACGCTTTACTTCTTAAATCGTGCCTTTTGACTGGATTTACAGTGAAAGTTGGCGTAAATTACGAAAGGGAATTTTCTAAACCTGTTTGAAACCTAGAAAGTGAGTGGTTTATTTGAGGAAATTAGATTTAGTGAAAACAGCATTGGTCGTTATTGATTTGCAAAAAGGCATCGTGGGTACTGGCGCACTGAAGCCCTATTCAGCAAACGAGATCATCGAAAAAAATAATCAATTAGCCGAAAGTATAAAAAATACAGCAGGCTTAATTACGTTAGTTAATGTTGATCCAACAACGATGCGATTTTTGAATAGAGAAGGCAGCGGCAAAGCGTATGGGAATGTTCCAGCTGATTTTACAGAATTTGTCATGCCTATTGCTGGAGATGAGACGACTAAGAATGTTCTTAAAGTAAAAAAACACAATCCAGGTGCTTTTTTCGGCACGGATTTGGATTTGCAATTGCGCCGACGAGGAATTGATACGATCATTTTAACCGGAGTAGCCACTGCTAATGGTGTGTACGCGACTGCTTTAGATGCTTATCAATACGGTTATGATGTGATCGTAGTCGAGGATGCCTGCGGAGATCGTGATGAAGAGCTGCATCACATTTTCTTTGACAAGCTGTTTCCGAAAATAGGGCAAATAATCCAGACGGCGGAAATGTTGAAAGAAATCGAATCGACGAAAAAATAAAACTAGAAGACAGCTCCCTAAAAATCAGACTTTTTAGGGGGCTGTTGCTAAAGAATGTCAAGTCTGTATAATTTTAATTGTAAGCGGAAACATTAGGAGGGCTTGTGATGGAAAAACAACTAGTCAAAATAGTGCCATTCTTCGAAGCACGCATTTGGGGCGGCAAGCGGATGCTGGAAACCTTCAATTATCAGACCGATATTTATCCAATTGGTGAAGTCTACAATGTGGTTGCCTTGCCGGGAGCAGCGGACTGTCCAGTTGTTGGTACTGACCTGACACTTTCTCAGCTGTACACGCACTATCCAGATTGGTTTGAGTGCGAGACAGAAGAGCTGCCGATTCGCGTGAATTTGTTAGACCCTTTAGCCGATTTATCCGTCCAGCTGCATCCAGATGATGCTTATGCCTTGAAGCACGACAATTCACGAGGAAAACCAGAGGCTTGGGTAATCCTAGATACACCCGCGGATGGAAAAATCGAATTTGGACACCATGCGAAAACCAAAGAAGAATTTGCGGAATGGGCACATGCCGGCGATTGGGGCAAGCTGTTGAAATACTTGCCTGCTAAGAAGGATCATTTTATTGATATTCCTGCGGGCACATTGCACGCCATCAATCGCGATGTCTTGACCTACAACATTTCTCGTAATGCGGATTTGACCTATCGCTTGTATGATTACGGGCGAGTGGACCCGAATACCGGAGAAGAAAGAGAATTACACATCGATAAAGTATGGGAGAATGTTTTAGTTCCTGATACTTCAGAAGGATTTGTTTGGATCGAGCCCTATCAACAGAACGGCTGTGAAATCACTGATTATTGGGATGAACCGGGTTTATATAGCTTGAGTCGGATTAAAACAAAAGAACAAGGAACCTATCAGCTCAAGCGTTTTGCCTTTATCACCGTAGTAGCTGGTAACGGTACGGTCAATGAGCACCCGATTTCGAAGGGGGAAACAGTCTTGATACCAGCGGGGATTGAGCACTTGGAATTTACCGGAGCATTGGATATGTTCGTTGCCAGCTATAGAAATAAGGAGGCATAAGATGGAAACCAAAGAAGTTGCCTACAGGGCGGCAATGGAGCTGGCGGAGACGTTGAAAAAAATCGATCAAGGCCAAATCGATCAATTAATCGCGAGTATCAAACAAGCCAACCGAATTTTTGTATCGGGTGCCGGGCGTTCGTTGTTGATGCTGAAGGGTCTGGCGATGCGCTTGATGCACCTGTTTTACATGGATGAATCATTCGAAAAAGGAGTTGGGAAAGTTCCCAACTCCTTTTACAATTGCTTGATCTGCTTTAAGAAATTTTGAAAGTCGCTTTGCTGCAGAATCGCTTGCTGGATATCCTCGCGTTCCATTAATTCCAGCAGCAGACTGTAGATTTCCTCTGTATCTTCGTAGTCTTCTTTACTAATGGCAAACAGGAAAACAAATTTAACTAGATCGCCCTCGCCCCAATCCACACCTTTAGGCAGTACTGCGACGGCTACTGCTGAGCGCTTGGCCAACAGGGACATTGGATGGGGAATTGCCAACCATTCATTGATATTGGTTTGATTGATGGCTTCCCGTTTCATGATACTATCGTGAAATTCTTCGGGAACAAAATCCAGATGGAATAATTGCTGCGTCATTTTTTTGAGTAGCTGCTCTTTGTTCTCTACGTCAACGTAAAAATAAAACTCTTCTCGAAACAACGAATAGATTTCACCGTTTGCTTCATTAAAATTCGCTATGAAGTTCTCGATTTTAACGATTTCTTTATCTAATTTTGCCATATTGATATAGATATGAGGCACACTTAATTGCTCTAGCGGTACGGTCGTGATGACGAAATCAATCGTGGATAGATTGCATTGCTGCAGCTCTACATAGGAAAGCCGATCCGCTACCTCAAGGGTATCCTGATAATTTTTATTGATCTTGGCTTCGATGATCCGACTCATAGCGCGCCCTGTTCCGCAGACAAGAATCACCCGATATTTTCGATTATTGCTGACAGAGTTTCGTTCCATCGCGCCTGCGATATGCAAGGCGATGTAGCCCACCTCGTCTTGCGAAAAATACAATCCATGCTTTTCCCCTAATATTTCTAAGTGGGTCAGGCACAAATCATAAGCCTGAGGAAAGGACTTTTTAATCGTCGCCAACAGAGGATTGCTGCGGCGGGCCTCCATCAGGTTCATATTAATAAAGCCTTCAATATGTGAGGTTAGATCCTCCACCAGTGTTGCGTCCTGAACCCAATCGAAGTTTGACGTACGCTTAATCGCCTGCAATAACTCTTCAACAAGGGTTTTCGCGGTTTCTGTCGAAGAGATGCTTGTCAGTTCGGTTTCAACCAGACGTGGTGCATTTAATGCCAAATAGTACGTGAAATATTCCTTTTCATCAGCGGTCAATTGAATGTCGAAGGCACGATCAATTTCGGCTAAAAAATGACCGAGAGCAGCTTTCGCTTCCTGCTTCAAGATAGGAACGCGTACAGGAAAATCAGTGATGACATGCCCATCAAGAAAACGACTTAACGCTAAGGCAAAATGAGAAAGAATATTCTTATGATAATAATCCGAATCCAATAATCCCAAAGGCGCGAGGGATTCAAGCTCCAGCTGTTGTAAGAGGTCAAGATCGATATTGTCAAATAGAGCCAACTCCATCTCCGTAAAGCCCACTAGATATTCCTGTAAATCTTTTTCGATCAATAAATCGCTGATTGCCTGCCGCTTTGCAAACTCGTTCCCTAGAAGCTCAAACCCAATGTTGGGACGATTGATGATCTTCAATTGATAGGTCAACAAATTGTCGCGAGCTGTTTTTAAATAAGAATAAAAAGTATTTTTGCTAATGAACAGCCGATCCAAAAAATCATCCAACGATAAAGGGGTTTCATTCTTAAATAGAAGGAACAGTAAATAAGCTTGGCGTTCTTCACTGGTCGTTAAAAAAGATTCCGCAGAGGTCATACTTTCTGTCCACCAGTCGTTGAACTGTTCTTTAGAATGAATCGTCAGTAAATAGCCCTGTCCACGAAGGAGAGTGATCGTGGCACCGACATTGCTTAATAGATCATTTAGATTGGCAATGTCCGTTCGCACGGTTCGCTCAGAAATCGAGAAGCTTTTGGCTAATTCCTTCATCGGCAGCGGAGTGGTTTGTTTGGCTAATAATTCTAGTAGGTCATCTAAACGCTGATAAGCAAGCTTTGACACGTATTTCACCTCCGGTTCTTAACCCAATCATACAATATAGAAGAAAAGATTGAAATCGTTCCGCCGTACTGGATTTTTCCAAAAGAGTTGGCAATCTCTTTGGAAAACGCTTTACTAATGATTGCCAAATTAGTTGGAAATTGGAAGTGTTTACACCGAGGCCCAGAACTCGTAAATTAAACGTGTAAAGCGAAACGTTACATGAATCAAAAAACTAAACAATTAAGAAAGGGGCTTCCGATATGGACTTTAACGAATCAACAATCCTTTTGGATGTAGCGGTCGCTTCGAAGGAAGAACTATTTGAAGTCATTGCGAATTATGCCTATGAATTGGGATTTGTCGCAAATGCGGCTGAGACCTGCGAAGCTTTTATCGAACGTGAAGCAGAATATTCGACTGGCTTGCAGGATGGCTTTGCGATCCCGCATGCGAAAGCGAAAACCGTTTTGAAGCCGACTGTTTTATTCATTCGTTTGAAACAGGAGATCGAATGGGAGACTTTTGATGATTCCGCGGTAAAAAATGTTTTTGCCCTAATGGTTCCCAAAGAAGACGGAGGAACGGTTCATCTGGAAATGCTGAGTCGGTTGGCGACGGCGTTATTGGAAGAGACGTTTATCCAGCAGGTTCAACAATCAGAAGATAAAACACAATTAGTTGAATTGATCAAAAAAGAAATGATTGGAGAGAGGATTAAATGAAAATAGTAGGAATTTCCGCGTGTCCAGCAGGCTTGGCACACACACCGATGGCCGCCAAAGCCTTAGAAAAGGCTGGTGCGAAGATGGGCTATGATGTCAAAATCGAACAACAGGGCTCACTAGGACAAGTCAATAAGATCAGTGCAGCAGAAGCAAGAGAGGCCGATTTTTTATTATTAGCAACGGATCAAAAGGTGGAGGGACTGGAACGATTTGAAGGAAAACCGCAGCTTCGCGTGAATATCAATACGTGTATCAAGGCCCCAGAAGCTGTTTTGAAGAAATGTATCGCTGCTGTTCAGCAAAGACAAGCAAATTAAAGAAAAGGAGCAAGAATGATGAAGAAAGTTCTAGCAGATTTAAAGGGCCACTTAATGAGTGGGATCAGTTTTGTACTGCCGTTGATTATTGGTGCTTCCCTAGTCGTTGCGATCCCGAAAATGATCGCCCTTGGCATGGGAATAACGAGCTTAGATCCATACGCAGAGGCAGAAGGCTTCAAGCATGCACTGTATATGATCGAACAGGTTGGTTGGACAGGAATTGGCTTAATTAATACGGTATTAGCCGGATTTATCGCCTATTCCATCGGTGACAAAGCTGCATTAGGTGCAGGGTTTATCGGCGGTGCCGTTGCTTCAAGTACGAATGCCGGGTTCCTTGGTGCGGTAATCGCTGGTTTCTTAGCCGGTTACTTAGTGAAATGGTCGAAGGAAAAAATCAAATTACCAGAATCATTCTCAGGTGTGATGCCGTTAGTCATCTTACCGTTGATCGCGACTATGTCTGTGGCGATCGTTATGGGGGCACTCTTATCGGAGCCGTTAGCCTGGATTAATACCAGTCTCGTTGATTGGATTCGTACTATGATCGAAAACGATGTGAACAAGATCTTGCTGGCTATGATCATGGGCGCAATGATCGGGTCTGACTTAGGTGGACCAGTGAACAAAGCTGCCTGGATGGCTGGAAATGTGTTATTAGCAGAAGGTGTTTATTTACCAGCAATTATTGTGAATGTAGCGATTTGTGCGGTACCGTTTGGTTACGCATTGGCAACATTGTTCCATAAGAAACGGTTCAACAAAGAATTATTAGATGCCGGACGCAACAACTTTGTGATGGGCTTCATTGGGATCACAGAAGGCGCCATTCCATTTACACTGGTCAATCCGCTGCGACTAGTGCCGATCAACATGCTCGGCGGCGCGATCGCATCAGGTTTGGGTATCGCGCTTGGCATGTACGCAAAAATGCCGCCAGTGGGAGGGATCTACGGCTTCTTCACAGTCGGGAACGGCTGGGCGTATCTGATTGGTCTATTCGTCGGAGCAGCCTTCATCGGCTTCGTCGCGCCATTATTCGTCAACTTCAATAAACAGGAAGAACAAACAGAAGAAGTTGAATTGGAAGATATCGATATCAGCTTTGAAAATTAATTCAAAAATTAATAGGCACTGGCGATGCAAGTCGTTGAGTGCCTATTTTAATCAAACGAGAGGAACTTTTGCATGAAAAAAACAGTACACGTGGTGCCACATAGTCATTGGGATCGTGAATGGTATTTTACTACCAGTCGATCAAAAATTTACTTGATGCATGATTTAAAAAAAGTTTTAGAGCAGCTAGAGAAGGACAATCCCTACGATAGTTTTATTTTAGATGGACAGGCTTCCTTATTGGATGATTATTTGAAATGGCGTCCGCAGGATCAAGCGCGAATCAAAACGCTGGTTCAGCAGGGCAAGCTGATCATTGGTCCTTGGTATACGCAAACTGACCAGCTAGTAATTTCAGGCGAAAGCATTGTTCGCAATATGCTGTACGGTATGAAGATTTGTGAAGAATTCGGTGATTACATGAATGTTGGTTATGTACCGGATTCCTTCGGGCAAGCAGCCAGCATGCCGCAGATTTATCGTGAGTTCGGGATCAGTGATACGATGTTTTGGCGCGGGGTAAGTGATGATGATGTGGCTCATACCGAATACACTTGGCGCGGGGAAGACGGCTCCGTTGTGAACGTGTATCAGATCCCCAGCGGCTATTACATTGGCGGGGCGATTCCTGAGCGGGAAGCAGATTTAGCCGAGTTTCTGCATCAAGAGCCTTTTAAAACGACATGGGGCCGCAGCGCGACGGATGAGGTTTATTTCCCGAATGGCTTTGACCAAGCACCGGTGAGAGAAAACCTGCCGGAGTTAGTCGATCAAATGAATGAGCTTTACCAAGGGGAATATGAGCTGCAATTCTCTACGATTGAAAACTATATTGTCGCAGTTAAAGAACGCCATCCGGAATTAGAAGAAGTTGCCGGGGAGCTGATTAACGGAAAATTGATGCGTATCCACAAGACGATTTTCTCTTCACGGCCGGACTTGAAGGCACTGAATACGCAAATTCAGCATTATTTAGTAAACGTGATGGAACCTGTATTAACAATGGCGCTGCAATTAGGTTTTGAATACCCAGTAGAAACAGTCAAGGAAATCTGGAAGCTGATGTTCGAGAATGCGGCACACGATTCGATCGGCTCGTGTGTATCGGATACTACTAATGAGGATGTCTATATGCGCTACAAACAAGCGCGAGATATTTCCATGAACCTAGTAGAATTGACATTACGCCAAATCTCGACCGCCATCAATAATCCGCAGGCACAAGAAATCACGTTTACGCTGTTTAATACCTACGACACTGCGCGTGAAGGCGTGATCGAAGCCGAGGTTTATCTGCCACAAAAGACGTTTGCGATCCTCGATCAAGCGGGGAATTCCTTGCCTTATACGATCTTAGAAATGATCGATCAGACGGAATATGTCCTGAACCAAGGGAATGTCTTGAATTCGGTCAAAGAAATCTATTTACCGGAAAAAGTCTATAAAGCCAAAGTTGCGATCGAAACAACCACGGTGCCAAGCATTGGCTATACCCAGTTGACGATCGATCTAAAAGGCGATAGCAGTGCACTATTACAAGCCGCTTCGAATACGATGATCGAAAATGAATATTATCAAATCACCGTCAATCAAAATGGCTCGCTAGATGTTTTAGACAAAGCCAATGACGTTCTCTACAAAAATCAAGGGATCATTGAAGAAAACGGCGATGATGGCGACTCTTTCAATTATTCACCGCCAGTCAAGGATTGGACGATTTCATCGACTGATGTTGACCCTAAAATCACGATTCAGCAATCCGATATTTATCAATCGGTACATTTAGAATTCTTGTTGAAGGTTCCTCAAAACTTGAGTGAACGGGCTGAGAAACAGGTGACAGCGGAATTACCGATCGTCCTTGAATTAGTCTTGAAGAAACACACACCGATCATTGATTTCAATTTGACGGTGGACAATCAAGCGGTGGATAGCCATCGGGTCTGTGTTTTGTTTGATACTGGGATCGCCTCGAAATTCTCGATCGCCGATCAGCAATTTGGCACCCTGCAGCGCCCAGTCGTCTTTGAAAAAGAAATGGCTCTATGGGAGGCCAACAAAGAGCAATGGAATGAACAGCCGATCGCCATCGAAACCTGCCAGTCTTTTGTCGGCTTATTCGATGAGATGCATGGCGTTGCAGTGATGCCAAAGGGAGTACGGGAATATGAAATCGTTGGTGAGGACTATGACACGATTCGCTTAACGATTTTCCGTACCTATGGATTTATGGGGAAAGAAGATCTGATGTATCGTCCTGGACGGGCATCCGGTGAAACGGTGATCGCTACGCCTGATGCGCAGTGCCATAAGACGATGAGCTTTGAATTCTCGATTGCTTACTTTGCGCAAGCCTTTGATCAAGCCAACGTAGCTCAGCTAGCCAAACAAGCAGTGACTCCGATAGAACTGTATCAATACGCGGAATTTTTAAACTCGCGTCTGATCTTTACGCTAGGTGATGTCGAACCTACGCTGCCCGCTGAATTCAGCCTTTTTGAAATTACAGGAAATCTGACGCTGAGTGTTTTGAAAAAAGCCGAAGATCGTCCGGGCTATATTATTCGGTTGTATAATGGCTTGCTCGTTGAAGAGGGACGCGCAACGATCGCCTTCAAGTATGAAATAAAAATTGCGGAAAAAGTTGACTTGAAAGAAAAAACAAAGGAACCGCTGCCAATAATTAATGATACAATAGAACTCGAGAACATCGGGCACGCGAAATTCGTGACCTTGTATGTTGAATAAATCTAAATGATTGTGAGTGAAGCTTAGTGGAAAAATTATTTGGCGGGATCGAGGCCGGCGGAACAAAATTTGTTTGTGCAGTGGGAAATAATGATCTGGAAATCGTTGAGCGGGTCAGTTATCCAACGACGACCCCTGAAGAGACGATGGCATTAGTGATCAGCTTCTTCAAGCAGTATGAAGAGCAATTAGTCAGTATCGGTGTGGGTTCATTTGGACCGATCGATATTCATCGCGATTCAAAAACCTATGGTTATATTACTTCAACACCGAAACTAGCTTGGCAGAATTTTGATTTTGTCGGCACTATGAAAAAAGAGTTTGACTTACCGATTGCTTGGACGACCGATGTGAATGCGGCTTGCTACGGCGAATACGTGAAGGGTCGCGGCGATGGTGTCAACAGTGTCGTGTATTATACGATCGGTACTGGAATCGGCGGCGGTGCGTTGCAAAAAGGCAACTTCATCGAAGGCTTCAGTCATCCGGAAATGGGGCATGTATTAGTCAGTCGTAACCCGGAAGATGATTTTGAAGGCAGCTGTCCTTTCCACGGACATTGTTTAGAAGGAATGGCGGCAGGTCCAGCGATCGAAAAACGCTTAGGTCGCAAAGGTCAGGACTTAAGTGAAGACGATCCTTATTGGGACATCGAAGCCGATTACATCGCGCAGTGCGCCTACAATACGACCTTGATGTTTTCACCAGATGTGATCATCTTCGGCGGCGGCGTGATGCAGCAGGAGCATTTAGTCAAAAAAGTTCGTGCGCGTTTCAGAGAGTTAGTTAATGGCTATGTCAAAACGCCAGAACTAGAAGACTATATCGTGACACCAAAGCTTGGTAATAACGCTGGGACAATCGGCTGTCTAGCCTTAGCCAAAGAAGCAAAACTACATTCATAATAAAAAAGGCCCCATCAATTCGCTTTCAGCTACTGAGCGAGTTGGTGGCGTTTTTTAGTGCGTATTTCTTCTGATTCGATTTGAGAATTGTTATAATTTAGTTAGAAATCGAACGGAGGACACCCGATGAAGGAGAATTACTTTTTAAAATTCGAAAAAGCGATCAGTACGGTCGTGGATATCTTACTGGCTGTATTGATAATCGTCGTTGTTATTGTTATGGGAGAAGGCATCTTCAATATGATCATGCATGTGATTCCATTAAATAATGTGTCTGAATTGCCCCTCTTGATTGATGAAATCGCGACGCTGTTCATTTTATTGGAAGTTATCTTGATGCTGATGCGTTACATTAAGGAAGGCCATCATATTCCTGTTCGTTACTTGATTCTAATCAGTATCACCGCCATCCTGCGGGAGCTATTGCTGGCCCACGGAAATGGCACCAATTCTTTATTATTATCCATCTCGATTTTAGTTCTTGTGGGTGTCCTATTCATTTTGGAAAAGGTCAAGGCCTTTCATAAGGGTGAAAGTCGTATAGAAAGATAAAATGGCTTCGTACCAAATGCTGGTACAAAGCCATTTTTTGATAAAACCCGCGATTTAAGCCGCTGCGGTTTTACGTGATTTTAGAATGTATTGAATCCCTGTATAGAAAATAATAACAATAACTAAGTAAGTGACCATTGAAATGTCTAAGTTCATCAAGAATTGCGAGGCAATGATAACGCCGGGAATCCCGCCGATCGTGATCGCCAAGGCAATTTTTCTAGAGTAGGCTTTTTCACGAATGAAGTTGATACTAGCAACTGGTTGAAGCCCTGCACATGAACACATCATGATCGGGAAAGCAGCTAACGGTGTCATGCCTAGCATGTAGACCATTGCCATACAAGGAGCATACAGCCCAACACCAACCGTCATCAAGGCGCCGAATAAGAAGTTGCCGATGATACCGATGACTAATTTCACCCCGGTTAATCCCATTGCGGTATTTCCTTTACCTAATAAAGCAATGACTTCCGTTTGACGAAGCAACATCAAAATCGCTGTAATTAATAATGCCCAACCAATCCATTTCTGAACGGCTGTTTCGGATAGCTTAGTAACATATCTTGATCCGAACCAAGAGCCGACGATCGCCGCTAAGATTAAAGCGACTAAAGTCAACGCATCTACTTTGATAACTGTGACGAAAATCACAGCTTCAGTCAAGACAGGGATCGCGTGCCCAACATTTAAGATCCCCGGTAATTTTCGATCATCAGTATTTTGTTTCGTAACATTTAACATCATGGTAGTGAGTGCAAAACTCCCAATTCCAATCGTATCTGCAAAATCTGCAATGAAGCCAATAATTCCACTAATCAACCAATTTCCTGGTCCTAAATCATCACGATGGGTCACAACATCGCGCACAAGCATGATTGCTTGAAAGATCATCAGACCAATTAAAATGTAAAAAATAATCTGTGCCATAAATCCTCCCGTAGGTCTTTTTCTTATAATTATAACAATAAACGAAAACGAAAAACCATAAAATTTGAAAAAATTGTGATTTGATGAACGATCATAGGAGAAAAGTAAGTCCTATTTTGTCTAAAAATCCACGTATAGCTTCAAAAATTCTCGACTAGCTAAAGAGAGCAAGGACTTGTTACGATAAAGAATTCCAACCTTACGAAAGACCGGCTGTGCTAACGGACTAGTCTCAACTTGATAAGCAATTCGTTGCAGAATCAGCTTGGGTAAAATACTAATTCCTAAATTTTTCTCTACCATTGCCAAGATCGAATAATCGTCCCAGGTGCGAAATTTTACTCGCGGGGCAACCTGAGCTTCTGCCAATAATTCAGTGATGTCAGAGGTTCCTTCACGTTCTAACAGGATAAAGGGCTGCGCCTCTAAATCAGTCACATGAATTCTTTCTCTGGCTAAAAAAGGATGTCCTTTCGGCAAAACGACTAGCAGCTCATCATCATGGAGAAAGCTTTGCTCCAAATTTTCGGCGGCAGGCAAGCGTGAAAAGCCAAAATCAACACGCCCCTCTAAGATCCACTGTTCGATTTCCTCGTAATCCCCCAATAATAATTCAAAATCAATCTTAGGATAATCGGCTTGAAACGTTTCGATCGCTTCCGGCAGCCAATGAGTAGCGATACTCGAAAATGTTCCAATACGGATCAAGCCAGTGTCTAAATGTCCTAATTCCGCCAATTGATTTTGCAAGGTTTGATATTTTTCCGCCAGTTCTTTCGCGTAAGGCAAGACATTCATCCCATCAGACGTTAGCCGAAGCCCCGCGCGATTGCGTTCGAGCAAGGTGATGCCCCACTCCTGCTCAAGATCATGAATCATTCGACTAATACCTGATTGAGAGTAGTTTAAAATTTTAGCTGCTTTAGTGAAGCTGCCTAGTTCAACGGTTTTAACAAAAGCGATGTATTTCTGAATGTTCATATCCATGATTGAGCTCTCCTGTTCCTTTGGATTGAGATGGGAAAAAGTTTTTTGTATCTGATTTTGTCATGCTAAGAATGATAAAAATTCGTTTTTGTAATCCTTATTTCTATGATAAATTACTGCTATTAACTATTCAATAGAAAGCGGAACTCGTATACGAAATGATGAGCCGCGAAATTTTTACGTTAGAAAAAATAGGAGTGATTAAAATGGTCTTAGTGAGTGAAGCCTATACGGCGGTGCCAAAAACATGTAGCACGCCATTACAAGAAAAAGTTTATCAAGTCCTGCAAGAATTAGACATGGCGTTTCAACGAGTGGAGACAGAGGAAGTCATCACGATGGAGGATTGCCAGCAAATCAATGAGCGTTTAGAGATGGATATGGTGAAAACCTTGTTCTTATGTAATCGCCAAAAAACCAATTTTTATCTCTTCGTCACCTGTGGCGACAAGCCCTTCAAATCGAAGGAGTTCAGCCAAGCTTTGGACATCGCTCGGGTCTCATTTGCCTCAGCAGAGCAGATGGATGCGATGTTAGGAACAAAAATTGGCGCGGCAACAATCTTTAGTACATTGCTGGAAGAGGCAAAGCAGGTCCAGCTAGTTCTGGATAAGGACGTCTGTGATCAAGAATATTATGGTTGCAGCGATGGCACGACGACTGGTTATTTGAAATTGAAGACCAGTGATATATTAGAGAAATTCTTGCCTTATGTAAAGCGCCAACCGAAAATCACTGAAGTCTAAAAAGAGTACTTTATAGCAGGTCCCCAAAAAAAGTTGGGTTCTGCTTTTTTATTTGACCAAGAGAACCAATGGAAATAAGAAATAGTTTGTATTATGTGAAAAAAGTTCTAATAATTCATTTCCATCTATGCTAAAATTTTGTGTATTACGTGTTAATTAGGAGGCCTTGTGGGTAAAAAAATCATATTTCTAATAGTTGTTTTATTTTTGTTCCTTTTCGAAACACCTGCTCATGCTGCTGAGGATATTATGGAAATCACTAGATCAGCAGGCTATACCGATGTTTTAGAGGAAAATAAGCCAAAAGCTTCGATTGTGGTTGATGGAGTGAATGGTCAAATCTTGTGGGAAGACAATGCTGAAGTCGTGAGAGAACCGGCGAGTATCTCAAAAATGATGACGGTCTTTTTAGTATTTGATGCCATAAAAGATGGAAAATTGTCTTTAGAAACAACAATCGCAGCAACGGAAAAGGATCAGGCGATCAGCCAGCTGTACGCGATCAGTAATAATAAGATTATGGCGGGTGTCGAGTATCCAGTCAAAGAGCTGCTGAAAATGGTGGTAGTCCCTTCATCAAATGTTGCGACCGTCATGCTAGCGAATGCCGTCTCGAATAATGACGCGGGCGATTTCATCAAAAAAATGAACGAGAAGGCTCAACAACTTGGCATGAAGAATACCGCCTTTTACAATTGCAGCGGTGCCTCTGCGGTAAGCTTTGAAGGATTATATACGCCAGAAGGCTTTGATCCCAATGGCAGTAATACCTCAACAGCCCGTGATTTGGCGACCATGGTTTTTCATTTGATTAACGATCATCCAGAGGTATTGGAATTTACGAATCAGCCAAAGGTTACTGCCATGGAGGGAACACCTTATGAGGAAACCTTTGAGACCTACAACTACTCATTGCCTGGGGCGAAATATGGTTTTGAGGGAGTCGATGGTATGAAGACGGGCTCTGGTCCTAGCAGTGCCTTCAACTATATTGCCACAGCCAAGCGGGGAGAGACGCGCTTGATTGAAGTCATTTTGGGTGTCGGAGATTGGTCAGATCAGGACGGCGAGTACTATCGCCATCCCTTTGGCAATGCGCTGCTTAAAAAGGTCTTTGATGAGTATGAGCATCGCTTGCTCCTATCAAAAGGAACCCACGAGATTGAAGGGAAATCGATACAGCTGGCGAATGATTTTTATGGTGTAGTGAAAAAAGATGAAGAACCAAAAATCACGCTCCAAGAAGATCAGGTATCGTTAGCCAGTCAGAAGGAACAGCTAACAGATGCCATGCCGAAATTATCGCTGAACTATAAAAAAGTAGAAACCGAAGAAAAGCGTCTTCCCGCAACGAGAAAAGTCTCAATAGTTGAGCAGGCAAAGGCGTATATCTTACCATCCCTGCTGCTTATTCTAGGACTGGCGCTGTTACTTTTTCCAATGAAGAAAAAAACATTAGGACGGACAAGAAACAGCTCTCGCCGTAAAGGTGTGGGGGTATTCAGAATTGCTGGAATTGTATGTGTTCTTGCTTCACTATTTCTGTTGATCATGGAAATACTTTAAAGTATGAAGTAAAACAGAGTGAACCGCCAAAATAGGCGAGTCACTCTGTTTTTGATTTCTATCAGCAGCAATCCAATGGACAGCCTAAGTATTCGGCAATGGCTAGTCCTGATGGTGTTTGCGCTAAGCCAGCATGACCTGTACAGCGCAGTGATGCTGGAATCATTCGACCAACTTTATTGAAGCTTTCGATGGTTTCATCTAACGGAATAACGACATCATATCCAGCCAACGCCATATTAGCAGCCCCTAATGCGTTCATTCCGCACATCATATTTTTCCCTAGACAAGGAACTTCTACTCGGACACCGATTGGGTCACAGGTCATTCCGAAGACATTTTGCAAGCCCATAGATGCGGCATTAACAGCTTCTTCGATGGTTCCGCCCATTAATTGCACAAGTGCTCCCGCAGTCATCCCAGAACCCGAACCGCATTCCGCCTGACAACCTGCCACTTCTGCGGCAAATGTAGCATATTCTGCAATGAATACACCAATCATCCCTGCAGCTAAGAGCGCGCGAACCAATTCATCGTGGGACTTTTTCTGATAATCACTAACAGCGATCAGGGTTCCCGGTAATGCGCCGCAGGAACCTGCCGTTGGCGCTGCAACGAATACATTCATCGAGCTTTTTACCTCCATCAAAGCGGAGATATTTTCGATGATCTTAGCTGGCAGGTCATCACCGATTAACTTCTCACGATTGGCACGGATTTTCGGAGCCTGAGAACCCAGCATTCGATCTTCATAGGAAGTACCGGCCAAGCCGATTTGAATACCGTTTTCCATAATCTCAAGAATTGCTTCGGCTTTTATATAGACTTCCTCTTCAGAAATACTGCCGCGATGACTTTCGTAGCGCAACGCCATATCAGCCAGATCCAAATTTTCCTCTTTTGCCAGCGCGATCATCTCTTCGGCTGTTGAAAAGAGCATCTTTGGTTCCTTTTGTGACATGATAGGCAGGACAGGATCGAAAGCGATGAAACGCTCGACCGTCATCTGCTTATTCAACCAGGCAATTTCTTTTCCGGGAATTTCCTGCTGAGTCTTGATTTGCAGCATCGTTTTTCCAGCTTGTTGTTTGATGGCCACTGAGCAGAATTTGCTGATTTTGTCTGCTAAATCAGCTTCAGTTAACGCCAAGCTCTCACCGAAAAGGAAGGTTTCATAAAAGCCTCCCGTAACCTCGACAGCAAAATGATTGATCTCGGTGATCTCGATCATCCCGCCGCCAACAGAAAGAGCAGTAACCTCCAGCTCTTCGCCAAAATCCGTTTTGATCGTCATTTTATAGGTGTTAGGATGGTTATTTTCGTAAGGAATCACTCGGAAAACAATTTCCATCCCGTCCGCTTCTGCAATTTGCAGCGCGCTGGTTAAGCGGCTATCAGTTGGGTCCATCCCCAGAATTCCACCGATTAGACCGATATCGGAGCACTGCGTGATATAGCTTGCGGCTAAAGAACCCTCTGGATCAAAATCCGCTTGAAAATAGATGATTTTCCCAGCAACCATTTGTCGCAGCGCACGACCGATCCGTACCGAAGCCGCTGTATGGGAACTGGAAGGACCGATCATCACCGGTCCTAACACATCATTAAAAATACTGGCATGTTCTTTCATTCGCGTCCTCCTTAGAAATCCGCTTCGATATAAACATCCTCACCTGCGATTTCATCACCGATGACGTCTTTCCACTTGTCTGCTTCGATCTCTTTGAATGAGACTGAGACAACATTCGGGGTACAACCAAGCTCCGTCACTACGAAATCCTGCAATTTTTTAGCAAAGTCCTGTTTGAGCTCTTCTGTACGACCAGGGTACATTTTAACTGATAAATGTGGCATTTTTATTCCTCCTATTCGTTTTAATGGATCAATTTTTCTTGGAAAAATTAGTCCGATCCGAATGCCGTATACCATCCAACGAAGTAATTTCGGCTTTCAATTGATGCGGGCATCGTTTCGGTCTCGCTGGCTAAGCGGGCTGTGAGAAGTTAGACTGGCATCCTTGTATTAAGACCATTCTGTTCCAATTTTTTCTTCCAATGCCCGTTCATAGATTTTTTGTGCAGTGACTAGGTCCTGAGCACCAATACCAACGGTTTTGAAGACGATGATTTCTTCGTCATTTTCGCGACCACCAATTTTTCCCATCAGCACTTCTCCGATGTCTCCGGTAAAATCGTCCTTCGTAATTGTGCCGTCTTCTAGTGGTATCAAAATATCACCGGCTTCGGATAGCACCGCCTCTTCTGAGTCAAAATAGAGCTTGCCGGCGCGTTCTAAAATTACCGGGTCCATTTCCTGCATATGCGGCTGATAAGATCCTACGCAACTGACCGTAGCACCCGCCTTGACTTTACTGCCATCAAAAACTGGCGAAGTGGCTGGGGTAACAGTGATGATCAAATCTGCATCGCTGATCGCTTCATCCGAAGTTTTCGCTGGCAAAATTTGAGTCCCATAGTCTTTCAGCTCTTCGTTCATTTGCTTAACAAACGCCTCTGTACGCTCAGAATTTTGGTCAAAAACGTGGACCGTCTCTAAATCACGCGCACAAATTATCGCCTCTAATTGCGTCGCAGCTTGTCCACCGGTTCCGATCAGTGCGCCTTTTTTAGCATCTTTTCGACCCAAGACATCAAAGGCAACCCCTGAAGCCGCTCCAGTCCGCAGCTGAGTGACCGTCACACCATCCAGTAAGGCATTAACATACCCTGTCTTGCCATCCACTAAGAGTACTTGAGCTGGGGCAGAGGCTAAACCTTTATCAATATTGTCAGGAAAAATATTGATGATCTTCAGCGCCGCGGCATCCAAATCAGGTGCATAAGACGGCATGAATAGGAACGTCCCGTTTTGTTTTTCCGAGACGATTTGAGTCCGCAAAGGCACATCCGTTTTGCCTTCGCTAAATAATCGAAAGGCCACCTTGTCTGCTTCGATGGCATCCTTCATGGTAAAGACTTGTTTGATATTCTCACGAGATAAAAGTAACATAAAACCCTCCTTAACGAATTTTCTTTCACACCTAGAAGTATAAGCGATTACAATAACGGTTTCAAAGGAAATCCGAGAATTCTCTTTTGTTCTTGTGACTATTCTATTATGCTGAATGATAATAAATGATAACGCCAGAAGGGAACGCTAACTATGAATGAACGAACACTACATTTAATGGGGACAGTTATCCGACTTTGGGTCCAACATCCAAGTGGAGAAGACTTGCTGGATCAAGCAGAAGAACGACTGCGAACCTTCGAGCAGCGCTTCAGTGCGAATTCGGAAACCTCTGAATTAATGAAAATCAATCAGCAGGCAGGTCTTGCTTCGGTCAAGGTAGATGAAGAATTATTTGAACTGATCAAAATTGGCAAGGAGCAGAGTCTGATTTCAGACATCGCCTTGAACATCGCTATTGGTCCATTGGTTCAAGCTTGGCGGATCGGCTTTGCAGACGCAAGACAGCCATCGCCAAAGGAAATTCAAGCATTACTTCCTTTGATTGATCCCGCGAAAATTCAATTAGATGAAAAGAAGCGGAGTGTCTACTTAAATCATAAAGGGATGGCTTTGGATTTAGGCGCATTGGCGAAAGGCTATTTTGCAGATAAAATTATGGCTGAGTTCAAAAAAGCTGGAGCAGAGGCGGCCTTTATTGATCTCGGCGGGAACGTACTGACTCATGGAGCGCCGCCCCAACGAGCAGATGGCTGTTGGCGTATTGGGATTCAAAATCCTTTCTTGCCGCGAGGGAATTACGTTGCAGTCGTGAAAGCACAAAATAAGTCCGTTGTGACCTCCGGCATTTATGAGCGAAAATTTGATTGGCAGGGACAAAGTTACCACCATATCTTTGACAGTCAGACGGGATATCCGATCCAAACTGATTTAGCTAGTCTAACGATCGTGACAAAAGAATCTTTGGATGGTGAGCTTTGGACGACGCGTTTATTTGGAAAAGATGCTCAGGACGTTTTGACAGAGTTGAACCAAATGGAGGAGATTGACGGACTCGTAATCACCACCGATCAGCGAATGGCCTACAGTGAAGGGCTAAGCGACAGGGTGGAACTCTAGGGGATGTCTTTAAATAGATTGATAGAACACCTGTAATTTTATTCAAATTTTTTAGCCATTTTAAAACATTTTGCAACGAAAAATATTATTCAAATTGTTATTGAAAAAGCGCTTTCCTTTCTATATACTTTGATTGAAGAAAGATTCACAAAGGGTGCAGGAGGTGAAAGAAATGTCAAAACGACTATGACTATGAGGTGAAAACCTACTTAGAGTCTCTAAGCGAGTTCGTGTAGCATTCTTTCCCTCAAAGTATTCCTGTGATTAAAAAATCTAATCCAATACTTTCGAAGGGCGCATACCAAACAGTATGCTTTTTTGTGCGGAAAAAATGGGGTGAAAGCAAAGCTAGAACTCACCATTCCAATGAATCAGACAAAAAACGAAAGAAGGATTTTGAAAAATGAAAAAAAGAATTAGCGGATTATTACTCATTGCTTTAGCCATATTTGCCATCGTGTTAACGGGTTGTTCCAGCAACGATGCAAAAGAAGATGGAAAGAAAGACCGTGCCGAAGCAGATATCGATTGGCAAATGATCGCACCAGAAAAGATGAAGGATGTTCTTGAAACAGACGATGCCACCGATTATCAAATCATCGACATTCAACCAGAAGCAGACTATAAAAAAGGACATCTGCCAAACTCAATCAGCGTACCAGCTTATCCAGTAGATACGAAAGAACTAGAAAAATTAGTCGTGGACAATGCCGACCAGTTTAAAGATGGCGATAACCCAATCTACGTTGTTTGCCCAGGCGGCGGAGGCGGTGCGAAACGTACCATCTCATTATTGATCGATGAAGGTGTCGATGAATCTCGGTTATATATCGTTGAGAATGGTGCGAAGAAATGGCCTTATAAAGACGATAATAAATTATGGGTGACAGACTAAAAAAGTTCCCATTTAATTAGTGGATACAAGAAACAGGCTCCTTACTCATTCGTTGAGTTTGGGGCCTGTTTTACTTTAACAAAAAATAAAATTATACTGAATTTAACGTAAAAAGAAGCTGTTAACATGGAGACGGTAGCAAGAAAGATCGGACTATTCTGGCTGAGTTAGAGAAGAATTTAGGGATTGATACGAGAGTCATAGATCCCAATGAGAAGCTGTTTGTCCTGTTAGACGAAACAGATGATGGATTCTCGGTGACTAGAGATCGAGAGAATGGAACGATTACCAGCTATACCGACAAGCCGTTTATTTATTATGTGGATGTTTACGATTGGAAAAAGTTTTATCAGCCATTTTCTCAGTATCTTCAATCCTTGGAAGCGCCCTTTGAGCTGTGGAAAATCTGGGAAGGAAGGCTCGAGGTACATGAGCTGAAGAGGGTACAGATCAAAGAAATATCGGCTCATCAATTGGAAAAATTAATTGATTATTACCAGCCAGTTGTCGGGAGCTATGAGTAGCACTAAACTAATCAATTACGTGATAAGCTAAGAAGGTTCTCTGCGAAGATCAATTCTCGTCGCAAAGAGCCTTCTTTTATTGTGCATTCAATTCCCATATAACGCCGAATTTGTCTTGTAGCTTCGCATAATGAGATTCCCAGAAAGTCTTGTGCAGACTAACAAGACTCGTGGAGCCGGTTTTGATCAATTGATTTTCTAAAGTGGTGATCTCTTCATAAGACTCTAACTCCAGCCAAAAAGAGATACGACCATTAGATGTGATAGGCTGCAAATCGTTCTTTTCGACTACATCTCCCGCATAAAAGAACTGATTTCCCAGTTTAAAAGTCGCATTAGCAATACATCGGTTTCGCTGATCATCCTCTGTGTAGCCCACGTCTTCAAAGGTCATTTTTTCAACGATTTCTGCATCAAA
The DNA here is from genome assembly GCF_018917525.1 of Enterococcus raffinosus. Classification (GTDB taxonomy): domain Bacteria; phylum Bacillota; class Bacilli; order Lactobacillales; family Enterococcaceae; genus Enterococcus_A; species Enterococcus_A raffinosus_A. Next base: position 65,759 of record NZ_JAHLOS010000009.1, on the reverse strand, counting down.
AACATCAGCATAATAAGCTAAAGCCTGCTCACATGTATCATCAAATAAGATAAAAGGAACATTTGCTTGGATCATCTGATCACCTCCACATTCATTCTAGCATAGCCATTTTAGGAAAAATTATTCTAGATTGTGTTCTTTTTGAAGACAGAGGAAAGAAGCTTAACCAAATTGATCAGAATAGGCGGGTCTTCCTTGATTGGTGGGCGTAAAGTAATCGTGAAGTGTTGACCGCTGGATTCTGGAAAGGAAATTTTCTCATTCACTTTACCGCGTAAAGCCTTATTCAAATGAAAGTAAGAGAAAATCGTATTCGTAGAGTCGATGGCACAGGCCAGAAGGTAATACTCACCAGTCGGGATATTCTTTAACAGATTTACGTTACGATTTTTCGTTGCGATACCTGAGACGGGCTTATGGTTGGGTATAGTAGTGTGAAAGAGCCCGATAAAAAGAATTCCTTTCTTTAATTCTGAAGGCAGCTCGAGCGTCACCTGACAGAAGGAATCCCCAGCTTCTTTGAAATAGTCGACCGCTTCTTCCTCACTTGCTTCAAACAGTTTGGCAGCAGAATAGAGGTCCGTCATTTCCTGTTTATACTGTTTAGGTGAGCTGCCTGTATACTTTTTGAAGGTGTTTGAGAAGCTTCCGGAGCTAGAGTAACCGACCGAAGATTGAATGGACGTAATCCGATCCTCTTGTTCCAGTAGTTCAATTGTTTTCTCCGCTTTTAAACTTGAAATATATTATCGCAACGAGTATCCGGTAAGACGCTTGAATTCTCTACTAAAGTGATGCTTATCGTAACCGAAATGTGCAGAAATATCCTCAATTTTCAACTCATCTAGAAAAATATTTTCCTCAATGTAAATGAGGATATCTTCAATAATGTCTTTCATTTATCTCAGGCCTTTTCCAAAAAGTATAACGTCTTATACGAAATAATGCCATTTTATAATGTACAACATTAATTACTTTTTATTATTTTATTAATTACATATTAGTTTTTTTAAACGAGTTTCACTGTTAAATGTAACTGATAATAGTTGATTTCCATTTACTTAGGTGACAAAAGATGTTATTTTGTTTATAGGAATATTAAATAAAAAAGAACTTTATCTCATTAGAGCCGAAAGTGAATAAGGAGCTGGGGTTCTCCAATGATCTGGGTTACGAGGTTTCTTACTAAACAGTCCTAACATACATGAATGTTTGATAGATGATGATTTTAAGATGGGGTGGAAAATCAATGCTAATAAAAATGGAGGCTTTGCCAAAAATTGAAGAGAAGGTCGAAACATTACTAGGCACTCGCTTGTCAGAGTATTGCACGGTAAATATCATGCATACAGACTTTGGCAGCGACTTTTACTGTGTGCTTCCGCCAGATGAAGCAAACGACCGAAAGGAGTTTTATGTTCAATATCGAGAACTGGAGAGAGTCGCGGATAAGGATGACTGTTTGTCCCTGCGATTAAAAACGTCAACCGTTCGCAGATGGTTTAAGAAGAGGTGCTTAACCTTTCTTTTTTATGTTGACCTTGCTCGAGATGATATCTACTGGATCGATCCATTTGAACAACTTTTTGAAAGACTAGAGCAGCTCGCACCTAACCAGGAGGCGATTGTTTTTGACATTCCTAAGAAAAATCTGCTTTCAAAGGATGCCAGAGAATTTCCAAATTATTTCTTTGAGCGCATGGAGAAGTTCGATAATTATCTATTCAACGGCACCTTGGATCGGGTCAGTCGCGATATTGAGACCTTTACAGACAACTCTTCATTTTCTGAGGAGCTGCTTGTTGATGAGAAGGAGAGTTCCATAACGATTAAGTACAAAAGTGTTTCGTTAGATGCTGAATTTCCTGAAAAGGATCAGGATGGCAGCTGCTCGATCACCTTTGCACGGCTGATGAAGACGTCAGATCCGGGGATTCATTTGACTCACAAGGAAATATTAAGCTTGTTCTATTTCGGTAAAGAGACCGATGCACGCTTAGGCATGCGAAAATACATTGGGCTATATCTGGAGGATTTGGGTCAATATTTCGTTGAATTTGGAAGCAGTGTCGCCTATTTATACCAACATGAAGTAGACGAGTTGGGCGTAGTAGTCGATACATTTATAAAAAAATACGTTGCAAAGATTACGGATTTTCTAAAAGACCTGCAATCCTTTGCTTTTGAGCCTTATTATGGCGATCATCGAAGGTTTAAGCTAATGCAGCTGGACGTAGAAACATGGGAAAAGGTTCGAGAGCATGTTCAGAAATACCAAACAAATAATGGGGCGTATGAAAAAGGCTATATCTTCTCACCTTATGCAGATCCGAACCAAATCGGCGTCGATGACGATCAAGGCAGAGAGCTATTCAGTGTGTACGGGTATTATAAACAATCCGATGTCGACGTAGAGAAGCTTGTCGTTGATGTAGTCTGGGAGTACGTTGATTACTCCGAAGCTGGAGCAAAGGCTGGACAGACCTACAATGTTGCGGATACGTATGCCTTTTTTATCAATGAGCTGCTGCCTAATTTCTTTACCAGTGAGCAGACGGTCAAGAAAAGAAGGCTCTTTCGAACGAAGCTGGTGAAGGTCTATAAAACCCAAACCAAAGAAGAAATCGAGAAAAAAATCTTTATCCCAAAATATAAGCTGACACAATATCCGAATGGAAACGCGGAATTAGCCGAGACCTTCCGCTACTTATCAGACTATTTGAAGGCACAGGAATTTTATGCCTTTGACCCTAAGGCGTTTGAGAATTTGCTAGAAGGCTTTGACAATTTATTAAGAGCTGAATTAGCGATCGGCGGGGAATCTTCAAAGGACTGGTATCAAGAGAAAAAAGAGGATCTGCTAAAAGATGTCAAGCAGCTGAAGCTGGATCAGGAAAATGATTTTCCTAGCGATGGGTATTTTCTTGCGAATACCTTCAGTAAGCTTGAAGCGATCGTCAGCCATTATAAAGGGTCCTTTGATGGAAAAAGAATTCAGGAAAGCGAACTGCTCCGTGAGTTTGCTGATTTAATCGCAGAATACAATGAAGATCGCTTGATCCGGCTGTTGTTGAGTTAGAAGAAGTTAAAGGGGATGTTGAAATGAAAAAGAATAGGGTATTTAGTAGGTTGATCTTGCTGAGCAGTTTGTTCATTCTGCTAACGGCATGCGCCAGCGGAGAATCAAATAAGGCGGAAAACACAACAGAAACAGAACCGAAGACAGAACAAAATTCAAAGGTGGCCGTCAGCATCGAAGGCGGCAGCTACCTCATTCCAGATGGGGAATCGGTCGAAGGGGACACAGGTTTTCTGGCATTGAATATAAAAGTAAAAAATAAGACAGACAAGAAGCTAGATGTCACCTCAAGTGATTTTTCACTGTACGATGAAGATGGTGAAATGGTCGCTTCGGAGCACGTGTATGATTCGCCTGGGAAATTCAAGCTATTAAGTAGTGAAAGCTTATCTGAAGATAAAAGCTTCACGAAGCCATTAGTTTTTAAAGTAGACAAAAAGGCGGACTATGAATTGCATTACGAACCCGTCTATTCTTCTGATGAGGAAGAAAAAGGAATCAAAATAAACGTAAATACCAAGAATTATCCTGATGATGCGAAGGTAATCGAAGAATTAATGGATCAATACATTGCGACGGTATTTTATGCTAGTGATGTTAAGGACTCGAAAGAAGATTCGAAGTTAAAATTAAGCAATGATCTAGAAGAAGAACAAAAAGCCTTCAAGGAAGAGAGCATCAATCTTTTCAAAAAGGGCTTTACGAAGCACAACGTTTCAACCGAAGAAGCTGAAACATTTATCGCGCAGGTTCAAGCATCCAATCGTGAAAAAGCAAAGGTAAGTTATCGTTTTAAGGAATTCTTTCCAGAAACGGCAACCATTTATGTACGTCCAGAAACAGTGCTGCTGAAAAAAGAAGACAAGGATGCGATCGTGAAGCAATTCGTAGATGAGAATAAGGGAAAATATTCCGACTATACGACTGCTCAACGTGAAGCAGAAAAATATCTAGTACAAGAATTACCAATAAAAATCAAAGATATTTCAATCAGCACAGATGAAGACATGGAAGGTGATGGCTACCGCGTAAACCTAGAGAAGAAAGACGGGACATGGGCAATCAATTCAGCGAATGACAGTCAGAACTATACCTTCAAATCACTGAAAAATACCTTTAGATGCGGATTGCATGAATAATCAAAAAAATACACTTGCGAGAACTTTCGCAGGTGTATTTTTTTCGTTTTACTTTAAATGTAAACAAGGATAGCTTCAATGATAACTCTTATTCACCTCAAACATTCCCTGAAAATATCAAGCAGTTGAAAAATCTGTCTATTTCTTTCGCATAGATTTTGAAAAAGAAAAAATAAGCAAGACAAGACCTATAGTTATTAATAGACTAAATAATATGAACAAAATAATACCTGTTCGTGACAGCGAATCAAATAAAGTCAATAGTTGTTGCATGTGTGTTCCTCCTAGGTTCTATTTTACTATAGATCGTACACAAAAATACATAGCGGTCAAACCACAAGAGTTAATGTCCAAGTAATATACGCCAAAGTCATCCATTGGATATGAGGATGAAACGATTAAAGCATTCTCTCTATTATATAAAATTTTATCACAACATAATAATTAATTAAATCAAACACGGGATTTTTATGTTTTTTGTTATTAGAATTATTTTTTTTGATCTCAAAAGAACAATAAAAACTTAAAAATAGAGTTTTATGAAGGAGTGGGGAAGTTTTATGCAAAAAAATCATTTTAATTAATAATATACTGATTTGATCGTTCTCGTGAATCCTGATGCAAGTATCTTTGAAATAATAAAAGTTGGTCTTTTCAACTTGAAAGGATAACCTATCGAGTTTCCTGCGTATTTTAGAGTAAAAGAACTTTGATAGCGGTTGTTTTGCCATGCTATAATGTAGGCGAGAAAACCTGCTGTCTGGAAGGCAGGAAAAACCATGCAAAAGTATTTACCAACGAACGATCTATTATTTAAGAAGCTCTTCAGCTCAGAAGATTCCCAACACATTCTCAGAGCCTTTATCAAAGACTTGATCGGAATTGAATTCAAGACACTGACCCCCACAGTCACTTACCATATCGACAGTTACATAAAATCCTATGAAGAAAACGTGCAATCCGAACTAAAGCGAACCGAAGTCGATGTTTTGGCCGTTGATGAGAATGGGGCCCATACCACGATCGAATGCCAGATACAGTCTCATGATTACTTTCATGAACGGGTGATTTTCTATTTAACCGAAGCCTATCGTTCACCATTTTGGGCGATCGAGACAAAAGAAGTGGAAAAGAAGAACAACTTTTCAAGTCTGCGGCCAGCCTATGGAATCAATATTTTGGATTTTGATCTTTTTGATGAGAATGGAGAAGCTCTACAGCTGTTTCGTTTACTAAATGAAGATACCTTTCGTCCATTTCACAACCAAAAATCACAAGAACTGCTGCTTTTATGCTTTCTCAGCTTGAAAAACAAGAATATCGACAAGCAGCACCCCGCTTGGCACTGGTATTACTTTCTAAAAACAGGAGAAGCCGCAGAGCAGGCACCAGATTATATCAAGGAAGCCAAGGCCAGAACCGATTTTTTAAATCTAGAAAGTGAGGAACAAAAAATGATTATGCGAATTGATAAAGACAAAGCCGTTAGCGATGCGATTCTGTCCACGAGATTTCGAGAAGGACGCGAAGAAGAAAGACGCAGACTAGCGATTGAATTTCTAAAGATTGGGATTTCATTTGAACAAGTATCAAAAGCAACGGGTTTAGATATTGAAACACTTAAAAAGTTGAAAAATGAAGAAGAGTAACGTTCTGAATTATGATAAACAGAAAGGGCAAAAATGGTCATGGATGACGAATACAGAATCAGGCAAATGAATAAGGATAAAGCCGTTAGCGATGCGATCCTGTCTACGAGGTTTCGTGAAGAACGTGAAAAGGGAATTGAGCAAGGAAAATGTATAGTAGCACTTGAATTACTAAAAACCGGGAAAACGATTGACTATGTATCGAAGGTAACAGGATTGGATATAGAAACACTTAAAAGATTGAGAAGTGAGCAATAATAGTACTGCGAACAAGATGTGTAGAAATGTCTAGAAAAGCGAAGTGTGTCTACATTTAAAGAGTTTTTACTAATAGTACCTGTGATTCTAGAATAAATCATAGGTACTATTGTGTCATATCTAAAATCAAGAAAGAAATCGCAAGTTTCCGTCCTTGTGAGATACTTGCGAAACAAACTTGCCGCTCAAAAAATCGATGGCCTCATCATTGAAACCTGTTGGGGTAAGGGATATAGAATGCATGAGATGGTGTACGATCATATTTATTTAGATGGTAGTGAAAATTTAATAATGAAGCAGCAAAAGAGAGAATTCGAATAGAGTTCTCTCTTTTGTTGCATTATGGGAAAGGTTTGATCGCTTTTCGTTTATGTAGGAATAGGAGTGAGAAGATGATTGTATTATATAAACGGAGATACAACTAATAACTCTACAAAAAAGAATAATATATATAAGTTTTCAGGCGGTTTAATCACCTTGTTTTAGTTATATATAATAAAATATATTATATAATTCGTTGATAAATAGTTATATCAGTTATATGTTTGTGGTGATGTAGGAGGCGAGATGTGAAAAAAGTCTTTATAAAATACTGGAACAGGAAAAATAAAAAAAGAGTGTTTGTACATTTTGAAAGGAGTTAAAACTATCTGGATCGGTTGAAAGCTTTGGTTCGTAAATATCTCATTTAGTTGATTTTGCCTACTACAGAAACTGGACAATAGTCCAAAAAAGAAAAGGAGAAAATGATGAAAACAAAAGTGAAAAAGTGTTTATTAGTTGTTGTGATGGTCTTTGGAATGGCTATTTCCTTTGGCGGGAATAGAGTAGAGGCCAGTGAGAAAGTCGATATCAATTCCGCAAGCGTCGAAGAGCTGCAGAGGTTGAATGGCATTGGTACGACATTAGCACAAAGGATCGTTGAGGCTCGTCCATACAAAACTCTGGATGAACTAAAAAGTAAAGTTACAGGAATTGGTGTTGCAAAATTACAGGCGATTAAAGACCAAGGACTAGCAGTAGCAGAGAGTTTCCCAGAAAAAGTTGATCTCAATAAAGCCTCACTGTATGATTTGCAGTTTCTTGTAGGAGTGGGCGCGCCATTAGCTCAGAAAATTATCGATGCTCGACCATATCAAAGTGTGGATGAGTTGAAAGATAAAGTAGTCGGTATTGGGGAAGTTAAATTGCAAGATATAAAGAACCAAGGATTGGCGATGGTTACTGAAGAGAAGATGATTAAGGAGTGGTTTCTTGATGAAAATGTAGCAAATATGGTTGCCAGAAATTTAAGAAAAAGAATTGAGGATATTGTTATATTAGAAGATTTAGCTGAAGTAACTAAATTAGAATATGATATTGGCGATGCTTTTATTACTAATTTCGAAGGTATTGAAAATTTAGTGAACTTGACTAAGATGGATTTTAATTTGGAAAGTAATATTTCAGGACTAAGCTCATTGAAAAGTCTTACTAATTTATCAGAGTTGAAGCTAGGTGGGTGGAAGATTGATCAAACCACAGTTGATGCATTTCAAAATTTGGTGAACTTGACAAAGATAGATTTGGCCTTGGATAGTAAAGTATATAATATTAATAGTTTGAGTAAACTTACTAATTTAGAAGATGTTAAAATAATGGGGGGAGAAATTGATCAAGCTTCAGTTGATTCTCTTCAAAGTTTAATAAAATTAAAAAAATTGAGTATAAAAGTCAGCGATGAAGTTTCTGATTTAAGTAGTTTAGGAAATTGCATAAATTTATCAGAATTATCTATAGCGGGGAGAAATATCAAACCAGCATCAAGTCTCAGTAAACTAGAAAAATTGATTAAGTTAGATATTAGTGGCGGTGAAATGAATGATGTTTCAAACTTAGTAAAACTTAAAAATTTGAATACTTTGTCTCTGTACAATTGCGGGCTTGAAAATATTGATGATCGTAACTACTGAAATACCGAATCTTGTACTAGCAGAACATCATAAGGATTATACATTTACTGATCCAGCTGAAGAAATCGTCAAATATTCTAAGAAACTTGTTGAAGACGATGTAAACGCGATCGTCGTTCTTGGGCATACCCCATCTGTGCAAGGAGCAGGTGAAACGGTGGGTGGAGAAGCTGCTGAGATCATGGACAAAGTCAATCGGGCTGATTCAAACAACAGTGTGGATGCGTTCTTTGCGGGACACAATCATGTTTATACAAATGGCGTAGTAGGAAGTACACGGATCGTTCAGTCGACTTCTCAAGGTAAAGGCTATATTGACTTGCGGGGAGAATACAACCCAGCTACTAAAGATTTTGCTTCGACACCAACGGCAACGGTCAGCGCTGTTGATCCGACTAAAGGAGTGGCGAAGGATACTGTCGTAGAAGAAATCGTAGCAGATGCGGACACGCGTGTTGCTCAAGTAACGGAGCAAAAAATCGGGACGGCTGACAAAGCAGAAGATATTTCTCGCACAGTGAATGAGATGGGTGAATCACCAGTCGGTAACCTTGTGACTGATGCACAAGTCTATATGGCGAATAAAAATGGTGTACCAGTTGATTTCGCTATGACGAATAATGGTGGTATTCGTGATGACCTGAAGGTGAAGTCGGACGCTTCGATCACTTGGGGAGCCGCACAGGCAGTACAGCCTTTCGGAAATATCATGCAGATCGTGGAGATGACCGGGGAGCAAATCAAGAATGTGTTGAACCAGCAAACCTTTAAGTTTGATCCTAATGATGCTAGAGGGAGCGGCTACTTCCTTCAAGTTTCAGGGTTAAAATATACGGTTATCGAAAATCCGGATGAAACAGACACGGATCATCAATATATCGTCAAAGAAATGAAAAAAGCAGATGGGATACCAATTGAAGCTGGTAAGACCTATAAGCTGATCATCAATGATTTCTTATACGGCGGCGGGGATGGTTTCACTGAATTCACGAATGCTAAATTAACAGGGGCTTTAGATCCTGATACAGAAACCTTTATTGGTTACATCGAGGACTTAGAGGCAAAAGGTCAAAAAGTTTCGGCAGCGATCGAAGGACGCAAAACGATAGCGGCTGTTGATCCCGCAAAAGAAGAAACGGAAAAAATCAAAGCTGAAACAACATTCAACGACTACCGTGAGGGAGACAAAGCTTTAACTGGTCAAACGATTCCAAACGGGAAAGTAACAATCACACCAGTTAAAGCACGTGCACTAGCGCAAGGAACTGCGGATAAAGACGGAAAAATCAATGTTGCTGTTGATCAGCTAGGTTTGAAGAAAGATCAAGAGGTAACGGTAACGATTGCTGGAGACAATGGAGGAGAAGCCAGCTTTACAGTAAAAGTGTTACCAAAAGCAACTGAACCAACTGATCCTGCTAAGGAAGAAACAGAAAAAATCAAAGCTGAAACAACATTTAACGACTACCGTGAGGGAGACAAGGCTTTAACTGGTCAAACGATTCCAAACGGGAAAGTAACAATCACACCAGTTAAAGCACGTGCACTGGCACAAGGCACTGCGGATAAAGACGGAAAAATTAACATTGCTGTTGATCAGCTAGGTTTGAAGAAAGATCAAGAGGTAACGGTAACGATTGCTGGAGACAATGGAGGAGAAGCCAGCTTTACAGTAAAAGTCTTACCAAAAGCAACTGATCCTGTAGCTGAAGAAACAGAACGAATCAAAAATGAAACGGAAGTAGATGACCTTTATGAAGGGGATCAATACCTGACAGGGAAGACGATTCCAAATGCGACAGTCGAAGTTGCTGTTGAGGAAACGGCTGCGGCTAACATCGTTCAACCAGTGGCAGTCCAAGCGGCGACGGCAGCTCCTCAAAAATCGGGTGCTGATGGTGAATTTAAACTTGATGTACAAGCATTAGGATTACTTGAAGGCGATCAGGTTCACTTAATTATTACCGGCGAAAAAGGTGGTAGTGGCGAATTCTTAGTCGATGTTTTAGGCGATGCAGCAGCAAAAGAAACGGAGCAAATCAAAAAAGTTACGAAATTTGCGAATATTTACGAAGGCGACACAGAGTTGACTGGGAAAACGATCGCAGATGCAACGATTGATGTTTCTGTTGAGAAGAGTGGAAAATTTGCATTAGGTAAATCGAATGAAAAAGGAAATGTCATCCTTGATATCAAAGACTTGGATTTGAAGAAAGATCAAAAGGTGACGATTACGGTCACTGGTCCAAGTGGTGGGAAAGTCGTCTTTGAGAAAACTGTTCTAGGAAAAATTGTGGCTTCTAATGTCAGCACGAAAACACCGAGCAGTACGACCTGGATCGACGGCACGCTACGGAAAGTTTATCCAAAGACGAATGATGAAAAACAACCAATTTTTATCGTATTGGGAATGGTAGTTCTTGGTACAAGTGGTCTGATTTATTTTAAACGAAGATAATTGAATACTAGCCGAGTCCAGTTTTGGATTCGGTTTTTTTAGTGTTTGTTCTTTTTTTGGAAGAGTTATTGTGAAGTGTTTCTCTTTCGGATATACTCTTTATGATAACGCTTATAATTTTTGGGAGGTGGAAATTTTGTTTATTTATCGACTATGAGTTTGAGCAAGAAATGAACTTAGAGTCTCTAAGTTAGTGAGTAAACAAGATTTCCCTCCTTTCTTTGCGGCGTGATTTTCACGTTTATTTCTGCTGATCGGAGGAGCATACAATTGAGTATGTTTCTTTTTTGTGCGCTCACACACATGTGATGATTTTAATAAAAAAACGATAAGGGGAATGACGATGAAAAAGTTTAAGATTGGTTTAGCGATGTTAGCAGCAGTTTTGGTATTAGGAGCGTGCGGATCGAAGAAGGAAGCGGCAACGGAAAAAGAAGAGAAAAAAGATATTAAAATTGCCTGTAACCAAGTATCTGAGAACTCGTTGAAGGCGGCGAAAAAATCAATGGAAGCAGAAGGCTACAAGCCTGAATTTGTAGTATTTTCAAATAATATTGAAGCACTGCAGGCGGTTCAAGATGGCAATGTAGACGCGTCGTTTGCGCAGCATGAGCCTTTCATGAAGTCCTTTAATGATCAGAAGGGCGGCGATCTGGCAATGATGAAGCCGCATGTTTATTATACAGGGATCGGCTTGTATTCAAGTAAATATGACAAGATTGAGGACTTACCTGAGGGGGCTCAGATTGCCATTATGAATGACGCGATGAATCGTGATAACTCGTTGTTGATGATGCAGGCCGCAGGTTTGATCAAATTGAGTGACGAGAAGAAATCAGGCTATACGGCGTTGGATATCGTTGATAATCCGAAAAATTTTAAATTTGTAGAAATAGAACAGGCGCAAACGGTTCGCAGCTTAGAGGATTTAGTTGCAGCGACCTGCTTCTTTACCTTTATGTTTAACTCAGGTGAGGATTACAAGGATTACTTGATTCGTGATCAGCATGCGAAGGATTTCCCGATCAGCTTGATTGTTAAGAAGGAAAATAAAGACACTGATTGGGCGAAGGCGATTAATGATTCCTTTACAACAGAAGAAAGCAAAAAAGGGATCAATGATCATTTCAAGGGAGTGTTTACTTTCTATGAGTAAATTCCAAGAGCTGGAGCAGCGATTGAATTATTTATTGGATCTGGAGCGCAAGGTTGTGGGGGTCAGTTTTCTCCGAACGCAAGCGGACTTTGAAGCCTATGATGCGCCTTCAACCAATAAATTGATTCCTTATTGCCGTTCGATTCAGCAAGCGACTGAGGGTGTCAGTGTAAAGCTGACCATCGATAATTTTGGCTGCCCGGCCTCCGCGGTGGCGTTAGGACTGATCGAAAATGATGACTACAGTGCCAGTGGTCAAAAGCATGCCAACATGGGTGTTTATAAGGACATTGAGACTAGCAAAGAAATCGCGGATGATATGGTTTATTGTCGAGAGCCTTCTTTTGGTATCGCGATCGAACCTATTGAAGCATGGCAAAGTGCACCAGATGTTATTTTGATGATTACTACGCCATTTAATGCAATGCGAATCTTGCAGGGCAACGCCTATTTTAATGGACAGGCGAAGAACATCAAGATGACCGGGATGCAGGCGATTTGTCAGGAAGGGACTTCGTATCCTTACGAAACAGGGCTGATCAATATTTCGATGATGTGCTCGGGGACGCGTTATGTCGCGCGTTGGAAAGACGAAGAATTGTGCGTCGGGATTCCTTATGAGAAATTCGAAAGCATGATCGAAGGACTTGAAAAAACACTGAATCCAATGGAGCTGTTAGAAAAGAAACGCAAAATTATTAAAAAACTTGCGGCGGATGAGGTCCCGGATTTCTATGATGTTCGCAAGCGAGACAATTATTTTAGAGGCGCTTACCAGGGCGTGAAACGTTAGGTGTTGAGTAGATGGAGATAGTCATCGATCAGGTTAATAAAAGTTATGGCAAGCAGGCTATTCTAAAGGATATTTCGCTAACGATTCCCGCGGGTTCCATCATGGGAATTTTAGGAATCAGTGGAGCGGGGAAATCAACTCTGCTGCGTTGTATCAATGGTTTGGAGCAAAGTCAATCCGGCAGTATCCGCATTGGAACACAGACATTGGAACATTTATCAGAAAAACAACTGCGAGAAATGAAGAAAAAGATCGGGATGATCTTTCAGGGGAATTCCTTGATCGAACAAAAAACGATTTATAAGAACGTCGCGTTGCCATTGGAATGCAGCGGCTACTCTAAGGAAGCGATCAAAGCGCGAGTAGAAGAGTTGCTGGCAGAAGTGGGGATTGCGGATAAGGCACAGATGAAGCCGCTGCAATTATCTGGCGGGCAGAAGCAGCGTGCGGCGATTGCCCGTGCCTTGACCATGAATCCTGAGATTCTGCTTTGTGATGAGGCAACTTCTGCTCTTGATCCGAATATCACCAATGGCATTTTGGATCTGCTGCTGAAATTGAATCAGAAAATGGGACTAACCGTCGTCGTTGTGACGCATCAAATGGAGGTCGTGAAAAAGATTTGTGATCGGGTCGCCATTTTACAGCAGGGAAAGATTGTAGAAGAAGACACGGTTCAGCAAGTCTTTCTGAATAATTCTGAGGTGCTGCAAACAATCACGGGAGAGCAGCAGACGAATTTTGAAAAATTGAAGTCGAACCATCGTTTAGTAAATCTTGTAACGCCTTTGGAGGAGGATCTTTTTGCCTTGCTGCGACAAGCAGAGATAGAGACTCCGCATTTATTAAAGGCCACGACAGAACAATTTAAAGCAGAGACCTTGACGACACTGTTGTTATCAGTCCCTGATAAAGATGTAGAGAAGCTATTGAGGCTTGCGGCTCAAGGGCATTTCAGCTGTCAGGAGGTGAGGAGCGGTGAGTAATTCGGTCTTGATCACGCAGGTGTTGTTGCCTAATTTAATCAGTACACTCATCATGGTACTGGTCTCTTCATTGATTGCGACGATTATCGGCTTCGCTTTGGCGGTTGTTCTAGTGATCACCAATAAAAAGGGCTTAGCGCCTAACGCGAAAGCTTATCGCCTGCTGGATTTTATCGTGAACATTATTCGTTCGTTTCCATTTATTATTTTGATGGTCGCGCTTATGCCGTTCACTCGAGCAATCGTAGGGACAACCATCGGGACCTCAGCGGCGATCGTGCCTTTGACGTTTGCGATGACGCCTTATGTGGCACGGCTGTTTGAAAATAATCTATTGGAGATTAATCCGTATACGTTAGATGCGGCAAAATCGATTGGCGCGACCCATATGCAGATTATTTTCAAGGTGATGCTGGTAGAGGCATTTCCTAGCATGATCTCAAGCTTGACCTTGGCGATTATCTCCGTTTTAGGCTATACCGCGATGGCTGGCACGGTTGGCGCAGGTGGTCTGGGCGCTGTAGCAATCACCTACGGCTATCAAAATTTCGATAATACGATTATGTATAGTACGGTGGTTCTGCTAATTGTTTTTGTCCAGCTTGTTCAATGGATCGGCAGTCTGTGCTACAAAAAAGCGAAAAATTAGTATTGGTCAGGGGATAAGGAAACTTGTGCCCTGATTTTTATTTTCCCGTTTTTAGGCGAAAAACTGCTATGGGTGAGATAGCTGTCAGTATTAATATCAGGTATAATGAGTGAACGATATTTTTTAGGAGGAGTTATGGAAAAGTCGAATCAGCTCAAATTGAATCTACAATATGTCAGTATGCAGGTTCCTTATTGGATGGGGTATTCAGTGCTGGGAACCTTTACTTCGGTGTTCTTGCTGTCCCGTGATTTCACGAATGGTCAGATTGGGACGGTTTTGTCGCTAGCGAATCTAGTTGCCACCGTTCTTCAACCATTCTTGGCATCCTTTGCTGATCGAATGACTCGGATTCGTTTGTCGCAATTGGCGGCGGGGATGGCACTGCTGCTGGTCCTGTTTTCGGGCATATTACTGGTGTTACCAAAAGCCTTTTTGATTGTCGCCTTTGTTTACATCTTGCTTTATACCTGCTTGGTGCTTTTGCAACCATTGACGATTGCTATCGGCACCTTCTTTATCAGCCGCGGTTATGCCTTGAATTTTGGTGTGGCGCGGGGAATGGGCTCCTTGGCCTTTGCGGTTGCGGCAGCAATTACTGGAGTTTTGATTGAGTGGTTTTCTGCGACGATTATTCTATTTCTTTTAATCGGGATTTTTCTTTTCTTTGCGCTGGTAACATTATCGATTGATACGCGCAAGGATGGCGGGAAATATTCAGAGTCGATTATGCCAGAGCATCTTCAGGAGACGCACGCGGGGGAACCCATCGGCTTACTGGAATTTGCGAAAAAGTATAAGCGCTTTATGGTGTTACTCGTCGGGGTATCCTTGCTGTTTGTTTTCCATACGATTACCAACAGCTATATGTATCAAATCGTTCAGCCCTTAGGTGGAACGGAATCCAATGTCGGATCGTCCCTATCGATTGCAGCGTTGAGTGAGCTGCCCACCATGTTTTTCTTTTCATGGCTATTGCGACGTTTCAAGGTTCATTCTCTGATGCGCTTTGCCGCCTTCTTCTTTTCTGTTAAAGCGCTGCTGGTCTTGTTTGCAGGAAATATTTTTCTGATTAATGTGGGGCAAAGTCTTCAGATGCTTGGCTTTGCGATGCATACGATGGCTTCAGTTTATTACACGAATCAGATCATTCCGCAAAAGGATTTAGTCAAAGGACAAACGCTGATGGCGACTGCCAATTCGATTGGCGGAATCATTGGAGCTTTTGTCGGCGGGCAAATCCTAAGCTTCCTATCGGTATCAGCGATGCTGTTGATCGGCGCGTTGATTTCACTAGCCGGCACATTAATTGTTTGGTCATCAGTACAGAAAACTGGAAAAATAGAAACGTCTATTTCCGAATAGGGAATAGGCTTTTTTTCTATTTTAATTATTAAGAGAGGCTTCCATTAACGAATAGTTTCGATCTTGTTTAATAACTGTTTAACAATTTGTAGCTGTCTATTGCTTTTTGATGCCTAAACTGTCATCAAGAAGTAAAGAATGAGAACTCGTATTAAACATTCTTTCTCGGAGATATTTTACACTCTATTTTCAAATGAGAAATAGGCGTTTTATTTCTTTTTCTTTTTCAAATGGGATAGAGTGGAGTTTGTAATGATCGAGAGTATAATCGGAGGCAGTTTATGAAACGTTATCGTTATTATTTGTTTATTCTTTTAATTGCTGGACTTTTTGTCGTTCCGCAGCTCTGGACCCAGAAAATGATTTTGGGAGCGGACGCATTGTTTCATTACAATCGTTTTTATGAGACCGCGGAACAACTTAAAACCGGAAATTTCAGTTATTTCATTTCTATTTTTGGGTTTCAGCAATCTGGTCGTGTCGTCAATGCGGTGTATGGACCGCTGTTTTCTTATTTGCAAGGCGGACTTGTCTTACTCGCTGGCAGCTGGTTTCGTTATCAGGTGTTATCGAATTTTCTTGTCTATTTGTTGGCAGGCTGTTCGCTGTTCAAATTATTGACCTATGGCAAAATCAAAGAAAATACTGCATTTTTAACAGCAGTTATTTTTATGACTACCTACAGTATCAATTACTGGGTCATGAATCAAGGATTTACGAGCTGGGGAACGAGTCTTTTACCCCTATGTCTGATCCCGCTGGTGGATCTGAAAAATGACCATTTTCCAGTGGTCAAAATGGCTTTAAGCATGGCACTGATGACCCAGATTCATATCCTAACAGCAATGATGCTGGGACTGATCTATGCGCCGTTTTTTATTGCTTATGCACGAAAACGTTGGGGCAACGCATTAGTTGATCTTGCCAAAACGATCGGCTTATATGTCTGTTTATCCATCAATGTTTGGATCAGCTTATTTTTGATCAACACAGGCGATCAATTGAAAATGCCCTTTATTAATCCGGAGATGAGTGAAAAGGCCATTGATTTAGGCGGCTCCTATTGGCTGCATTTCCCTAGAATTTTATGCCTGCTGCTAATTGTGTTCTTTCTTTTGGGATTGGTCTATTGGCGTAGTATCCAGCGCTTTACAAAGCAGCTATTGGTTTTCAGTGGGATATTCTTTTTCCTTTCCACGAGCCTTATTCCGTGGGATTGGTTGGTTGCGCACCGAGTACCGTTGATCACGTTGATCCAATTCCCTTTTCGTTTTTTTGCACCATTTACGGTTTTGTTTTTATTCTTTATCGCGTCCTTAATTCACGATTTAGCTGGGAAGAAATTCCTTTTTTGGGGATTGCTTTTTCTAAGTGTGTTCAGCATCGGACAAAATCTGCAGCTGCTCACCCATGAGTTGAATCAATGGAACAGTCACTCTTTAGAGAGTAAGCATACGTTTGTCCGTGTTTCTGAAGCTGCGGCGCGAAAAAGCTTTTATTCAACGGATTTAGCGAAAGCATTGAAGGCGGTAGAAAAATCTAGTCCAGATTATTTACCGATTTATCATAATGATACGAAAAATAAATACGTCAGCTATGAAAAACAGATTCTCAATAATCAAACAACCTTTTCTAAGGTAGTTAAAAACAACCAGTTGGAGCTCTCCTGGCAAGCCAAGCAAGCTGGGACAGTTCAATTGCCGATCGTCGTTTATCAAAATACAAAAATAGTTGAAAATGGTCGAGAGATTACCCCGACTGCTTTAACGAATATTGGCGTACCAACCATCAAGCAAAAAAGCGGAAAAAATACGGTTCGTATTCACTATGATCCGCCGAACTACAGCTATGTATTTTTTGCTGCTTGCGGCTTCAGCTGGTTTGCAACACTCTTAGGATGTCTTCATCATTTTTTCAAAAAAACAGGTTAACTTTGGCTTTCTGATCCGCTATCGGGTAAAATACAATTTACAATATAAGAGGTGAAGAAAATGACAAATTACAACAATGAAAAAGATCGCCGCTTACGTGGATCGATGGCACCAAAAACCGAGGATGATGTTGCGTTAGCTGGAACAAATTCTAGCGAGACAGAAAATAAACCGGAAGCGTTGGCCGGCAGTAACTCGGGTGAGGAAAAAGAAATCGCCCGCTCTGGCTCAAATGCGGTAGAGGAAGAAGAGCCCCACACTTCATTAAAGGATGAAGCGAAAAAAATCATGAAAGAAATCGAAGACAAGCTTGATCCGAAGAAGTAACGAGTAAAAAGCAAATGGACAATTATTTAGAAATTTATGAGCATTGGTACCCGCGAAGCTATGGGTTGACTGATTATCCGACGGAATGTCATGTGACCTATTCAGGAGCAGAACGGAAAGCACTTTTCGAACAATTGACTGAGTCACAACAGGCACTGGTTAACCAACAGAGAAAATATGAGGTTCGCTCATTGTTTTTGCAAAAGCAATATTTACAGACTTCTGATTGGGAATTTGTTGCGTTGAATATAGACGATGAGTACGAGCGTGGCGTTCACAGCCAATTAAAATGTGCCTGTGGTCGCCCGTTAAAATATCAATTTGTGATCGAATCAAAAAGCAAGCAGCAGGAAATTCGTTTAGGAATTCAGCATTTTAAGGATCATTTAGGGATTTCGCAGCAGGTAGCGGAGGAAATCAAAAAAGGCGTGGCTCATGTAGATTTGGCTTTGGATGAATTGCTTTGGTTGACGGAGAAGAAAATTTCTTTTCCGGAGGATTTGTGGCATCGTTATGTTTTTGCTTATTACCGCAATAACACGTTGCGTCGTCCGCTTTCTTTGAATCAAAAGCTGGCAGAACGAGTGGTACGGTTTCGTGAGGCGGAGATGCCGCTGTTCATCGGTGATTATCTAAGTGTCGTTACGGAGATCAACCAAGTAGATCACGCTGTTTTTGATCGTCAGGAAAAGAATTTCTTGGCGGATAAAACCGTCTTTGAAGCATATTTGGCTGATTTTCAGCAGGATATTCAAGCACCGATCTATTTGGAACGAACCTTTTGGGGACGAAAGCTGACGGATTTTATTCACCTGGAACGCTATGGTGCTGAAACCTACGAAGAAGCAAAGGCGCGCTATTTTGATGATTTGCTGTCTTTTTTACTGGCATTGAAGGATAAAAATAAAGCAGAACGGAAAATCCGCAGCTTTGAACATTTTCATCAAAGAAAATATGGCGACGCAGAATTGATTGGGTTCATTATCACAAAGTATCAGCAATACCAGTTTACACAAAATTTTTTCTTAGCGATTCCGAAGGTTTATCGGGTTGGTATAAGGAAAGCAATCAAACGAAAACAGAAAAAATAGGGAGTTGGTTCGAGAAAGAATCAACTCCCTAAAATTGTTTTAAGCCCCAGGTGAGTAGAATTGTTATTCTTCTAGTAATTTTTCTAGAACTTCCAATACACCTGAGTCGTTATTTGAAGGGGCGCGATGCTGGGCTGTCTCAATTAATGCTGGACTGCTTTTTTCCATCGCATAGCTGTTTTTGGTTAATGCCAGCATTTCCAAGTCGTTATTGGCATCGCCGAACGCGACAAGTTTATCAGGTACCAACTCCCAACGCTTCAATAACCAGTCAATCGCAGAGCCCTTATTTATCCCAGGAATGATTAGATCGACACTGCCATGACCGCTGGCGACTGCTTTGACCTCGCCCTCAAAAGCCTCATTCATTTCCGTCACAAAATCTGCCACGCGGTCCACCGGCAGATCCAAGCCGAACTTAACAAAGCTGTCTGGCGGCAGCTGATCAAACGAATCTAATTCCATTAGTCGATGATAATACAGGCGAGAGAACTCACGAATTTCTTGTGGAACCTTCTTCAAAATATACGCCGAATCAATACCGCAGAGGATCACATCAGGTTCTAGCTCGTGATCTGCTAAAAATTTCAGCATTCTTTCGACAAGGGCCATTGAAAAACTGTTACTCCGCAGCAACTGTCCTTGTTGGAAAATCAACGCACCATTTTCTGAGACAAAGGTGATCTGGTCCTCCAGTTCAGGAAAAAAGGATTTCAATTGATAATATTGATTGCCACTAGCAACAATAAAATGGATATCCTGCTCTTGAAACCGCTTAAATATTTTTGTAAAACGTTTTTTGTCATAGGTATTATCAGACTTTAGAAAAGTCCCGTCCATGTCAACGGCTACTGCTCGAATCATGTTTGTTCCTCCTTGATAAATAGTAATAGATTTCTTTTAGCTTTGTTGCAAAAAGATCGACAACTCTCTTTCATTGATAAAACTAGTTTACGGGATTAATTTAAATAACGCAAAAAGAGTTTAATAGACTGTGTGATTTTTAGTTTTTATGGGATAATGGAAATGTAAGAAACAATAAGGAGCTGAAAATCGATGTTCGATTCGCAAAAGGTAAAGGATTTGAATGAATTGGAGTTGATCGTCTATACCTTTATTGTCGAGAATATGGAACAGGTAGGCAGGATGACGATTCGTGATCTTTCTGAAAGCTGCCACGTTTCTACATCGACGATTTTACGCTGTTTAAATAAGCTTGGCTTTTCTGGCTATACAGAATTCAAATATGCCTTGAAGGAAAATATTTCGCGACAGGGACAATCCTTTGAAGCCTTTTACGATGCGAATGTTCATGTGGATGCTTTTTTAAAAAAGGTAAACAATGAAAGCTATCATACGGTATTAGATCCCGCGATCGATCTGATTCTTGGGAGTAAGCATCTGGTTTTTTCAGGAATCGGGACAAGCGGTACTTTAGGAACCTATGGGGCTCGCTATTTTTCCAATTTATTGTTCAATGCATACGCGATTACTGATCCCTTCATACCAGTTCCGACAAAGGGGCTAGACACGACCTTAGTCATTGCTTTATCCGTCTCCGGCGAAACGACCGAGATTATTAAGCAAATAGAAAGCTTTAAACGTTATGGCGCAAAGATTTTAAGTATCACGAATGATCAGCATTCGACTATCGCACAAATGGCAGATTTCAATATTTCTTATTATATGCCGGAAGTAACTGGCCCAGATCCAACGGAAGAATTTATTAATCTAACCACACAAGTGCCAGTCATCGCACTTTTGGAAATTTTAGCACATCAAGCATATCAACGAGAAAACAATGCTAAAGACTGAGTAAAACAGCCTTTAGCATTATTATTTTGCCAGTTTTTCTTCATGCTTTAGCATGATTAGAAAAATGGTATGCGTACGAAAATCATTTCACCAAGAATGAGCTAGCTGCCAGTTTTTCTTCATGCTTCAGCATGATTATGCTAGTTTCACTTGAGATTCTTGCTTAGTGAAACTGTAGGCGTAATGTAGTGGAGACGTAAAATAGTATTCGTACGAAAGTCATTTCACTAAGAATGAGCTAGCTGCCAGTGTTGTGTGACAGCTGTTTTTTTGCCCCTCAAAAGCATATTGAGAAAAATAATAGCTCGTAAAGCGAATAAAACGTCAAAAAAGAAATAATTTGTTTTTTTCTTTGGAACATGTTTCTGCCTGTTCCAGAAGTATTCCATTCAATGAGGTCATCACTTATGATAAAACTGTAAACGGATACAACAAGCGAATGGCCATCGCACCATCAAAATTTTTTTTAAGGAGAATCATTTATGAATAATTTTATCAACGAGAAATTATTGCCCCCTATTTTAAAATTTGTAAATACAAAAGCTATCACTGCTCTGCGTAATGGGATGCTGTACACCATGCCATTTACGATCATTGGTTCGATTTTCTTACTTTTAGCAAACTTCCCAATTCCAGCAGTTGCTGATTGGGTTGCTAGCAGCGGATTAGATGTTTACTTCAACGAAGCTTTCGGTGCATCATTTGGTATTATGTCAATTTTTGCCGTAATGGGTATGGCAAACTCTTATGTAAAAGAAGAAGGCTTCGAAGGATTGCCAGCAGGAATGATCGCGTTAGTAATCTTCCTACTTACACAACATTCAAGTGCAACGAATGCAGACACAAATGCAGTCGTAACAAACGTCATCGACAAGACTTGGACAGGTGGTCAAGGAATGATCAGTGCCATCCTCGTTGGGTTGTTCGTCGGTTGGTCCTACTCTTGGTTCTTGAAACGCGACATCCGCATCAAATTGCCAGAACAAGTACCAGCAAACGTAGCGAACTCATTTACTGCATTGATTCCAGCAGCGGTCATCACGACAGTCGCGTTAGTGGTCTATGTAATCTTTGATAAGGTGTTCAATACAACTGTTGTAGAAGCTATTTATAAATTAATTCAAACACCAATGCAAGGGGTTACAGATACCTTCGGCGGTGCCATGATGTTAGGTTTCTTGGTTCCATTCTTATGGTTCTTCGGAGTTCACGGTTCGACATTGGTCGGCGGAATCATGGGTCCAATTTTGACAGCAAATTCATTAGAAAATACAGCTATCTTGAACTCAGGTAAAGAATTGACCATTGCGAATGGCGGTCACATCGTAACACAACAGTTCTTAGATCAATTCATGACAGTAACTGGTGCAGGGATGACGATCGGGATCGTAATGTTCATGGTGATGTTCGCTCGTTCGGCGCAGTTTAAACAATTAGGACGTTTGGCTTTGTTACCAGCGGTGTTCAATATCAATGAACCGATCCTATTCGCTACACCAATCGTTATGAACCCAATCATGGCGTTGCCATTTATCTTAACACCGATGGTTTCAGGTGTGATCACGTACTTTGCATTGTATACCGGACTTGTTCCATTGTTTACAGCAGTTGTAGTACCTTGGACGACACCGCCAATCATTTCAGGTTTCTTAATCGGCGGCGTGAGAACAGCAATCTTACAAGCAGTTGTATTAGTAGTTGGTTTCTTCATCTATCTGCCATTTGTTCGTAAAGTGGATTCATTGAACTACTTGCAAGAACAAGGAGAAAGCATGGAGCAAATCGAAAAGGATTTAGCAAATGAAAATAAAAAAGCCGAAGGAAGCGCAACGGTTTAATTGAAGAGGGAAAGCAATGAGTATTTTTAAAGAAAACTTTTTATGGGGCGGCGCAGTTGCCGCCCATCAGTTAGAAGGCGGCTGGCAATCTGGCGGTAAAGGCGTCAGCGTTGCCGATGTGATGACTGTGGGCGCCCATGGTGTACCACGTCGGATCACCGACGGCGTGTTAGTCGGAGAAAATTATCCGAACCACGAAGCCATTGATTTTTATGGACGTTATAAAGAAGATGTGAAATTATTTGCGGAGCTTGGATTGAAATGCTTCCGTACATCGATCGCCTGGACACGTATCTTTCCAAATGGGGATGAGCTGGAACCTAATGAAGCGGGCCTGCAATTTTATGATGACTTGTTTGATGAATGCTTGAAATATAATATCGAACCTGTGATTACACTATCGCATTTTGAAATGCCGTATCATCTGGTCACCGAATATGGCGGCTGGAAGAATCGTAAAATGATTGATTTCTTCGCTCGCTTTGCCGAAGTATGTTTTGAACGTTACAAAGACAAAGTGAAATACTGGATGACCTTTAATGAGATCAACAACCAAACGAACTATCAAGAAGACTTTGCTCCATTCACCAACTCTGGTCTGAAATTTGAAGCGGGTGAAGATCGTGAAAAAATTATGTATCAAGCGGCTCATTATGAGTTGGTCGCTAGTGCCAAAGCGATTGAAATTGGTCATAAAATCAATCCTGATTTTGAGATTGGCTGTATGATCGCGATGGTTCCGATCTATCCTTATTCCTGCAGTCCTTCTGATATGATGGCAGCTACCGTGGCGATGCAGCGTCGTTACTGGTTCACGGATGTCCATTGTAAAGGACGTTACCCAAGCTATATGAAGGCGTATTTTGATCGTAAGCAGTTCGATTTGGATATGACACCTGAAGACGAAGTGCAATTAACGAAGGGGACAGTTGACTACATTGGTTTCAGCTATTACATGTCCTTTGCGGTTAAGGATCATGATAAGGGACCCGCATTTGATTATGATGAAGCAAACGATTTAGTGGAAAACCCCTATGTGAAGGCCTCTGATTGGGGCTGGCAGATCGATCCGACTGGTTTGCGCTATGCCATGAACTGGTTCAATGATCGCTATGAGCTGCCATTGTTTATCGTAGAAAATGGCTTCGGTGCCATTGATGAAATTGCCGACGACGGCGGGATTCATGATGAGTATCGCATTGATTATTTACGTGAACACATTGAAGCGATGCAAGAAGCAGTCATTTATGACGGTATTGATTTGATGGGCTACACACCTTGGGGCTTCATCGATCTCGTTTCAGCCGGAACAGGCGAAATGAAAAAACGCTACGGCTTCATTTATGTTGATAAAGATAATGACGGTGCAGGCACATTGAATCGCAGCAAGAAGGATTCCTTCTACTGGTTCCAAAAAGTGATCGCAAGTAATGGAGATAAGCTATAGGGGGCTAAACAAAATGAGTGAAAAAACAATTATGTTAGTTTGTAACGCTGGGATGAGTACCAGCATGTTGGTGACAAAAATGCAAAAGGCCGCGGAAACGCAAGGTCTTGATGTGGATATTTTTGCAATCGCAGCGGCGGATGCTACGAATAAATTAGAGCAACGAAAGATCGATACCGTTCTATTAGGACCACAAGTTCGTTTTATGCAAAAACAATTCGAAGAAAAATTAGCGCCATTAGGTATCCCAGTAGATGTCATCAATATGACAGATTATGGCATGATGAATGGTGAAAAAGTGCTAGGTCAAGCCGTTTCAATGATCAATAGCTAAGTTATAGGAAAAAATGGAGGATGGGTTACATGCAGGAAGAAAATTTAGAAGCAGTAATGGGCTTGATCATCCATGGCGGAAATGCCAAAAGCAATGCCATGGAAGCTATTCAAGAAGCAAAAGGCGGCGACTTTCAGTTGGCCGATGAAAAAATCAAACAGGCCGAAGAGTCTTTGGTCGAAGCACACCATTCGCAAACAGGACTTCTAACTAAAGAAGCGCAAGGTGAGCAGCTTAGCTTAAATCTACTGACTGTTCACAGTCAAGATCACTTAATGACTTCCATCGCTTTTACCGATTTGGCGAAAGAGATCATTGATGTTTATCGTAAAATGAGTGCATAAGAAATCCCCGTCCATGATTCTCCTTAAATCGTGGATGGGGATTTTTTTGTTCTTTTTGCGTGTCACTTATGTGAGGAAGAACAAAAATAAGCTGTCGGTTTTTCTATCCTATATACTTAATACTTACATCTGCCGAATAAAGCCAATCTTCTCCTGAATGGAAGAAATTTCCTCTTCGATTACATCAAGATACGCAGCAATCTCTTGCTTTTCCTCTTCTGAGCAAATGTCCTTCGTATTGATTTTTT
This sequence comes from Enterococcus raffinosus, assembly GCF_018917525.1. Lineage (GTDB taxonomy): Bacteria > Bacillota > Bacilli > Lactobacillales > Enterococcaceae > Enterococcus_A > Enterococcus_A raffinosus_A. The sequence continues at coordinate 40,900 of NZ_JAHLOS010000009.1, read as the reverse complement.
CAAAGTGTTCTTGCATTGTTTTTAAATTAATCAGACTGCCTGTAACATGCATTTTTTTGTTGATATTTTCAATAGTGTTCAAAATCCTACGCCCTTCCCTGAGTAGCATCCTGCGTGAATCGTGATTTATGGTTTGATATAAGCATAGCCCTTTGCTTGTAATTCAATCAAATCTAAAACGCCAGCAGGAACAACAACGACATTTTCCGGTAATTGTTCTTTCTCGATCTTGTTTGCGCGCATGGCATTATTGCAGGCGTGAAAAGTTACACCCTTTGTGGCAATAAACGCTTGATTTTCAGAAGCCAGATACCCGTTAATCGCATTACCGTTAATTAAAACAATAATAGCTATTTTTTTAGGTTCTTTCAACAAGTTTTTAACATTATTAGCAGTTTCAGTCCATTTTTCTAGTTCATCTATATGGAAAACAACCTTCATTATTACACCTTATTTCTTAATGATCATATTTATTGCTTGTTCTAGCTTTTGTGCCTGATCTTCTGGATTTTTATCAGGATGTTCAAAACAATTTTTCAGATTTTCGGCCACAATCATGCCCATCACACGATCAATACTAGAACGTACGGCGCTTAACTGAGTGATAATGTCGATACATTCTTTTTCCTCATCAATCATTTTTTGTACACCGCGAATTTGTCCTTCAGTCCGTTTTAAACGATTGAGAATCTTTTTTTCTTCCAATTCCATTTATTTACACTTCCTTCTATAAATCTGCTTGTCAATAATATACCTAGCTAGGGTATAATTCGTCAAGCGGATTGTATTTTAAAGTATTTTCAGATAAACAGAATGGTTGACAGAATTCATTTTTCTATGGTAAAAATACCCTATGAGGTATATTTAGAAGATGAAGGAGAAGGATAAATGTTTAGTCTATTTCAAAGAAATCCAGCTATTTCAACAAGTGAATTGGCGGAAAAATTAAAGGATTCAATCACTTTGCTAGATGTTCGAACACCAGAGGAATACCGTGGTGGGCATATTGCTAAAGCAGTGAATGTTCCATTGAATACGGTCAATCGCTACCAAGGAAAAGAAAAGGAAGTCTATGTGATCTGTCAATCAGGGATGCGGAGTAAGCAAGCTGCGAAGCTATTAAAACAAAAGGGCTATGAAGCGATAAATGTTCAAGGCGGGATGAATCGCTGGCAAGGTCCAACTAGAGGGGGAAAATAAGATGAAAATTATTATTGTCGGTGGGGTCGCAGGTGGGATGTCCGCGGCTACACGATTGCGTCGTTTGATGGAAGACGCAGAGATCATTGTTTTAGAAAAGGGACCGTTTGTTTCTTTTGCCAACTGCGGATTGCCTTATTATGTTTCAGGCGAGATTGCCGAGCGGGATGCGCTGCTGGTCCAAACGCCGGAATCGTTAAACGCGCGTTTTAATTTGGATGTGCGCCCTTTTCATGAAGTGACTGCTATCTCTTCCGAAAACAAAACTGTGACCATCAAAAATGAAGAAGGAAGCTTTGAAGAAAGCTATGACAAATTAATTTTATCGCCAGGGGCAAAGCCATTGATTCCCGAAATGTCTGGATTAGCTGAGGCGACCAATGTTTACAGCTTACGCAATGTGCCTGATTTGGATCAGATTATGGCAGCTTTAGAACACAAGCCGGTAAAAGCTACAGTGATCGGTGCCGGATTTATTGGTTTAGAAATGGCCGAGAACTTAAAATCCCGCGGGTTAGAGGTCACTGTAATCGAAAAAGCCCCTCATGTCCTGCCGCCGTTAGACGAGGAAATGGCCGCTTTTGTTCAAAATGAATTGGTGCGAAACGATATCCGAGTGATAACAGGTGAATCTGCACAAAGCTTCAGTGAGCAGGGTAAGAAAATCACCTTGACCAATGGTGAGGAAATCGCTTCTGATCTAACGATTCTTTCTGTGGGAGTTCGACCAGAAAATACCCTAGCCCAGCAAGCTGGATTAGCGACCGGCTTAGGCGGCGGAATCGTAGTAGATGATACTTATCAAACTAGCACTCCTGATATCTATGCTGTTGGTGATGCAATCGTCGTGAAGCAGCAGGTCAGCGGTAAAGATGCTTTGATCTCATTAGCCTCTCCAGCAAATCGTCAAGGTCGACAGGTAGCCGATGTCATTGCCGGATTGAAGCGTACAAATCGTGGAAGCATTGGTACTGCGATCGTTCGCGTATTTGAACTTGCAGCCGCATCGACTGGTCTGAGTGAACGTGTGGTTAAACAATTAAGTCTGGATTATCAGGTTGTCCACGTTTCTGGCAAGGACCATGCGGGGTATTATCCTGGAGCAAGTGATATCACCTTGAAATTAGTTTTTGAACCTAAAACGGGAAAAATCTATGGTGCTCAAGGTGTTGGTGAAAAAGGTGTTGATAAACGCATAGATATCTTAGCAACAGCCATCAAAGGTGGACTGACGATTTTTGATTTGCCTGAATTGGAATTTACCTACGCACCGCCATTTGGTTCGGCAAAGGATCCGGTTAATATGCTAGGCTATGCGGCGATCAATTTGGCAGAAGGAATCAGTGATTCGATTCAATGGTATCAATTGAAGGAAGAACAGAAAAACGGCAGTCAATTATTAGATGTTCGTAATCCCGGTGAATTAGCAAACGGTCGTTTCCCAGAAGCAATCAATCTTCCGTTGAATCAATTACGAGAAAGAATCTCGGGTCTTGATCCAACGAAAAACTATATCGTCAGCTGCCATAGCGGATTAAGAAGCTACGTGGCGGAACGGCTTTTGAAACAAAAAGGATTTAAAGTAAAGAATTTAGATGGTGCGTTTGCGCTGTATAAAACAGTCAGACCGGAGGAATTAATTTATGAGTAGTTCGATTGGAATGGCGGATTTTTACCGTTTGTCAGAGGAAAAGAATTTGCCGATCATTGATGTTCGCGAAGCCTATGAATATCAAACCGGCCATGTGCCTCATGCAAAAAATCTTCCATTAAGCAGCTTAGGTGCTAGCACAAGTGAACTTGATAAGGAAACCGAGTACTATTTGATTTGCCAATCAGGGGCACGATCAGATAATGCCTGTGGCTTTTTAAGTAATCAAGGGTATAAGGTTATTAATGTTTTAGGCGGGACAGCTGCTTGGCCTGGAGAATTGCAACGGTAATTTTCATTTGGTTTTAAAATGATAATGAAGAGAAACACCAGTTTAACTGATAAACTGGTGTTTTTTTGTTGAAATCTAAATTTATTTATTTTTATATATTGACAAAGTGAAAACAAATGATAATATAAAGGTGTAAATAAAAACAAAAAGGAGCAAACAGATGATCAAGTTAGAGAAGTTAGCGAATATGGTGGATCACACATTGTTAAAGGCCGATGCAACCAAGGAGGGGTTCCAACAACTTTGTAAAGAAGCAGATGAATACGGATTCAAGATGGTAGCAATTAACTCTTACCCAGTAGCGATGTGTCGGGAATTCTTGAAGGATAGCAAGGTTCATGTAGGAGCGGCGATTGGCTTTCCATTAGGGCAAACGACGATTGAAACAAAGGTTTTTGAGGTTCAGGACGCAATTAAAAATGGGGCGGATGAGATCGATTATGTGATCAATATCGGCAAACTTAAGGATGGCGACAACGAGTACATTCGTGAAGAAATGAAAGCAATTGTGAACGCCTCTCGCGAAGGTGGCATTCTTAGTAAAGTTATTTTGGAAAATTGCTATTTAACCGATGCGGAAAAAGTAACAGTTTGTGAGATTGCTAAGGAAGTGAAACCGGATTTTGTTAAAACATCAACGGGTTTTGGTACAGGCGGTGCTACCGTAGAAGATGTCGCGTTAATGAAAAAAGTAGTTGGTGACGAGGTAAAAGTGAAAGCAGCTGGCGGCATTCGGGATTTGGAAACGGCTTTGAAGATGGTTGAAGCAGGTGCAGAACGTTTGGGAACAAGCTCAGGAATTAAGATTGTCGAAGAATACAAGAATCTAAAAACAGAGGAGTAGAGAAATGACAGAAATCCGCGATGTGTTGAAAACGGCCTTTATAAATTTTGATTTATCAGCGACGGAGAAAAAAGCAGCGATCAGTGAACTGGCGGGCACCTTTGTAGCAGAAGGTGTTGTTACAAATGAGAGCGTTTACCTAGAAGCTGTCATGAAACGCGAAGCAGAGAGTACAACTGGGATCGGTTTTGGTGTCGCTATCCCACACGGAAAGAGTTCAGCCGTTACTGAACCTTCATTGGCATTTGGCCGCAGTCAAGCTGGTATCCAATACGATTCAATGGATGGCAAACCGGTTCATTTGATGTTCTTGATCGCTGTACCAGAGACCTCGAATGATGAACACCTAAGAATTCTTAGTAAGCTTTCCCGAAAATTAATGCATGAGGATGTCCGTCAAAAATTAATGAGTGTTGATAACGTAGAAGAAATTTATCAGATTTTTGAATAGGAAAGGGTGGAAAAAATGAAAATTGTTGGTATCACATCGTGTTCGACCGGGATCGCACATACTTATATGGCGGCGGAAAGCCTAGAGATCGCAGCGAAGAAACGTAACATTGAAATCAAAGTAGAAACCCAAGGATCAATTGGCGCGGAGAATGTGTTGACTGAGCAAGAAATCGCTGACGCAGATGCGGTTATTATTGCTGCTAGTACCTCAGTGAATAAGGATCGGTTTAATGGTAAACGGTTGTTGGAAGTAGATGTGACAGAAGCGATCGATCATCCGGATGATTTATTCGATCGTGTTCCGAATGCTGCAATCTATACTACTTCTGGCGAGGTCAAAACGGAGGCAAAAGCAGAAAAAAGTGGGATCTATAGCCATTTGATGACTGGTGTGTCTTACATGATTCCATTTGTTGTAGCAGGCGGGATCTGTATCGCATTAGCCTTTGCCTTTGGCGGGATCAACGCAAAAGGGGATCTGGCTGCAGCGATCAACGAACTGGGCGGGATCGCTATGGGCTTAATGTGGCCGATCTTAGGTGGTTATGTAGCCTTTTCTATCGCTGATCGACCAGGATTGGTGCCCGGGATGGTTGCTGGGATGATCGCTTCGAACATGAATGCAGGATTTTTAGGGGCATTGTTAGGCGGCTTCTTGGCTGGATATACAGTACAAACATTGAAGAAAGTGTTGAAATTGCCACCAGCTTTTTCTGGACTATTACCGGTTCTGATTCTTCCCGTGATCTCCGTATTATTTGTTGGACTTATTATGAAATTTGTCGTAGGGATTCCAATTACTGCATTGAATGAAGGAATTACTAATTGGCTGAACAGCTTGTCAGGAATGAATTCGGTGTTATTGGGATTACTACTTGGCGGTATGATGGCGATCGATTTGGCCGGTCCAATCGGAAAAGCCGCCTATTTCTTCGGAGTAGCCTCATTAACCAACTTGGCTGTCGGAGAAACGAGTACAGTTATGGCCGCAGTCATGATTTCTGGAATGGTGCCACCGTTAGCGATGGCTCTTTCATCAACTATTTTAGGAAAAGGTTTATATAGTAAGGAAGAACGTGAAGCTGGGAAATCTGCTTGGGTCTTAGGTCTATCCTTTATCTCTGAGGGAGCAATTCCATTTGCGGCGGCTGATCCGATACGGGTATTAGTCTCAGTAACTGTCGGCTCAGCAATCACAGGGGCTTTATCGATGATCTTCAACTGCGGGATTGCGGTTCCTCATGGCGGCTTCTTCGTCTTCTTGATTCCAGGAGCAGTCGAGAATGTTTTGCTATACGTTTTAGCACTAGCGATCGGAACTGCGATCAGTGGATTTTTAGTTACAGCAGTAAAAGTAATGGCGCAGAAAAAACAAGCGGCTAAGGAGTAATGATTGGCATGTCAGAATTGATTAAGGTTTGTTTGATAGGAACAGGCAGAGCCGGAATGATCCATGGGAAAAATTTCGCTCGCAGAATCGAAAATGCAAAATTGGTTGCTTTATGTGATCCGTCAAAGGAAAGTCTAGCAGCGGCACAAAAGGAAGTAGATTGTCCCTATATTTATGAGGATTATCGTGAAGTAATGGCTAATCCTGAGATTGACGCCGTCGTGATCGTGACGCCAACGGTCTATCATAAGGAGATTGCGTTAGCAGCAGCAGCGGCAAGAAAACATATTTTTTGTGAGAAGCCGTTAGCAATGGATGAAGCAGAATGTCTGGAAATGATCCAGGCGGCAGCAGAAAATCAGGTGAAGCTGCAGGTTGGCTTCATGCGCCGCTTTGATGCGAGTTTTCAAGAAGCGAAAAAGGTCGTGGATTCTGGTGCGATCGGTGAGGTTGTCTTGGTAAAATCATTGACCCACGGTCCTAGTGAACCTAAACCTTGGATGTTTGATATTCATAAAAGCAATGGTCCAATCGGTGAGGTCAACAGCCATGATCTAGATACCCTGCGCTGGTTAACCGGCAGTGAAGTGAGCAGTATCTATGCTAATGGCGGGAATTATCGTTCACCGGAAGTACGTGCAGAGTATCCTGATTACTACGATACGGTTGCCATGAATTTAAAATTTGTGGATGGCAAGCTGGGACTGATCGATGGTGCGCAATATGTTCAATATGGCTATGACGCACGGACGGAAATTCTTGGCACTAAAGGCAGCATTTTAGTGGGTGATCAAGGAAAGCACAACATCGTGGTGGCAACGAATGATCACCAGTTGACCCGACCAACGATGCACAGCTGGATGTATTTATTTAGAGAAGCTTACGTAGCGGAGGATCAGGCGTTCATTGATTGTATTTTAAAGGATACGGAACCTCAGTGTACGGGAAAAGACGGTTTGATGGCGGTTCGCTTAGTCAATGCGGGCTTGACCTCACTGCTGGAAAATAGAATTGTTGAGGTGGAAGTATAAATGAAAGCAATCCAATTATTAGGAAAAGAACAGATTCAATTAAATGAGTTACCTAAACCTGAGATATCGGAAAAAGAAGTTTTGATAAAGGTCAAAGCCGCGTCTATCTGTGGGACGGACGTGCGAATGTATAAAAACGGCTACCCGACTGCAAGTGAAGAGACCCCATTAACACTGGGACATGAGATTTCAGGTGATATTGTCGAAGTAGGAGCGGCAGTTGATTTCTATCAAGTCGGTATGCGAGTAGCGATCGCACCAAATATGGGCTGCGGTATCTGTGACCAATGTGTCAGCGGCAATACGCATTTATGTGCGACCTATGAAGCGTTTGGCATTAATTTACCCGGCGGCTTTGCTGAATATCTGGTCATTCCGGAAAAAGCGGTACGCCAAGGAAATATCTCACTGATTCCAGATGAACTGTCTTATGAAGAAGCAGCTTTGATCGAGCCCTTCAGCTGTGTCTTCAATGGACAAGAAATTGCTGGAAACAAGCCAGGAGATAATGTCTTGATTATCGGATCAGGTCCGATCGGGATCATGCATGCGATGCTGGCACGAGCGCGTGGTGCCGGAAAGGTCATGATGAACGACTTGTCTGAGGCCCGACTAGCTGATGCGAAAAAGATGATTCCAGATCTAATTACATTGACATCTGATCAGTTACAGGACAAAATTTTTGCAGAAACAAACAACCAAGGTGTCGATCTTTGTATTATCGCGGCACCAGCTCCACAGGCGCAAGAAGCCAGCTTCAATTATATGGCGATAAACGGGCGTTGTCTTTTCTTCGGCGGGTTGCCGAAGGAAAAAGAAGAGGTGCGTTTAAATACCAACATCCTTCATTATAAACAATTACGTGTATTCGGTTGTACGCGAGCGAGTTTAATGGGGTATCGAACATCGGCACAATTGGTTGCTAGCGGTAGGATTCCATTGCAGGACTTGATCACGAAGCGCTATTCGATCGATCAATTTGATGAAGCGTTAGAGAATGCCAAGAATGCAATTGGCTTGAAAAATGTGATTGTCTTCAACTAATCATTTTAGTTTGATTGCTTACATTTTCAGTTTCTTTTATAATGAAACAAAACACAAAAAGGTGATAAAAAATGGACGATCAATTGTATGCAGAAGAAAGAAAACAATCAATCGTAAATATCGTGAATGAGAAAAATCGGATGCAGGTGGCTGAATTAGCCGATTTATTCAAGGTAACGGGTTCAACGATCCGCAACGATTTGCGAGAGCTGGAGAATGAAGGCTTAGTGACGCGAACACATGGCGGGGTAATCAAGCGTGATTTTCAACGCAGTGTTGAAATTATTCCCAAAAGCCGCGAATTCACCAATGAAAAATACCGAATCGCCGAACGAGCGGTGCGACTGATTGAAGAAAATGATATTTTAGCGATTGATACAGGGACTTCTTGCAGGGCTTTTGCTGAAAAATTGATCAACAGTCCCTTGAAGCGTTTGACGATCTTGACCTATGATTTGGAGATTGGCTTGCTGCTAAGCGAAAAAACCAATTACCAAGTGCAGGTCATTGGCGGCGCGATCCGAAATGGCTATCCATACGTATCAGGAAGCTCCGTGGCACTTGGTTTGGCTGGCTTTTCAGTCGATAAGGTCATCTTAGGAACGACCTCCTTTGATAAAAGCTATGGGTATTCGACACCAAATTACGAAACAGCAGAGATGAAAAAAAGCTTGATGAATATTGGACGGATTAAGCTTGTTCTTTGTGAATCTAGTAAAATTAATCAACGCAGCTTTAAGCAGTTTGCTAAGCCTGATGAATGTGACTATTTGATAACAGACTCGCAGATTACCAGTGACCAGCAAACCGATATCAATACGCTAAATATCAATTTATTGATGGTATAGAAGAAAGCCTGTTTAATTTCCAACTAAGGAAGTTAAACAGGCTTTTCATTACGCAAATAACGAACCGATAAAATAAAGAACGGGATAGAGTACCATAATCGCCGACATTGCTTTTAAGACGATTGGAAAAGTTGTCTTTTTGTCTTGCAGTGCGCGGTATTTTTTTAAGCTCTGCCAATTCTTAGGAAAAAGGAAGAGAAGAAATAGAACGGTCCAAGGCGCTAAACCAGCAACGACTAAAACCAATAGCCAGATGAAGCTAAAGGCATAGACATTCAATAGGAGCTTCACGGCGACTGGCTTGCCTAAATAATAAACTAGCGTTTTCCGGTGATTTTCAATGTCTTCTTCTAAATCACACGTGTTGTTGGCCAATAAATTATTGAACATCATCAATACCAGCGGCAGACTGATCAAGAAAACTTTGCCAATCATCGCAAGCGTAATGACCTGCGTTTGATAAACCGCTAAATAATAGCTCACGACAGTAATAAAGAAGCCGCTTGCCGTACCAGTTAATGCCTCAGCGATTGGCAGGCTGTTTAAAGGCCGTCGACCATAGGAATAAAACAACCCAATATAGAAACCAATCACCCCTAAAATTCCGATCACCCAGTTCGTTCGCCAAACCAATACTAATCCTAATAAGAAGGAAATAATCAGATTAAATAGATAAAAATTTCGCACAAAACGCAGATCCAAATGATCGCGTCCAATAATATTGGTGTGCTGCTTGTAGTTTTCATCAGAAGCATTTCGATAATCCATGTAGTGATTAAAAACATTGACGGTAATGTGGAACATCACGATGATCAAAACGAATAGAAAAAATTCTGGATTGAGTGAGCTGTTAAGCTGAAATTTCGCAATCGCATATCCCAGTAAGATAATAAAAAGATTTAATGGAGCAGTGTAAATTTCCGACAGCTCCCAAAATTGCTTAAAGGTTAGTTGTTTCAAGATGATTCTCCTTTTTTCGTAGTTAGACAGTTAGTAAAATCAGTACATTCTCAAAAATAGCGAGGTTTGAGAATTTTGTCCAATAGTTTGTTTAAGCCAAGGGAAAGGTTTTCAATAAAAGTCGTTGTTTTTTTTCATTAATGTTCGTGTTTTAATCTATTTATATATTATTGTTTACTTATTATCTGCTTTATTATATGATTATCCTCGTTGTTTGGAAAAACAAGCTATTATTTTACGAACATTTTTAGAATATAGGAGGAGTATCATGAAAGGAAAAATAAATGCCTATTTTGAACTTGAAAAATTGAATACTACAGTCAAAAGAGAAATTTTGGCGGGCTTTACCACCTTTATTTCGATGGCATATATTCTCTTTGTTAACCCAAGCGTATTGGGTGCATCAGGGATGGACGAGGGCGCAGTCTTTACCGCCACAGCCTTAGCTAGTGCATTAGGGTGTATCTTGATGGGGGTTCTAGCTCGCTATCCGATTGCAACGGCTCCGGCGTTAGGGATCAACGCTTTTTTCGCTTATTCTGTCTGCATTGGAATGGGGATTCGTTGGGAAACAGCGTTAGCTGGCGTTTTCGTGGCGTCATTGATTTTTATTTTGGTCACGATTTTTAAATTACGGGAAATGATCATTGATGCGATTCCAGCTGATTTGAAATATGCGATTTCTGGCGGAATTGGTTTATTCATCGCCTTTTTAGGGTTGAGCGAAGGCGGCATCATCGTGGCGAACAAGTCCACCTTGGTTGGACTAGGCTCAATGAGTGTTGGCACCACTTGGTTAACGGTCTTTGGTTTAATCGTGACTGCAATTCTAATGGTACGCCGAGTACCTGGAGGAATCTTTATCGGGATGATGGCAACAACATTATTAGGTTTAGTCACAGGCTTGATTCAAGCACCAACACAGATTATTTCGGCAGCACCTAGTTTGAAGCCGACCTTCCTAGTTGCTTTAAAGCATGTAAAAGATATCAACACGCTTCAGCTTTGGGTGGTCGTATTGACCTTCTTATTAGTAACCTTCTTTGATACAGCCGGCACCTTAGTTGGATTAGCCAATCAGGCGGGCTTTATGAAAGACAATAAAATGCCGCGCGTCGGAAAGGCTCTGGCATCAGATTCTACAGCAATGCTAGCTGGATCACTGCTAGGAACCTCACCAGTAGGGGCTTATGTCGAGTCCTCAGCCGGGATTGCGGTTGGTGGACGTTCTGGATTAACCGCGATTACGACAGGTGCTTTCTTTATCTTTGGTTTATTTTTCTCACCATTGTTGTCAGTTGTGACCTCACAAGTTACCGCACCGGCATTAATCGTTGTGGGTGTTTTAATGGCTCAATCATTACGTGAAATTAAATGGGATCAATTAGAGATCGCGATTCCTTCATTTTTGATTCTGATTGGGATGCCGTTAACCTATAGTATTTCTGATGGCATTGCCTTAGGCTTCATTTTCTATCCAATCACCATGATTGCTGCTAAACGTGGAAAAGAAGTTTCTCCGATCATGTATGGACTGTTTTTTGTCTTCATCGGCTTTATGTGGATTCTAAATGTAAAATAAAATTTAGCTAAATCGTCAATTTTATTTACATTTTTTGATGAACTGAAAATTCCGTTTTTAATCACTTTATTTTGATATTGGACTTAAATGGTATTTATTTTTAAGGTATTAGTCTCTAATTGAGTCATATTGGATATTGAATAGGTAGTAATAGTGTTTTTTTAGTTATGACTTTCATCATTAAAACTGCCAACATATGTTTTTGTTATTTACAAATTAAAAATTGACCTAAAATTAACAGTATAATATAATCTATCTATATAAATGTTTTTCTATTTTAAGGCATTAAATGATATTTCGGGTTAATTTTCGAATTTTATTAATGTATGCCTTCAGCGATGCTGGATAGGGCTGTTAATTTAGAAAAGGTGTTCGCTGGGAAAGAGCAATTTTAAAGGAGATGAAGGTATGCAATTATTACTTTTAACAAAGGTTCCGCTATATGAGGAAAACTTTGAGCGACAATTGAAACAGTTAGGGAACGAAGTCTATTGTTCCAGCAATATGTTAGCAATGCTAAAAAGAAACTCGTTTGATAAAGCTTTTCTTACTCAATTCGAAGGAATCATTTTTAGTGAGACCTTATATGATATAGAGGCTTATGAGATAATCAAACAGTTGCCGCAAGGAAATACTAAACTTTTCCGTCGAGCAACAGAAAGTAATTACGAAACAGAAAGTTCTTCTCCTTTTGATGCGTGGATTCCATTGAACTCGGATTTGGATCGCTTGAGAGAGATTTTATTGCTGGCGGAACTATCAAGCTTAGCAAGTAAAGATGCTGCACATGTCCAACAGGTCACAGTCAAACAAAAACTGTCCGATTTGAATTTGAAGTTGAAACAAAAAGAAATTGTCTACTATTTAATTCAGGCGGGAGAACGTACCGTTCCTCGTGAAGAAATCAGTCGACAAATTTGGGAGAAAGACCCAACGAAATCTGTTTTAGCGAGTCTTTCGAAGGTCGTTTCAAAGGTCAATGAGAAATTAGGAAATGAGTTTGGCGAAGAAGCAATTCAGACTGTTTGGGGTCAGGGCTATCGTCTGAACAAAAAATTCTTCGACTATTTGGAGAATGATTTTGTACAAGAGTCAAGAACATTGGTCCGCTAAATCGGTCTATGTAAATAAATACTGGCTGTAAAAAATAGGTTTCATTCTAACAGTCAAAGAAAATTTTTGTATCTGTTTATCAAATAAGAATTAGAGTATAAGAAGAAAGTGCTTTTCGTTTCGAGTGGTTGAAACGGAAAGCACTTTTTTATTTACGTGGTCTAGTCGGTCGAAATAAAGAATAGCGAAAGTAATGCTTTATATTAATACATTGAAAAATTGTCAAAATATTACAAAAAAATCAGCCAGAATAAAGTGAAATGACTTTTTTAGAATTTACTTATAATGGAAAGGAAGAGGAATACTAACGGATGTAACAACTAAAGAATCATTACTATAAAGGAATTGGAGAATTGTAGATCATACAAAGACGATGATTCAAGGCTTTTTTTCTTAAATATGGTTGATTATTTGTTTCTTATATTAGAATGCATTTTCTAGTTTAGAATGACTGTTAAAAAAGCCAGAAGGGATTTATTGGGTAAAATAACTAAAAATGAAAGGGGCTTCATAGGTCGCATATTGATAAATATTTACATTTTATGAATAAAAATTTGTTTATGTTATATTTTTTAGGTGGGAGAGGATATTATTTTCTTTCCAAAAATATACTGAAAATTAGTATACTAAATTTTTACTTTTAGATGAAAAATTTAGTTTTTGGTTCGGCATAAATACGAATGTAGTTCGAACATTAGAGGAATTAACTACGTCATTATTTTAAAGTAATGATTATTATGTAGCTATTTCTATTGGGTTTTCAGAAATTATCGTGAAGAATTTGAAACATTTTTGCTAAATGTGTAATTGGTTAAAAATTTCGATGAGCAAAAATGATTTTAAAAAAAAGGTTTCTCAAAAAGTTAATATACTGTTGATTTATTATAAAAAATATTTTATAATTTTTTAAAAATAGATGTATAATAAAACATAAAAATTATTTATTTAAAATAAAAATAATTTTTATTCTTTTTGAATTAGAATACACTTGATAGCTTTCGCGAATTATATAACTAAGGTTGTTGCAGATGGTCTTTTGCCGGATTGTTTAAGCCTCCAAAAGGTTAGTAAATTCAAAATGATAACAATTAAGCGACCAAACTAAATTCTAGAGAAAATATAGGATACATCTGTTTATTTCCATAAGAACATATCATAGTGGCAATAAGGAGGAGATTTTGGAGAAATAGCGCGAAAATCAATAGATAGTAAATAGAAGATAAGCTTCTGGTGGTTTTGTTACTGGGTAATGGTTATTCGGATAGACAAGACGGTTTTACATAATAAGTCAAAAAGCATACATATGGAAGCAGAAATCTTTTTATCTTAATCACAAAGAAGAGAGATGAGACCAGCATGGAAAATTTTGATGTTTTTAATGTAACTGATAATAGCAAAGAACAATTGTTGGAAAAGATTGAAGACTTGGAGATACAAAGCGAGGAGCTCTTGGATCAAATCGAGAAGCTGGAAGGAATACGCGGTGCACTGGAGGAAAAGGTTTCAGCTTACCGCTATCGTCTGAAAGAAGTAACGAAGAAGCTGGAAGATAACCATATCCTTTTATCTAGAGATATCGTTGTTTATCATAATAAGGACAATTTGGAAAGGCGTCGCTTTGTCCTGCAAAGAAGAACCGAGGGAAAGCAGTGTTTGGGTTCTTCTAAAAAAACTGAGGAGATCAATGATTTACAGAATAAATACGAACGGCTTTTAGAACAATATATGTATGAGCGTGATCGGAATGAAAAATTATTTGAGTATCTCTTTCAAAAGGAAAACGATGCTGCTCTAGAATTATTTGTCGAAACGGATGCTGCAGACACATTGTTAGATGCTGCGAAAACAAGTCGTAAAATTATTCAACAGGCAGAGGAGCAGGCAAGATATATTGAATCGAATCTAAAGGAACGTTTGAACAGTGTACTAAAGCATAAGCGTAATATGCCGCAAGAGGTTATTAATCAAGTAAAAGAGGGTATTCGTTGTTTAGAAAATTAAATGAAGTTTCAATAATGGAGTTAATGGGTGTAAAAGTGGAAATGAGTAAAGACGGGAGTGTAGTACGATGAAAAAAGTGATTATTCTTACTAGAAATATTATCATCGAACAAGAGTTTCAAAATGAATTACAACGATTAGACTATGAAGTTTTTGTCTTAAAAGAATTTTTTGATGTGGATAAACCAAATTATTTTGAAGATATTTTATCGCTATTTGATATTGTCATTTTTAGTGAAACGTTAACGAATCAGGAATTTAATGAAATATTGCCAATTGTTGTAGAGAAAGACCTGCATTATTTGCGGCGTACGGATGAACCAGTACCAAACATTGATGAAAGCCATTGTCTATCAATTGATTGTACGCTAACAGAACTAAGAGAGTTCTTGCTATTAAGCGATAAGCGTGAAGGGCATCAAGAATCCATTTCTAAAGGGTTAGTCAGACAATCTGAAATGAAGAAACAAGACTTAGTTCTTTTCTATAGTTCATTGAATAATATTGAAAAGAAAATTATCAGTGCATTGGCAGAGGGCAGCGGCAAGATTATTTCCAGAGACGAATTGTGTAATAAGGTTTGGAACAATGAAGTCAGCAAGTCGCGTCTAGTCCAAATGTCTACAGCGGTAGGAAACATTCGTAAGAAGATCGCTCACGCACACATCGATAATGTTCGGATCATTACGTATTGGGGAAATGGTTATCGTCTCCATGATGTTCCGAATGGCTTGATGAATGAGCATATTAAGGAATACAGTATGTAGTTAAAAGTTTTAAAAGCCTTAGCTTTCTCCTAGAACAGGGAGAAAGCTAGGGCTTTTTTTGTTGGAAAAAAATTCCATATTTTTTTAGGTTGCTCATGATTGATTGAAAAAAATCTAGAAAAAAGTCCCTCAAATCCTATATATACTTCTCCTTGTAAGAAAAGAGGTGCCTAAAAATGATTTATCAATATTCTTTGAAATATTTTTCCTGAATCATTCATTTGCTAATTAATTAATGAAAAGAGAAAGAAGCGTTTCTATGAATCAGAAAAAATTATCTTTATTTGGCTTTTTTGCATTGACGGCTTCGATGGTCTTAACGGTGTACGAATATCCGACCTTTGCTACTTCGAAGCTGCACCTGGTCTTCTTTTTACTGCTAGGTGGAATTTTATGGTTTTTGCCTGTGGCACTATGTGCAGCAGAGATGTCTACTGTAGAAGGTTGGCAAAACGGAGGGATCTTTAGTTGGGTCAGCCAAACGTTAGGTGAACGATTTGGCTTTGCTGCGATCTTCTTTCAGTGGTTCCAAATTACTGTTGGCTTCGTGACCATGATTTATTTCATTTTAGGTGCGTTGTCCTATGTGTTGAATTTCCAAGCACTGAATACAGACCCTTTATTGAAATATATCGGTTTACTAGTCATTTTCTGGGGGCTGACCTTCTCGCAATTAGGCGGAACACAACGAACGGCGAAAATTGCGAAGGCAGGATTTGTGGTTGGTATCCTTATTCCGTCCGTCATTTTATTTGGGTTGGCAGCGGCTTATTTCATTGGAGGAAATCCTATCGAGATTGCTATTAGTAAAAAAGCATTCATCCCAGATTTTTCACAGTTATCGACTTTAGTCGTTTTTGTCTCCTTTATTTTGGCTTATATGGGTGTTGAGGCATCAGCTTCTCATATCAATGAATTGGAAAATCCGAAGAGAAATTATCCTTTAGCGATGATTCTATTGGTTATCTTAGCCATTGCTTTAGACGCAATCGGTGGTTTTTCCGTAGCTGCAGTGATTCCCCAAAATCAATTATCTTTAAGCGCTGGAGTGATCCAAACATTTCAATCATTGATTTTGCATTTTAACAGTCATTTAGGTTGGCTGGTCAAAGTCATTGCCCTGATGATCGCTTTTGGTGTGATGGGTGAAGTAAGTTCATGGGTAGTTGGTCCTTCTCGCGGGATGTTTGCGGCTGCACAGCGTGGGCTATTGCCTAACTTTTTACGTAAGACCAACACGCATGGGGTTCCCGTACCATTAATTATGATCCAAGGCGTGATCGTCACGATCTGGGGTGCAGTATTGACCTTTGGCGGCGGCGGAAATAATCTATCCTTCCTCGTTGCTATTTCGTTAACGGTAGTTATTTACTTGGTTGGCTATCTTTTATTCTTTATCGGTTATTTCGTTTTGGTCTATAAAAAGAAAGAGTTGAAACGGACTTACAACGTCCCTGGAAAAACAATTGGAAAAACAATCATTGCCGGTGTCGGACTACTATTATCGGTATTGGCTTTGTTGATTTCTTTTGTTCCGCCAGCTTCTATTGCTAAGAACGAAGATCGAACGTATCAAGTGATTTTATTGATTAGCTTTGTGATCACGGTAGTTTTACCGTTTATTATTTATGAATTACACGACAAGCACGGGCACACAACGATCGAGGAGCCTGTTCACATGAAAGCAGGAGATGTGAATGGGGCGATCTATCCAGCAGCTCGTGGAGAACATCAAATTGTTCAAAAAGAAGAACACACATTGAAACATTAAATAAAGACATTTTTAGGAGGATTTACTCATGTTATATGGAAAAGAAAATCGTGATGAAGCAGAATATTTAGAACCAATTTTTGGTTCAGAAAGCGAACAAGTCGATCTGCCAAAATATAAATTGAATCAAGAATCAATCGAACCACGGATCGCTTATCAATTAGTTCAGGATGAAATGCTGGATGAAGGAAATGCTCGTTTAAATTTAGCGACATTTTGTCAAACCTATATGGAACCAGAGGCAGTCAAATTGATGAGTCAAACGCTAGAAAAAAATGCGATTGATAAATCAGAATATCCTCGCACAACAGAAATCGAAAATCGCTGCGTGAATATGATCGCTGATCTTTGGAATGCCAGTGAGAACGAAAAATTTATGGGAACGTCAACCATTGGTTCTTCGGAAGCGTGTATGCTAGGCGGCATGGCAATGAAATTTGCTTGGCGTAAACGTGCTGAAAAACTAGGATTGGATCTCAATGCGAAAAAACCGAATTTAGTTATTTCATCTGGCTACCAAGTTTGCTGGGAAAAATTCTGTGTGTATTGGGATATTGAAATGCGGGAAGTGCCATTAGATCAAGAACATATGTCAATAAATTTAGATAAAGTCATGGACTATGTTGATGAATACACCATTGGAATCGTGGGGATCATGGGGATTACCTATACTGGACGCTATGATGATATTAAAGGTCTAAATGATTTAGTCGAAGAATACAATAAACAAACAGACTATAAGGTTTATATTCATGTGGATGCTGCTTCAGGTGGTTTCTACGCACCCTTCACTGAACCTGATTTGGTTTGGGATTTCCGATTGAAGAATGTTATCTCAATCAATTCATCGGGTCATAAATATGGATTGGTATATCCTGGTGTTGGTTGGGTTCTATGGCGTGATCAACAATATCTGCCAAAAGAATTAATCTTCAAAGTCAGCTATTTAGGCGGAGAGCTGCCAACGATGGCGATTAATTTTTCTCATAGTGCCGCACAATTAATTGGTCAGTACTATAACTTTGTCCGTTATGGGTTTGACGGATACAAAGCCATCCATGAACGTACTCATAAAGTAGCACTGTATTTAGCCAAAGCTATTGAAGAAACCGGATTGTTTGAAATCGTCAACGATGGTTCACAATTACCAATTGTTTGCTATAAATTAAAAGAAGATCCAACACGTGAATGGACCTTGTATGATTTGGCGGATCGTCTTTTGATGAAGGGCTGGCAAGTACCGGCATATCCACTACCTCAAAATCTGGAACAAGAAATCATTCAACGCCTCGTCATTCGAGCAGATTTTGGCATGAACATGGCGTGTGATTACGTTCAAGACATGCAAGAAGCCATCGATGCTTTGAATCAAGCACATGTGGTCTATCATAAAAAAGCAGAAATTAAAACATACGGATTTACTCATTAAAAAAAGAGGCCTGGAAGAAAATTATTCTTTCAGGCTTCTTTCGATTATAAGGAAAGTAAAAAAATTAACATGAATAAATCGCTTTACGGAAAGTATATCCATGTCCAGCTTCACGAACGAGCTTTTCTACGCAAGCTACGCATACAGTTACTGCTAAACTCCGTTAAGCAGAACTAGCATTTCGGCAATAAGCAAAAATAGATCGAAATTTGAGAAGCACTGAGGAGGTACCAATCAACATCAGTTCTCTTCGATCACTGTGTTTCTTGGCAATTTAGAAATATTTTGGTCTTATTGCTGAGACACACAGTGATTGCTTGCAGAGCTGATGTGGAACAGTACCTAATCGGTGCTCAAAAGCTGAGCGAGTTCGTGAAGCCTTTCTTGTATGGACGAGCGAGTTGATTGATTTCAATACAGGTTTGATCGATTGTCTTAGGTGAAACTGGGAAAATCACTGTGTTTTCACTACCTAAATCTGCTTGGTAAAGTGCGGTGTCGCAAATGATGACTCGTTTCGAACAGAAGAAGGTGTCATCAACTACTTCGTTCAAGGTATTATAGATCATCGTGCTAATAAGAAAATGATCATCCAGCAAGGCTTCAAGCTGCTTACGATAATATAAAAAGTTGAAATCAGAAGAAGCGACGATATACAATTCGATTTTTTCGTCAAAGGTATTTCTACGCAGCAGATCCAGCGTTAACGTCATTTTGCGAATGAGATTATCGTTCCAATGAATGGTCGTTTGCCAAGCGGCAGACCACGTTTCCAAGATCATTCGCACCTTTTGGTAAATAGCTAGCTGGTCTTTATCTAATAGATAAATCAAATCTGGTTGGAAAAGCTGCATGTCTCCCCATGTAGAACGGATAAAAGGTAGAAAGGCTTTCTTTAGAAGAAGTTCATTTTCTACGGAGATATTCAATGAAGAGCGCAATTCTTGCAGCAGATTTTCAATTTCGGGATAGCGTTGGATATGATTTTGATAAACAACCTCGAAATCCTTTTGCAGTAATTCCAAATTATTGCAAAGATAATTTCTTGCATTGAAAAGGGAATAAATAAAAAATAGTTCCTCTTCATTGGCGCAAATCGTGGCCTTCAAGGTTTTCAGTCCTTCGCGCAATAATCTAAATAAGGGGGTTTGCTGGGCGCAGATTTTGTCTTCCTCAGAAAAAGTAATGGTCGCTTGCCGAGCGCGATGACTGCTTAGTTGACTCCCTAAAATGATGATTTCTCGCTCGCTTTCCGGATAATCACGGGCAAAAAAGTGTTCTTCGACATAATCGATCAATTCTTCAGCAGACGAGGCAATTGTTTTATTGAATGGGATGGCGGATCGTTCACCAGTATATCTGGCGATAGCTAAAAGTAAATAGCGCAGGTCCTTTTCAGGCAGCTTAAGCTGCTGTTTTGAACACGAGTAGCCCAGCTCCTCAGCGAAATCAAAAATGTCTGCTCGTATCTGATAAATCTTACTAGTCGAAAGAAATTCTTTTTCCGCGATCTCAGACCAATGAGTATTTCCAATCAAGAAGTCGTTTAGGACACGCAAAAAATCGGAGCGTCGATAAATCCGTTGCGTTAATTCTAATAATGAATAAGCTGGATCAAAAAACAGTTTACAGGTACATCTAGTCCGCTCAAATGAAAGAATTTCCTGTATAAAAGATTCTTTCAGAACATCGAGATCATTAGTAATTGTAGGTGTACAAACGTTTAGACGCTCGGCCATTACTTGTAAATTGATTTCTTTCTTTTGGTACAGCTGTTGACAAAGATAAACCTGACGAAAAATATTCTTTTCAATATACCTTTCTAGCATAAAGTACCTCCCTAATAACGACACACATATGATTGATATTGTATACCAATTTCATCGCTTTGAATATTTTTAACCTAGAGAACTCGTCATTTTTTTAGACTGAAAAATAAAATAATGAAGATTGGTGCTTAACGAGGATCGTAGCGTGGGTATTAAAATAAATTTAAGTATTTTTTAGTTAAGAATTATTTTAGCTAATAAAAAACTATAGAGTAGAGCTAAACTTAGTAACCAACAGATCAATTGAAGGATTTGATAACAGAAAAAGTAGTTTCTCGGTAAATTAGAATGAACTGCTAGAATAATGAGATAAATTTTTTTAAAATAAATTTTTGTCAATTATGAGAGTTTGAAGGGAGAATTATTTCACAAGCCTGTCTGTATCAGTTCTCTGTTTTTCAGTTTATCGGTGGCCGCAAATAGTATATTACTGAGCAAATATTGATATCAAGTAGAAACTGTCATTATCAATTACATAATCTGTTATAGTGAAAAGTGTAACAGGTGGGGGCTTAAGATAAGATAATTATCATTATTTTAAAAGGATTTACTGTGATAAGAAGTCAAAAAAGCCCTTTCTTAAAACTGATTCCTTTGTTATAATCATTTTAAATTAATTTGAAACTATTTAACAAGGGAGTGCAATTATGGAAACTACAACAATCGAAAAAACTGTAGAACAAACAAAAAATCCTTGGGAAGGTTTTAACGAGGGTCGCTGGCAACACGAGGTCAATACGTTAGACTTTATCAAACGTAACTATACAGAATATAAAGGAGACGACAGCTTTTTAGAAGGTGCAGCTCCGAGTACTGAAAAGTTATGGGAAAAATTACAAGAACTCTTTGAAGTTCAGCACAAACAAAACGGCGTTTATGATATGGACAATGATGTTCCCGCTACGATCACATCTCATGAGCCTGGCTATTTGATTAAAGAAGAAGAAAAAATCGTTGGTTTGCAAACAGATGTACCGTTGAAGCAAGCATTTATGCCATTTGGCGGAATCAACATGGCAAACAAAGCCTTAGAATCAAACGGCTATGAAGTAGACGATGAAATGTCTTTCATCTTTAATAAATGGCGTAAGACACATAATCAAGGTGTTTTTGATGCTTATACAGATGAAATGCGTTTAGCCCGCAAAAACAAAATCATTACTGGTCTACCTGATGCTTATGGTCGTGGACGTATTATCGGTGACTACCGTCGTGTCGCATTATATGGTATTGATTTCTTGATGAAAGAAAAGAAAAAAGATTGGAAAAACGTCGGCAGTAAAGTAATGACAAATGACGTGATCCAATTACGTGAAGAAGTTTCTGAACAATTCCGCGCATTAGCTGATATGAAGGAAATGGCCGCAAGCTATGGCTATGATATTTCAAAACCTGCTAGCAACGCTCAAGAAGCAATCCAATGGTTATACTTCGGCTACCTTGCAGCAATCAAATCACAAAATGGTGCGGCAATGTCAATCGGTCGTATCTCAGCATTCTTAGATATCTACATCCAACGTGATTTGGATCGCGGCTTGATTACTGAGTTTGAAGCACAAGAAATGATTGATCACTTGATCATGAAACTACGTATGGTGAAATTCGCTCGTACACCAGAATACAATCAATTATTCTCTGGTTACCCAATCTGGGCGACATTGTCATTGGCTGGTATGAATATGGATGGTTCTTCATTAGTAACGAAAAATGATTTCCGTATTCTGCATACATTGACAAATATGGGACCTTCACCAGAACCAAACTTGACTGTTTTGTACTCATCTCATTTACCAGAAGGCTTCCGGACATATGCCGCGAAGGTCGCGAAAGAAAGCTCTTCGATCCAATTGGAAAATGATGATTTATTACGTCAATACTGGGGATCTGACGATGCAGCAATCGCTTGCTGTGTATCAGCAACAGTAATCGGAAAAGACATGCAATTCTTTGGTGCACGCGCCAATTTAGCAAAAGCGGTACTTTACGCGATCAACGGTGGCGTGGATGAAATGACGAAGATGCAGGTTGGTCCGCGCTTCCGTCCACTAGAAGGCGATAGTATTGATTTCGATCAATTCATGGAAAGCTACAAAGATGTCCTAGACTGGTTAGCTGAGTTATATGTAAATACCTTAAACGTGATTCATTATATGCATGATAAATATGCCTATGAAGCACCGCAATTAGCATTGATGGATACTGATTTGAAACGGACCTTTGCGACTGGGATTGCAGGAATTTCTCACGCGACGGATTCATTGATGGCGATCAAACATGGAAACGTAAAAGTGATCCGTGATGAAGATGGCTTGGCAATTGACTATGTTCCGCAAAATGAATTCCCAACATACGGAAACGACAATGATGAAGCAGATGAAATGGCGAACTGGATTCTTGAGTACTTTATGACTCAAATCAAACGTCAACACACATACCGTGATTCAACACCAACGTTGTCACTATTGACGATCACCTCAAATGTCGTTTACGGTAAGAATACTGGGAATACACCAGACGGACGTCGTGCGGGTAAACCATTGGCACCAGGCGCAAACCCAAGCTATCAAGATGGTAAATTCTTAGGCGAGAAAAATGGCTTGTTGGCTTCATTGAACTCAACAGCGAAATTGAACTACTCTTGTGCGCAAGATGGAATCTCAGATACCCAAACAATCAATCCTGGAGCTTTAGGCCGAACGGATGATGAAGCGATGCAAGTGGATAACCTAAGACAAGTCTTAGATGGCTACTTTGACAAGGGTGGTTACCACTTGAACGTCAATGTCTTTGGTCGTGAATTACTAGAAGAAATGGATAAAGATATCGATAATCCAAAATATGCGAACTTTACGATTCGTGTATCTGGTTATGCGGTGAAATTCCGTGATCTGACTCCAGAGCAACGTCGTGACGTAATCTCACGTACAGACCATACAAAAATGTAAAAATAAAATATTTTTTAGTGAAATAGAATTTTTGAAAGGTTCTGAGGCTCATTATGCAGCCTCAGAACCTTTTTTTACCAAAAATGTTAAAAAATATTAATAAATATGATTTTAGAATAAAATATTAGCTATTTGTTTTATAATATTGATAATTATTAGGCAAGTGGGTGATAGCGATTGAAGGAGTATGAAAGTCAATGGGTGGTGCGAATTGTTGGTATCGTTGCGGGGGCAATGGTCTTTTTCATGCTTATTTATGCTTACTTTGGGTCACATTTTTATTTCGGGTCGGTCGTGGCGAATGTGGCAGTGGGCGGGTTGTCCGTTCAAGCGGCTGAAGAAAAAATTCAACAAGAAACAAAGCAGGTTGAAATTAAGCTGAAGGGGGAGCATCAAACAATCAAACTTCAAGTCGCTTCGCCGTATAAGATTCAAAAGGATTATTTGAAGAAGAATATTCGCCGAGGAGAATTCAGTCTGCCCATCAAAAAAGGTGCAAAAGATCGATTAGCTGAGGCAATTAACCGCGCCTCCTTTTTGGGAGGAAAAGAAGCCCAAAATGCTAAAATCATTTATACCGATCAAAAATTTGAGATTCAGTCAGAAAAAAGCGGAACGGTAGTAGATTCTACGCGGTTGCGTAAGGAACTCTGCGACGCCTTTGAAGAAGGGAATCTGCAAACGGAGTATGAGTTAGCCAATTATTATCGAGAACCGGAGATTACAACGAGGGATTTGAATAGTCAAAAAATATCGCAAAATTTGGAGGCTGTTAGAAAACGTAAGATAAAGTTAAAGCTGAACAAACAAACGATTCCGCTTACAGAACAGATGTTGGCCGCTTCAGTTGATGATCAGGGAAATTTTGACCAAGAGCTGATAACAGCATGGGTAGCAGATTTAGAACGGGAATATTCAACGATATACAAATCAGTGGATTTTACAAATGTCCACGGGCAGCATCTGCGTTTTAAAAACGTAGGAAATTACGGCTGGTTTATTGATATCAAGCAATCAGCGAAGAAAATTACTGAAAAGTTAAAGGAACCAAATACAAAAGTCATTCAGCTGGTTCTCAAAGGTGACACTAAAAAACAACCGCTGCATGTCACAAAAAACTACATAGAAGTCGATTTAGACAACCAAAAAATGTACTGCTTCGACAAAGGCGAGCTGGTAGTCGAGACCGACGTGATCACAGGGCGATATAATAAAGGAACAGCCACCGTTCCTGGTTTTCATACAGTGATGGACAAACGACGAAATGTTGATTTGAGCGGTGTCTTAACAAATGGGGATGGCACCTATAATGTCCCCGTCGACTATTGGATGCCGTTATTAAGCTATGGTCAGACGATTACTGAAATAGGTCTGCATGATACTGATCATAAGCTTCAATATTTTGGTCAGCCCGGCGCCTTTAAAACGGATTTGGGAAGCTATGGGTGCGTCAATACACCGAAATCTGAAGTGGCGAAAATTTATGAGTATAGTTACATCGGAATGCCCGTTTTTATTTATGGGCATGCTTATGATGACGCGCCAGGTGAATGGGATAAACCAGTAGAATATGGAACAGAGATTTAAAACAAAGGTTGTGACAGAAGCTATTTCTGGAACACCGTTTATTCAGAAACAGGAGCTATGACAAGTCTTATGTCACGGCTCCTGTTTTTTTTGCAGGTTGAAAAATGATTTCCTACAAATAAAGCAGTTCAAGCTTTAAAAAATAATGTTGTCTTTGATCAGCTCGATATTTTTGATAAATATTTTATGGTCATGCATTTTGATCGCACCGCAGGTTTTTAATTGATGCATGATCCGGCTGACGCTGCTGGCAGCATTGATGCCGCAAAAATGAGCAATTTCTTCGTTGGTCACTACGAAGTCGATCAAGACTCCGTCCTGATATTCTATGCCAAATTTGTCATAAAGATCATAGATTTGGCTGCAGACAGCCCCAAACTTGCCATTCATTAACATTTGCTGGGTTCTCTTCATGGATTTCATCAGGCGTTCTCGGTAATAGTTTTTGACATAGATTTGGAGTTCGCGATTTTGATTGATGTCTTTCCAAAACTCAACGCGGTCGATCTGGTAGAGTTCGGCCTTTTCGGATTCTATTCGGATGTTGAAGGGAGCATCGATGAATTGAGAGTATTCGTCCTTTAACAATGACACTACTTCGAGATCATTGATGTATTCCAAATTGAATTCGCGGCCATCTCTGGAAACGACACTCGTCTTGATGACGCCACTTTTCAAAACGTACACATGATGGTCCTGAATTCCTTCGTAGAGCAGATACTTCTTGTACTCTTTACTAACGATCGGGAATTTTTTTTGTTCTAAGTAGTTTGTTAAAGCTGTATTATCCAATTTTCTTTGTTCCTTCCATGAATTGTTGAAATTTTCATTGCCATTTTATCACAAGTAGAGGTTTTGTTTGATTAAAAGGCTAGTAAAAAAAGATAATAACAAATGTTAATGTCCTTTTTTGCTAAAAAAAAATTACGTCTTTTTTTATTATGAAAGCTGATTTCCCGCTGTTTTTTCTATCCGTATAATCAATCAAGTAAGTCGAACAACCCAAAGCGTGATCAGAAAATTTGAAAGAAAGAGAAGTGTTTACTATGAAAAAATGGACAAGCGCAATGATCGAACGATTGGAATCAGCCTATAAGGTACGATTTGAAAAAGAGGCGGTATTGGTTTTCTTAAATGATGCGTACCAAAATGCGTTGATGTTAAGGAGAGATTATTCGTTTGAAAATGATGAAAGTCTGGATGCCTTTTTATCAGCTTTTGATTATACACGGGATTTATTTATCAGCCAGGCAGTGGATCGTTATCCATCAAACTATAATAAGGTCGCAGAAAAAATCTCAACCTTAAAGAAATTAAATGAGCGCATCGCATAATAATGAGAGTAGGTAATGAAAATTAAGGAAGAAAAGTTATTCAATAAAGGGTTTATCACCATCACGATTATCAATTTTGTGGTCTTTTTAGTCTATTACTGTTTTGTTGTGATCACGGCAAAATATGCAACACAAAGCTTAGGGTCAACCACCGCTCAAGCGGGTTTCGCTGTCGGTATTTATATTATCGGTACACTACTTGCACGACTGTATATCGGGAAGAAATTGGAATTATTCGGCCGACGAGCGGTTTTACGCTATGGGGCATTGTTTTACTTAATCACGACTGCTGCGTATTTGGTCAGCAGTAATATCTTTATTTTAGACGGCGTACGTTTTCTAAATGGGTTTGGGTACGGCACGGTTTCTACTGCGGCGAACGCGATCGTTACCGCGTATATTCCAGAGGCAAAATACGGGGAAGGGATCAACTATTATGGATTGAGTACCAGCTTAGCAGCAGCAATCGGTCCATTTATCGGGTTGCTGTTATTACCGATGGTTGGGTTTAAAGCGATCATCCTTCTTGCAGTGGTTCTCGCCTTTGTTACGATGCTGGCCTGCTTCAAATTCGAAGTAAGTAACATCGAATTAACAGATGAACATCGTGCGAAAATCAACACCTTTAGCTTAGAAAGCTTTATTGAATTGAAGGTTTTATTCATTGCAGGAATCGCCTTTTTGATCGGGATCGCCTATTCCAGTGTGCTAGGCTTTCTTTCCATTTATGCGGATCAGTTACATCTAGTTACGGCGGGGGCCTTCTTCTTTGTGGTTTACGCTTTAGTGGTTACTCTCACAAGACCGATGTCTGGAAAGATTTTTGATAAGCATGGAGAAAATTCTGTGATGTATCCAAGCTTTATTTGTTTGACGATCGGGTTGATTCTCTTAGCCTTCACTGGCAATGCTGTTGTCTTGTTAATTGCAGGAGCTTTTGTAGGTTTAGGCTACGGTACTTTTATGGCCAATGGTCAGGCCGTGACCTTGAAGTTGGTTGAAAAGGCTCGAATCGGTGTCGCATTATCGACGTATTTCATTGGTCTTGACTTAGGCTTAGGAGTAGGACCTTATTTATTAGGAGCCATTAAAGGAATTCTAGGATCTTATCAGCATATCTACATCTTCTGTGCGATCATTCCGTTGGTTGTAGCAGTTTTATACATGATCTTTTATCATCCGAATAAATCTGTGGATGCGTAAGCAATAGGATCAAGAAAAGGCTGTGCCAGTTTATATTGGCGCAGCCTTTTCTATCGGTTTGGTTAAACTCTATTCAGTTTTTCATGGATTGCTTCGGTTAAATCATAATTTTCGTTTAGCTTGGCGTAATAATCGGCTTGCTTTAACAGTTCGATTTTGTCGTTGATGTTTTCTTGGATAATTGCTTTTTCGAAAAACAGCTCTTCTAAGCCAGTAGTAACATTTACCTCTAATAGCGTTTGGATTCCCTCATCGCAAAGAGCATTGGCCTTTTTTTGGTTGCCGCGTTCGGCGTAGAAGCAAGCTGCCTGATAATATGATGGACCTAATTTTAATTGTGTATTCATTTTTTCCTCCAATTGTTCAGCGCGTTCAAAAAAGATACGTGCGCGCTTTTTTTCTTCGTTTACTTGATAACAGGTGGCTAATCCTTTAAGTACTAGCAGCTCATACCTTTTCTCATCGCGAAAAAAGGTATAGGCTCGTTGAAAGTAATGGACAGCTTTTTTTGTGTCACGCTTACCGAATAGATTTGCGTAAGCGCGAAAATACAATAGATGACCAACGATTCGTGCATTTTGATAAGAAATTTTCTTTCCATAGGTATTCAACAAAAACAAAACACTAGAGAATTCTTGACGTAGATGCAGACAACGAACAATATCCAACAAAGAGGTTTCCATTAAAAGAACTGTGTCAGGGAAAACTTGGTGGTACGGAATGTCCAGTTTCATACAGAGATCGAGAATGACTTCTAAAATGCCTGTGTTCTTGACTTCAATCAACTCTAAGTCAGCCGGAGAACAGATCGTACTGAAGGCTTCTCGCGCTATACCAGCCTTCTCGCGCTTTTGTCTGATGATATCTCCATTCACGTTCATGATTGACCTCCTACGAATAACGCTTTCATATTAATTCTAAAGCCTTTATTAGAAAACTGCAATAATAATATTCAAAAAAACCCTTTTTTTTAATTTATTTTACTATAAATTGAATTGAATGTTTATTTTATCTTTGTTATATCAGTTATTTAGATCGAGAAATCACTTTCTCAAATAATTGAATAATTGTAATAAAGAGAGCTGGAATTAAGAGTAGTTGAAACCAAAAGAGCTCTTGCGTTTCAAAGCAAATGTGATAAACTGTTAAAATACTATGAAAAGGAAGAGTGATTGTGATGAGAAAAATGAATGTTGCAATTGTCGGCGCTACTGGCGCAGTAGGAACACAAATGATTAAACTATTAGAAAATAGCACCTTGTCAATTGGCACTGTGAAATTTTTGGCTTCGAAGCGCTCCGCTGGGAAGCAACTTTCATTTAAAGGCGAAACTCAAACAATCGAGGAGCTGGTTCCTGATTCATTTGAAGGGATCGATTTGGCTTTATTTTCAGCAGGTGGAGGAATATCCGCTAAATTTGCCCCAGAGGCGGTCAAACGTGGAGCGGTTGTAGTAGATAATACGAGCCATTACCGAATGGACCCCGAAGTACCGTTAGTCGTACCTGAAGTTAATCCTGAGGCTCTACGGACGCATAAGGGGATCATTGCTAATCCTAACTGTTCAACGATTCAAATGATGGTGGCTTTAGAGCCGATCCGTCAGACTTATGGGTTAAAACGGGTGCTAGTTTCAACCTATCAGGCGGTATCCGGCGCTGGGAATCAGGCAATGGAAGAGTTGAGACAGCAAACGCAGGACTTTTTAGCTGAAAAGCCCGTAGATGAGTGGAAGGCAGATATTTTACCTTGCGGAGGAGATAAAAAGCATTATCCGTTGGCGTTTAATGCATTGCCGCAAATCGATGTGTTTACCGATGCTGGTTACACCAATGAAGAGTGGAAAATGATCAACGAAACGAAAAAGATCATGGAGGACGATTCGATTAAGGTCTCAGCAACCTGTGTACGTATTCCTGTTATGAGCGGACACTCGGAATCTGTTTATATTGAAACGGAGAAAACAGCGACAGTTGCTGAAATCCAAGAAGTTATTGCTAAAGCACCTGGTGCCGTATTAGAGGATGACCCAAGTCAGCAGATCTATCCGCAGGCCTTGAATTGTGTTGGCAAAAAAGAAACATTTGTCGGACGGATTCGCAAAGATCCGGATGAGGAAAAGGGTGTTCATCTGTGGGTTGTGTCAGATAATCTATTAAAGGGTGCAGCCTGGAATTCCTTGCAAATTGCGGAAACAATGTACGAAATGGGACTTTTAAAGTAAGTGAATAGTCAAATTTTCAGACCTGTGCCGTTTGGTGTCGCAGGTCTTTTTTTGACGTCAAAAGAAGGAATAAATTTTATGAGTCGATTTGAAGACAGATCAGCGACAATGGCAGAAATCAGGAGGAAGAACAGCTTAGCATGCCGTACGATGAATATCCTCACTTGCGATACGTGGAGCAGTATCACAAGTGAGGATATGTTTGGTTGAAAGTTTGTTTTTAGGTGAAGTTAACACAATCAGCGTGTTGGTAGATTTATTTAGAAAACGAAACGGCTTTTATTTATTTGCCAAACGTTCTTTCAAATTTATTTTTTCTCCATGCTTTCGAAGATCATAAAACTCACCAATAGCAGTGAAAAATAAATCGTTCGATGAGTTAACTGCCGTCTCAACAGAATCCTGAACGACACCAATAATGAAACCAACACCAACGACTTGCATCGCAATGTCATTAGAAATTCCAAAAAGGCTGCAGGCTAATGGAATTAATAATAATGATCCACCAGCAATTCCTGAAGCGCCACAAGCAGACAACGCAGATAATACACATAAAATTAACGTTAAGCTAAAAGGCACATCGATTCCTAAAGTATGGACAGCAGTTAGAGTCATGATAGAGATAGTAATTGCTGCTCCACCCATGTTGATGGTTGCACCTAATGGTAAAGAAATAGAATATGATTCCTTTGTTAACCCTATGCGTTTTGCCAGCATCATATTGATTGGAATATTTGCTGCAGAACTTCGAGTGAAAAAGGCTGGAATCGCACTTTCTTTTAAACAGAACCAAACGAGGGGATAGGGATTTTGTCGAATTAGTACAAAGGCTACTAAAGGGTAGACAATTAAATCGACGATCAGCATCGTTCCTACCAGCAGGAGCAGAAGACGCCCATATTGCATTAATCCAGCAAGGCCAGTTGAAGAAACTGAATCAAAGACCAAACCAGCAATACCCAGTGGTGCCATAGCAATAATTAACTGAACGACGCCTGTAATTGCTAGAGAAAACTCATCAATAACTTCCTTAACAGAATTTTTTCGTGTACGTAAGGCAAAACCAATTAGAGCAGACCAAAACAGGACGCCTAAATAATTTCCCTCAATCATTGCCTGCAATGGATTTTGAACAATATTATTCAAGATAGTGGTCAATACATCGATTAGCGCTTTTGGTGCTTCTTGAGAACCTGAAACCTCCTGCAACGAAATAGTTAGCGGAAAGATATAGCTGGCTAATACGGCAATTGTTGCGGCTAACAAGGTAGTAAATAGATACAAAGAAATAATTGGCTTAATATAGGTTTGTGTTGTTGATTGATGCTTTGATACAGAAGCCATGATTAATACAAATACTAATAGTGGTGCTATCGCTTTTAAGGCCCCAACAAATAGACTTCCTAAAATTGCGATGAAACTCCATTGAGGAAGAAATATTCCTAACAAGCCACCCAGAATAATACCTATAACAATTCGTTTGATTAACGAAAGCCGCTTAAAAAAATCTAACAAAACAAGAATCTCCTTTTCCTTTTTTAATTATTTTGGCATTATATAACAATTAAAGTTTAATAGAAATGTAGGGAGCCTGCAACCGTTTCTTTTGGTCTATTTCACGGAGGGCGTGATTGATAATTCCGAGAATGGCTTGAATGATTGAACATTTCAAGCCATTGCTTTTCAATTGTTGTTCAATGGATTGGGCAACCTTTTCATCTAATTCGTCTCTCATTGATTCAGCTTAACTCTCCCTATTTTAGGAAAAACATGTATAATAGCTAATGAGTATAGGCACAGACCGTACTGATTACGGGGTCTGAGTAAGCTGATATAATATAGATAAAGAAACTAGAGAGGTGGATATTTTGAGTACAATCAAAATAATTCCCTTCAGCGGAGTACGTGAAAATGGTAAAAACATGTATGCAGTTGAAGTGGATAATGATATTTTTGTCCTCGATTGCGGACTAAAGTATCCAGAAAATGAACTATTAGGAATTGATGTTGTGATTCCTGATTTTACCTATTTAATTGAAAATGCAGATCGCGTGGCAGGGGTCTTCTTGACCCATGGTCATGCAGATGCGATTGGGGCATTGCCTTATTTTGTATCTGAAGTGGCGGTGCCGGTCTTCGGAACTGAATTGACGATTGAATTAGCCAAATTGAATGTGAATCAAAATGAAGAAAGTAAAGGCTTCAAGGATTTCCATGTGATCGATGAGCATACCGAGATCGATTTTGGGACTGCGGTTATCAGTTTCTTCAGAACGACTCACACAATTCCAGATTCTGTCGGGATTAGTTTGAAAACAGACGAAGGCAGTATCGTTTATACTGGTGATTTTAAATTTGATCCAACGTCGATTCCGATGTATGCGACAGATTATCGTCGTTTAGCTGAAATTGGTTCGGAGGGTGTTTTAGCATTGATGAGTTCGTCATCGAATGCAGAAAATCCAATCCAAGTGGCTTCTGAACGGGAAATTGCCAGTGAAGTCTATGACACCATCAATGAATGGAACGGACGGATCATTGTGGCTTGTGTTGCCAGCAACCTGCAGCGGGTTCAACAAATTTTGAACGCGGCAGAAAAGGCCGGACGCAAAGTAGTGTTGACCGGACAAGATTTGGATCGCATCATTAAAACAGCGATGCGTTTGAATAAATTAGAAGTACCAGAAGATATTTTAGTCACAATCAAAGAAATGAAGAAGTATCAGCCAGAAGAGCTGATCATCTTAGAAACAGGCCGTATGGGAGAACCGATTAAGTCATTGCAAAAAATGGCGAATCGCTCACACCGCAACTTGAAAATTGAAGATGGCGATTTAGTCTATATCACGACGACGCCGACGATCGCGATGGAAACCACGGTTGCGAAGACAGAGGACATGATTTATCGTGCTGGCGGAATCGTAAAAAGCATCTCTGAAAACTTACGTGTTTCTGGTCATGCCAATCCTCGTGATTTGCAAATGATGATGAATTTCATGTCACCAAAATATTTTATTCCGGTTCAAGGGGAGTATCGTCAATTAGCTGCTCATGCGAGTTTGGCAAATGAAATGGGCATTCCCTTCAAGGATATTTTCATTACTGGTCGCGGCGATGTCTTAGAGTATAAGAATAAGCATATGAGCGCTGCTGGCAGCGTTCCAGCGGACAATATTATGATCGATGGAATCGGCGTTGGAGATATTGGCAATATCGTCTTACGCGATCGCAAAGTTTTATCTGATGATGGGATTTTTGTAGTTGTGGTAACGATTGATCGTAAACTGAAAAAAATCGTCTCTGCCCCACAGATTACGTCACGTGGCTTTGTCTATATCAAAGCAAGCCGTGATTTAATCAAGGAAAGTGCCGAAATCACCAGCGAGATCGTCGAAAAGCATTTGCATTCTGATGATTTTGAATGGAGTAAGTTAAAACAAGATATTCGCGATCATTTGAGCCGTCATTTGTTTGAACAAACAAAACGCCGTCCTGTGATCTTGCCGGTCATTATGGAAGCCAATCAACGTCGCGGACGCCGCAAATAGTCAAATTCGTAAATTCTCCAATCAATGAACGATTGGAGAATTTTTTTGATACTTACTACTCTGTTTTTTTGCCAAAAAGGAGTATGATTAAGGTAGCAGTAAATGTAGAGAGGGTTGGTCAGATGTTAGAAAAACCATTAAAGTGTCCAAATTGCGGCACACATTTCTTTGTTGATGAAGTATTGAATGTTCAGGAGCATCCGAAAGAAGCGATGCCGGTAGAGTGTCCTAATTGTCATCATATCTATGAAAAAAGGATCACTAACGGTTATTTCATGACTTTTGAAGATCGGGAACATGGAAAATATGAGGAAGCGGGAGAGTAATCTCTCGTTTTTATTTTGGGTTGATTTATTTTAAGTTAATCTATTAAAATAGCTATGGTTTCAGTCAATTCGTTCATAATTTTAGAGCTTTGGCTGATGTACGTAAAAGTTCATTTTATTCAGAAAAATGAATCGTAAGAGTGAAAGGAAGTCTTTTGATGAAAACGTATCAAGATGATCCAGTAGTTCAAAGGAATCGCTGGTGGATTTTAGTATCAGTGGCGATGTTTACCTTTATGTCCACATTGGATTCGAGCATTGTGAATATTGCATTGCCGACAATTTCAAAGGATCTGGTGGTTCCAATGAACAAAGCAGAATGGGTCGTATCAATCTATTTGATGGTTGTCTGTGCTTGTTTGCTGTTGTTCGGAAAAGTAGGAGACAGCTATGACAAGATCAAAGTGTATCGGATCGGTACGGTCATCTTCACATTAGGGTCCTTGCTATGCGGATTTAACCATTCGTTAGCGATGCTGCTGTTTGGTCGAGTGATTCAGGGGATTGGCGCCAGCATGACGATGGCCACCAACACGGGGATTACGACCGAAGTTTTTCCAATGAATGAACGGGGGAGAGCGTTAGGAGCAATCGGTGCGTTTGTTTCGTTAGGGTCTATTGCCGGTCCTGGGATCGGCGGGTTAATTTTAGCGCATTTTTCTTGGTCTTACATTTTCTGGATCAATGTGCCAGTTGGGATCTTGACGATCTTGATTGGAGAAAAATTTCTACCAAAAGATATCACAATGTCCAAAAAGAAAATCGACTGGCTGGGCTTTGTGACCTTTGCGGTGACTATAATGAGCTTTTTGGCGCGGTTTTCATCGGCCAAGAGGTTGGTTACATTCATTTACTACCGTTGATTTTATTGATCGTGGCGATTATTTTCTTCTTACTCTTTATCCAAGTAGAAAAACACAAGGAAAATCCTCTGCTTGTTTTTAACATCTTAAAAAATAAATTATTCACGATGAGTTTGATCACAGCATTGTTGATATTCTCAGCTAATTTTTTCGTAAACGTAGTCATGCCTTTTTATTTACAAAATGCGCGCGGTTTATCGGCCAGCTATGCCGGTTTATTAATGATGGTCTTTCCAATATTGATGGTCATCGGGTCTCCGCTTAGCGGCTATCTGACCGATCAAGTGGGTCCGCAAAAGTTGGTGTTGCTTGGTTTGACACTATTGTCTATCACTCAATTGATGTATGTCTTTATGAACCAGACGAGTCCAATTTGGTATTATATTTTAGCAACAGCAATTATGGGAATGGGAAATGCATTGTTCCAGTCACCGAACAATACGATCGTCATGAGCAGTGTTGCAAAGGAAAATCTTGGTGTGGCCGGCAGTATGAATTCCTTTGCTCGGAATTTGGGCATGGTTATCGGGATTGCGCTATCTACGACGATTCTTTACAGTGGCATGAGTGCCTCCTACGGTCAACGGGTAACGACTTATATCGATGATCGCCCTGATATTTTTATTTTCGGGATGAGTGTCACTTTCATGGCAGCGTTAGTGATCTGTGTCATTGCACTAGCAATCTCTCTTGGACGATTTAGAAAAAAGGCGGAAAATTAAACAGTTCATTCTATAAAGGAAGTCGATTGTTACTTTGATGGTAACGGTTGACTTCTTTTTTTTAGAGCACTCTGTTATACTGGTTTTGCTAAGCTGTACTAATATAATAGATAAATGTTATAGCAGGAGGAAATTATGGCGACAAAACACGATCTGATTTTAGAACATATTGAGAGTCTGCCGGTGGGAGAACGAATCTCTGTCCGCAGCATTGCTAAAAATTTGCGTGTCAGCGAAGGAACCGCCTATCGCGCTATCAAAGATGCTGAAAATATCGGTTTGGTTTCGACGATCCAACGTGTTGGGACGATCCGTATTGAACGAAAATTGAAAAAAAATATTGAACGCCTAACCTTTGGCGAAGTCGTTCGAATCATTGAAGGCGAAGTCTTAGGCGGTTCTAATGGTTTGGACAAGGATTTGAATAAGTTTGTTATTGGCGCAATGACAGAAGAGGCAATGCGTCGTTACATCACCCCAGGTTCATTGTTGATCATCGGAAATCGTGAGGGTGCTCAAAAGTTGGCGTTGCAGGATGGTGCCGCAGTCTTGATCACCGGCGGATTTGATACGACACCTGAGATCGCCAAACTTGCGGATGAGTTAGCCCTGCCAGTTTTAAGCACCACCTATGATTCTTTTACTGTCGCAACGATGATCAATCGGGCGCTGAGTGATCAACTGATCAAAAAGGATATCATGCAAGTTAGCGATATTTACATGCCACTTGAAAAGACGGTCTATTTACAAGCAGGAGATACGATCGCCAGCTATCATCGGTTGTCTGATAAAACCGGGCATTCGCGTTTTCCAGTAGTCAATAAAAGCATGCGGGTTTTAGGTGTTGTAACAGCCAAGGATGTTTTAGGAAAGGCTGAAAACCAAATGATTGATCGGATCATGACACGCGATCCGAATGTGGTGAAGCAAAGTATGAGTGTGGCTTCTGTCAGCCATCAAATGATTTGGGATGGACTTGAAATGATGCCGGTGGTGAAGGACGATCTTTCTTTAGTAGGGATGGTCAGCCGTCAGGATGTTATGAAGGCGATGCAGCTGGTTCAGCGCCAGCCGCAAATGTCAAACACGATTTCTGATCAAATCGTTGGGGATATCATTACAGTGGATACGGATCGAGAAGAGAATCAGTTAGAAAATCCCTATTTCAAATTTGAGGTTACACCTCAAATGGTGAACAGTGTGGGGACGATTTCTTTTGGCGTATTGAGTGAGATCGTAGCAAATGTCGCCCAACGAAGTATTTTGCTGGATCAGCGGCGCAACACCTTAATCGAGCAGATGAATCTGCACTATTTACGGCTGATTCAATTAGAAAGCGAAATTGAGATTCATTCAAAAACATTAGAACTAGGTCGACGTTCTGCGAAGGTCGATTTGGAGGTTTACATTGACAATGTGATTGTGGCTAAAGCAATCGTAGTCTGTCAAGTGATGGAACGTTCTTAGAAAGAGGAAATACATGACAATTACAGAAGAAATTTTACACATGATTAAACAATACGATCGGATTATCATCCATCGTCATATGCGACCTGATCCAGACGCCCTTGGTTCACAATGTGGTCTTGCAGAAATTTTACGAGCATCTTTTCCAGAGAAGGAGATCTATCAGGTGGGAGGACCAGTTGAAGGTTTGGCCTTTCTAGCTGAGATGGATGAGATTGCTGATGATTTATATAATGGCGCTTTGGTGATTGTAACAGACACGGCCAATGCTCCGCGGATCAGTGATGACCGATATAAGCTTGGTGATAAGCTAATCAAAATCGACCATCATCCAAATGATGATCCATATGGAGACCTGCTGTGGGTTAATACAAAAGCCAGCAGCTGTAGTGAGATTATTGCTGACCTGGCTTTTGCTGAAGATTTAGTAGTGACCGAGAATGCGGCGCGTTTGTTATATGGCGGAATCGTTGGAGATACGGGACGCTTTTTGTATCCGGCAACGACCTCTCATACGTTGCAGGTCGCGGCAAAATTATTGGATTACGGCTTTGATGCAACGAAATTGAATCGTGAAATTGATCAAATCTCATTAGATGTGGCAAAGCTGTCAGGCTATCTTTATCAAAATCTGCAAATCGATGAAAATGGTGCTGGTTATGTCTTTTTGGATCAAGCGATCCTAAATAAATATGGTATTAAGGATTCTGACACGGCGGCGCTTGTGCCGCTGCCAGGGACAATTGATGTTGTGTTGGCATGGGCAATCTTTGTGGAACAGCCAGAAGGCTATTATCGTGTTCGTCTTCGTTCGAAAGGCCCGGTCATTAACGAATTAGCTAAACGTTATCATGGCGGAGGCCATCCCTTAGCCAGCGGGGCAAACGCGAAGGATCAGGCGATGTGCCAAGACATCTATCGTGAGATCCAAATATTATGCAAAAATTACAATAAAGATCAATTTATTTGAAAAAAGTTTAGAAATAGGTGTTGACAAAATACACAATGGTCTATACAATTCATAGTGTTAACAAATACTGTTTCATGTGACTAGATCATACTAGGCATGGAAAGAAACGCAAGGAGCTTCCTTGTGCTTCTTTCCATGCCTTTTTATTTGGCCGATAAACTAGTCGAAACAAAAAAACTATTCTGCAGAATGAGGACGAGCAATGAAAATCAAAAAGATATTGAATCAAAATGCAGTGTTGGTAGATGATCATGGAGAAGAAAAAATTGCTATCGGTAAAGGACTGGGCTTTAACAAGCAACGAAATGATCTGCTATTTTCTCGGGACATTGAGCGATTATTCATTATGGAGCCCGAAGGTCAGCAGAAGCTGCAGACCTTATTAAATCAAATCGATGAAGCCTATTTCTTTGCGGCAGAAGCAATCATTGATCATGCTGAAACGGTTTTGATGGAAAAGCTAAATGAGCATATTTTTATCTCATTGACGGATCATATTGCCTTTGCGGCTCAAAATATCGCTAATGGTATCGTGGTTCGCAACAAATTATTGAGTGAAATTGAGATTCTTTACAGTGAGGAATTTGCGATTGCTCAATGGGCGGTGGATTACCTGAATCGCACACTGGAGATACCTTACGGCTATGATGAAGCCGGTTATATTGCCATTCATATCCATAGTGCGCGAACAGGAAAAAATAATAATCACGACAGCATTAGAGAAGTCACGATTATTTCCGATGTGATTCATTTGATCGAGGAAGAGCTGGAGATCAATATTCATTCTCGCGAAATGGCGTTGGATTACTCCCGTCTAGCGAATCATTTACGTTTGTTGCTGCAGCGTTATCAGAATCAGCGTTATGCCGTATTGGATCAGGATATTATTGAAATGGTCAGAAATAAGTATCCAGAGAGCTATCAGGTTGCAAAGAAGATTCGAGTCTTTTTGATGAAGGGGTATCAGTTAGCAATCACTACAGAAGAATTAGGTTACGTGGCTATTCATGTGGAACGATTGCGCAAATTAAAGGAACAAAAAGGAGAAGAATAATTTATGAAAGCATATATGCAGCGAATGGGTCGCTCATTGATGTTGCCAGTAGCGGTTTTACCAGCAGCGTCGATTTTAGTCGGAGTTGCCAATTGGATGATCGGAATGGGTGTCGACAACATCGCAACAACCTTTTTAATCAAGGGTGGTTTAGCAATTTTAGATAATTTAGCATTATTATTTTCAGTTGGTTTAGCGTTGGGGATGTCAAAAGACAAGGATGGTGCGGCAGCTTTAGCAGGTCTAGTGGCTTATCTTGTTCCTAAAACGGTTTTGAATCCAGAGTCTGTCCAAGCGCTATTAGGGATTAACAAGCTTGCAGATGTGAATCCAGCCTTTAACAGCATGGGGAACAACGTTTTTGTTGGGATTATTGCCGGGTTGGTGGCGGCTGAAATGTATAATCGCTTTAGCGGTGTAAAGCTTCCCATGGCCTTATCCTTCTTTAGCGGAAAACGTCTAGTACCAATCATGTCGGCGGTCGGCATGCTGGCCATCTCAGTGCTCTTATTATTTATCTGGCCGGTAGTCTACAACGTCTTAGTTAGTCTAGGTGAGGGGATTTCTGGCCTAGGATTTATCGGGGCAGGACTCTATGGACTGTTCAATCGATTGCTGATTCCGACGGGACTGCACCATGCATTAAACTCAGTATTCTGGTTTGATGTAGCAGGAATCAATGATATTGGGAACTTTTTAGCAGGTCAGCAAGCGATTAATGATGGTCTGGCTATTGTCGGTAAAACAGGGATGTACCAAGCGGGCTTCTTCCCAGTTATGATGTTTGGATTGCCAGCTGGTGCACTAGCGATTTATCAATGCGCGCGTCCTGAAAAGAAAAAGGTTACGGCTTCATTAATGATCGCGGCAGCATTCGCTTCTTTCTTTACAGGGGTTACTGAACCGCTTGAATTCTCATTTATGTTTGTGGCTTGGCCAGTGTATGTGTTACATGCTATTTTCACTGGTCTGTCTTTAGCGGTAAGTGCGTTCTTCCATTGGACGGCTGGATTTGCATTTAGTGCGGGCTTTGTGGATTATTTCTTATCCTTGAAAAACCCAGTAGCGAATCAACCGCTGATGTTAGTCTTGCAAGGCTTAGTTTTTGCGGCAATTTACTATTTTGGCTTTCGTTTTGCGATCACGAAATTCAATCTGATGACTCCAGGACGTGAAGAAGGTGACGGAGAAGAAACGCCAGATATCGATAGGATTGGCGATAACAAGCACGCAGTGATGGCACAAAAAATTTATGATGCATTAGGCGGTAACGCGAATGTACAAGCCATTGATAACTGTACGACGCGTTTGCGTTTGCAGCTTAAGGACACCGGTGCTGTCAATGAAAGTCAGATCAAAGCTACAGGCGTCCCTGGCGTGAAGGTAATTGATGGAAAAAATATTCAGGTCATTGTCGGAACCGAGGTTCAATTCGTAGCGGATGAGATGAATCGACTGCATGGCGGTGGCGGAGCTGCTCACACGGCGCCTGAACAAGCAATCGTGGAAGAAGAGGCTCCGAAAGCCCAAGCTATGTTTGCAGTAGCAACCGGTCAATTAGTACCAATTACTGAAGTTTCAGACGATGTTTTTTCTGAAAAAATGATGGGTGATGGTTACGCGGTACTTCCTACTTCTGGTGAGGTTTTCTCTCCTGTTGCAGGTACAGTTTCCAATGTTTTCCCTACCAAACATGCAGTAGGTATTACCACTGCTTCAGGAATTGAAGTACTCTTGCACATGGGGTTAGACACAGTGGATCTTGGCGGAAAACCATTTGAGCTATACATTCAAGCTGGCCAGCAGGTTGGTCGGGGTCAAATGATCGCTAAGATGAATTTAGATGCAGTTCGTAAAGCAGGTAAGAAAACAGATATCATTGTTGCATTTACGAATATGGATAAAGTGAAGAGTGTTGATCTATCAGAGGTGAAAGAAGTTCAAGCAAATGAGATTATTGGCGAATTAACAAGTATATAAAAAAGCGACCGTGTCGGATTCGACACGGTCTTTTTATCGTTATTTAAAAATAATAAAAAAGAAAATTTCTTAAGAAAGAAGTGATAAATAGATACTAAATACTCAATTGTTTTAGCCAAAATTAAAATTAAAGGTATTTCATTTTTCTATTTACAATTCTCTTTTCGTTGTTATATTATATGGTTGTTAAATGATGAAAGCGCTATAAGGGTGGAGGAATAGACAATGAATGTGGCAAAATTAGCAGAGAGACAGTTATTTCTAATGAAAGCTGAGAATTTGGAGAAACGAGTACGCGCGTATTATGCTCAAACGCAGGATGTGGATTCTTTGATTGAGTACGGCGTCGCGATCCTTGTGCGGAGCTTTTTCTGCATGGGTGTATTTGCGGAGTTGATCCAGGATTTGATTCAAGAAGTGTATTTATCAGCCGAACCAACCGCTGTCATGCGGCGATATTTGCCATATTTTGA
>NZ_JAHLOS010000008.1 GCF_018917525.1 Enterococcus raffinosus | reverse complement strand
GATTTGCGTCATTGTCCGTTCATCCTTTATTGATTGTGTGAGAACTTCAATAATACATGAAATTGGGCAATGACGTTTTTTTATTGTCTTAAGTGGCTAAGTTCATTATAAAATCCGCCCTTTTAATCATTTCGTTATCAAAGCATTAATTGCTTAAAAATGCTAAAATTAGGCTATACATTTAAATTAAAAAGGAAGTGATTTTTTGGAAGAATATCGCGGCTTATTAGAAAAGACGATTTTACTGCAAGAAAAGCCGATCATGATGTCCTTATTGATCATGAGCGATGGTGAAAACAAGACGGAAGTTTTAATCAAAGACCGTTATTTATCCAGTTACGTTTTTCGTTTACCGGAAAATAAATATATGATCCACATTGAAGGTCGCCGCAACAAACGGAATCAATTGGTAGCCAAACATTTTGAGATTATGAATCCAGATGAATATATTAAAATCATCGGTGCACCTGAATAAGCAAGGCTACATTACTTAATTTACAGAAAGAATAGGAGCAATTTCCTTGTCAAAGAAAACCAAACTAGTTGCTGCGATCGTAATTGCGGCAGCTAGTTTCGCTGTGTACAGCGCAAAAGAACAGCTTCAACAACCAGCATCAAATACACCGCAAACAACACAAAAGCAAACTCAAGTTGTACCGCCTGAAGAGGATTTGGCTCAGCTAAATTATGAAGGCACACAGACCATCGATATCAACCAGAATAATCCAACCTTTTCTAAAGAGGAGCTCTCAACCAAAAATGGACCGTGGGAAAAATATGGCGACTTAGATCATTTGAATCGTGCAACAGACGCCGAGGCATTGCTGAATAAGAAACTGATGCCAACGGAGAAACGTGGTGAAATTTCCAGTGTGACGCCCACTGGTTGGCACAACAAAAAAATCAATGGTCAATACCTATTCAATCGGTCACATTTGATCGGTTATCAATTGACCGGGCAAAATGCCAACTGGAAAAATTTAATTACCGGAACTCGTCAGTTGAACAGTCCAGAAATGCTGCGTTTCGAGATGGATATCAAATACTATTTGGAAAAAAGCAAGAAAAACTATGTTCGCTATTCCGTCGTTCCCGTTTTTCGCGGTGATGAACTTTTAGCCCGCGGCGTTCACATGATGGCTCAATCAATCGGAGATGATGAGATCCACTTCAATGTTTATATTTTCAATGTTCAAAACGGTGTAACTCTCAATTATGCAGATGGTACAAGCACGACAGAAGTGAACTCCCCTTCTTCAACTTCAGAGTCTGTCTCCAACGAGAAAGAATATGTCGATAAAAATGGAAAAGGCCTGATAAAAGGCTCGAAAAGCGGTGTCTATCACCTGCCTGGCAGTAAATATTATGAGAATACAACCAATCCGCGGGCTTGGTTTAAAACAATCGAAGAAGCGAAAAAGGCAGGTTATCGCCCTGCAAAATAAATTTGTCAAAGTTCTCAACTTTTTCTTTACAGATATATTTCTTATGTTACAATAATATTACGAAATATAGACAAATTATTAGGAGTGATTACTTTGAAAAAACTTTTTTTTGCTTTATCGTTATTCATTCTCTTCCCCATTAGTGCAAATGCCGAAACTGAAAGTACCACTGCAGCGTACAATTCCCCAGCAGCCGCAACTGAGCAAACAACTCCCGCTGAAAATAGTGCAACAGTCGACTCTGAAAACACTACAGAATCAACTTCGGCTAGTGCTACTGAAAACAGTGAGGTAAAAGATATTCAGCAAGCGAAAGATGATACGATTGACCAAATTGAAAAAGAAACAGGTGTAAAGAAAAGCAGTGATCCGATTGGTAGCGAATACGATACTAATAAGATTCGTGAAATGTTAAAAGGTGAATCAATGAAAAGCATCATCTCATCTAGTGAAGTAGATGGTTACACCGATCAGCAGCTATTGAATGCCATGACACTTTGTGAGCGAATTGGTACCGATACTTATGGTTTAGATGTTGGCGGGTATGCACGTATCCTGCAAGCTTTGTATAAGGATAAAAGCCTGTCTTGGGATAAAATAGAAAATATTATGAATTACAATCCGAGTAATTACACGAATGCTCTTGAAATGATTGATCAAATTGACAGCCTGCAAGCTTATTTGGCAGCACTGTACCCTAGCAACAGTTCTTTCATGCCGATTCGCCAAATGAGCAATCAGGAATTGACGAATGTCTTAAAGTACATTTCGCCAATCCAAGAAAAAATGATCGGTACTGAAGGCGACTTCTTCCCAGGTATCATCGCTTGGATCAGTCGATATGCAGAAAAAGATGATGTGCGTAATGGGGCAACCAGCTCTAGTACAACTGAAACATCAACGACAGAGAGTTCAACAACCACTTCAACAACGCAAAGTGCTGAAAACAACGCCCCAGCAAAAAACGATAACGACAAAAAAGACGATAAGGGCGGCTTCTTACCAAAAACAGGTGAAGAAAGAAGAACCTGGCTTACTGTAGCTGGTGTCATCATCTTGGTAGTCATCGCGTTTATCATGATTCGCCGCAATCGTAAAAAATAATAAAAAATCAGTGAGCGGGAATTTTAACATTCTTCCCCTCACTGATTTTTTTATTTTTGTTTTTCTTGATATGCTTGCCAATCAGCTTCAAACTGTGCAATCCCATTCGTCGTTAATGGATGGCTCCATAACTTTGGAAACAGATTTCCAGGAATCGTCGCAATGTCTGAGCCTGCTAAGGCAGCCGCTTCAACGTGTCCAAGATTTCGAACGCTGGCTGCGATGATTTCCACATCAAAATCATAACTATCAAAAATTTCTCTTAAATCACTCACTAGCTGAATGCCGTCAGAAGCAATATCATCTAACCGACCGATGAAAGGACTAACATAGGTAGCACCTGCTTTGGCAGCCATCAATCCTTGTGCCGCTGAAAAGATCAGGGTAACGTTAGTTTTGATCCCTTCTTGCGAAATCGTGTGAACAGCCTTTAGTCCAGCTTCTGTCATTGGAATTTTCACCACAATATTTTCTGCCCATTGATGGATTTCACGCGCTTCATTAATCATTCCTTCGCTGTCCAATGAGGTAACTTCTGCGCTGACTGGTCCGCTGACAATTTTGCAAATTTCTTTGATGACCGTTTCGAAATCTTTCCCCTCTTTTGCAATGATCGTCGGATTCGTTGTGACACCGTCTACCAAGCCGAGC
This sequence comes from Enterococcus raffinosus, assembly GCF_018917525.1. GTDB lineage: Bacteria > Bacillota > Bacilli > Lactobacillales > Enterococcaceae > Enterococcus_A > Enterococcus_A raffinosus_A. The sequence goes on along the minus strand of NZ_JAHLOS010000008.1, from coordinate 119,514 downwards.
TGATTGATCCGTTCAATCTCTTCAATATTCGCTGTGTCTAGAAAAAACTTCATATTTTCCTCCTAATTAATTGTGTGTTCCATCGCAACAGCACTTGAACTTTTACCGACATTTCTTCTTCACTTAAGTATACTCACTCATACTGGCTTCTTCAATATTAGATATTTCCCTCAGCTATTGTGACAGTTTTGTTAGTTCCAGATAGGTCCCTCGCCTGATTTTTAAAGCCAGGAAACTTGTTATGCTAAATGTATCAAGTTTGAAAGGACGATTAATCAATTTATGATAAAAAAAATACTTGGGGTTATTTTAGGAATCTTCATTCTGTTATTTGGAGCGATGCTTTACTCAAAGAATTCTTCTAGCGAAGTTGCTGGAACCCTTGACCAGTTAAATCCTTTAGTTCCTAAAAGTGAGCTTTATGTGAAAACAACTAAACCTCACTCTGTCAACGGCTACGGAACAGCCAGTTATGAACAACTCGCAGCAAACAAAGATGGAAAGACACGAACGATTCAATTTAATGGAATTTCCGAACTAAAAACAGACCGTTACTTGAAATTGACCAATAAGGGGGCTCATGTTGAGACCTATGAAGAAGTGCGCCGTGATCAGGTTCCAGAAAAAGCACTAAAGGAAATTGATCCTCGATAAAAAACTGGGAAGGCATTTGCCATCCCAGTTTTTCTAATTTTTGTCAAATGCTTCCAGTGCTGCGGGCAAAGCATTGATCACTTCATTTCCTACTGCTGGTAAGCCAACCATAACTGCACTGATTATTTCTTCTCGTGATGCTCCTGCTTTTTTGGCAAGCATAACATGAAACGGCAAGCCACTGGTTTTCCCTGTCGATGCTAAAACTGCGAGATACGATAAATGCTGTGTTTTATCATCTAATACACTAATTTCGCCCCATGAATGGATCATTTCATTAAAAGCTTTTTGATATTCTGTTGCTTCTCTGGCAAATGTTTCAAAAGAATTACTTACTGTCATCTAGGCACACTCCTTTTTTATAAGTGTATCAAATTCTGATGCACTTAGGTTAGGTCATCCCGTAATGCCTCGATTATATTTTCTTTTTTTATTTTCTCGATAGCGTAAAACATCGTAATTACGACGATCAGAAATACTCCACGAGATTAATCAATACGCGAAAAAAGTCTTTGCACTACTCTATCGTACTATTTTTGTAGATTATTCATGAGAATAAGATCTTAAACACTCGATAACGCTACAAAAGCTTTAACTTATATTTTCTTCCTTTTCCCCTGTCTTCTCTATGCTATAGTGATAAAGACAAAGTAAAAGAAATGAAAACGAGGTGAAATCATGACAAACTTAATAAATGGCCTTTTTGCACTTGAACTAGGTTTGTTGCTAACCCATGAAATGGATGCCGTTCGTCATAAAGAATGGAAAATGTTTATCTTTTTAAATGATCTTCCTGAAAATACTGCCTATTTGGTCTTTACCTTACCCCACATTCTGCTGTATGCACTCGTACTCTTTTTTCTTCTATTAAACAATATGGCCATCCTGTATATCGTTGATATTTTTATCATTTGCCATCTTTTCCTACATTTTCTTTTTAGGAAGCACCCTAATAATCAGCTGACTGGTTTTTGGTCACTAGCAATAATTAACTCTGCTGGAATCATTGCTGCGGTTCACTTAATTTTGATGGTAATTGAAAGCTAAAGTCCCATTCTAATGAAGCTTTTCATTTTACCTATCATTCTCAATCTACCGTGTAAATTTTTGCAAAATACGCCTAAAGTCCTATAGTCCCTCTATACTATGTAATGTATAGTATAACGTATAGAGAGGTGTTGTTGATGGATAGTCAATTGAAAAAAGGTTTGATTGAGTATTGTGTTTTGGCCTCATTAGTGGAGATTGATTCCTACGGCTATCAAATCGTTAAAGAGATCCATCCACAGCTTGAGATTACCGAATCGACGCTTTACCCGATCTTAAAAAGGCTGGAAACGAATAAAAAAGTATCGACTTATTCTAAAGTCCATAATGGACGTCTGAGAAAGTATTACCAGTTAACAGATCTAGGTTTTGCCAGTATTCAGAAATTTTTACAGGAATGGAACGACGTAGAAGCCGTTCACAATTATATTAAAAGGAGTGTTGAAGAATGAATCGAGTGGAATTTATAAAGGAATTGAGCAATCATTTAGCTTATGAAGTCAGACCTAGCGAAGTCCATCGCTTGATTGAATATTACGATGAAATGATTTTGGATTTAATGGAGGATGGGTACTCTGAACGAGCCGCTGTCAAAAAATTGGGCGATCCTAAGCAGTTAGCTTATGAAGCGGCCGGCATCCCAACAGAAGTTCGCGTTCCCCGTAAATTTAACTGGCTATGGATCACTTTGTTAGTCCTCGGATTTCCATTATGGGGCAGTTTGGCACTCGCAGCATTTCTCATACTTTTAAGTATCGATATCGTTATCTGGTGTATTCCATTTACAGGAGCTTGTTTAGCAGGCGGAACGATTATCGGCGGTGTTGCTGCGGCTTTCACTAGTCCATTTGTTCTCTTCGATTCATTCTTTATGGGGGTTACTCAGCTGGGTGCAGGAATGTTCCTATTTGGCTTCGGTCTATTATGTATGTGGTTGACTTACAAATTTAGCGCTGTCTTCATGAATATGCATCGCAGCTTAATGCGTATCATTCGCCGCAATATTTTCCAAAGAAAGGTGGTCCAAGTATGAAATCAAAGCACTTAATTCCAAAGCTTGCTACTTATCTGATAGGTGCCGGTATTATATTGATGATGTTAGGCTATGCGTTGTCCGGATTTTCTTATGACCGCTATCGTATGGATTATAATGATCGTCATTGGTACAATGTTGTAGGCTTCAATGTTGATTAAATTATAAAAGAAAAGACTGTAAAATATCATCCATAAAATGGACTTTGTCTACAGCCTGAAAGATCGAATCCGCCTGGATTCGATCTTTTTAGTTATTATTTAATGCTTTTTCAACTGCCTTTTGAATGACTTTGCTCGAGTTGGTCGCTCCAGAAATGGCATCTATTGTGACCTTTTGCTGTTCCACTATTTTTTCTGGTAATACATCTGCCTTTTTTCCACGGTCATTGTAATGCTCCAGAATCTTTATTGTTTGAAAGCGATGATCCTTCACTTCGACTTTAACCTTGGCGCGAATAAAATCTACATCGTGTACTCCGACGTACTCGCCGTCCTCAAGCTGAGTCAGATCAGGTTCACGGATGGTGATTGCTTGTACAGCCTGCTTATAATCGAGAAATCGTTTGTAATAGAATATACCAAACCCGCCTACTAGCACAAGTACGGCTAAACCTATCAACAGTATCATTCTCACCTTCTTTGACATTGGCTCCCTCTCCTTATTTCCTAGTCTGGATTTGTTCAAAAATCAGTTCAATTCTTTGATTGAGCACTGCTTGATTTAGTTTATACAGTTCGTGATTTTCGAAAAGCGGCATAACATCCTCCAAGATTTCGATAATTTGGTGAGTCAGCCTGATTCGTTCCTTCATTTCTTTCAAATTGCGTTGCAACACCTCATTTGCCTTATCATTGCACGCTTGCCCTTCAGGTTCGTTATATAAGGAAGTGACTATTCGGATATCCTCTAATGAAAAATCTGCAAACTTCAGTAAAACTAAATTTTTTACGATCAGTAGATCCTCTTGATCATAATAACGATACCCATTCTCCATACGTCGAGAGGACAAAATTTCTTTTTTGTCATAATAACGCAGTGCAACTGGTGAAACTCCAGTCAGTTTTGAAAATTCCTTAATCGTCCACATGCCGCTCCCTCCTTTTTTATCATCCTAACATTCAACTTCAGGTGAAGGTCAAGTGATTTTCATTATAAAATGGACTATTTCAGACCGCTGAATCATGCTAAACTAACAACAAGAAGCAAAGTCAAAGAGGTGAAGTATATGAAAAAAATCAATTTGGTTCAACCACAAAAAAATCATGAAGCAGCTATTCAAGATTATACAGAAGAACATTTTTCTGTTGGTGAGGATTCACTGCACGGTTCCTCGCTGCTAACAGAAATGGAAAGCTATAGCGCTTGGTTAGCTCATTTGAACAAACAATCTGATAAAGCAACTGTTACTTCCGATTGGGTTGTTTCCACCACCTTGATTGCCATACGAGAAAATGATCAAAAAGTCATAGGAACGATCGATATTCGCCATGACCTAAATGAATTTCTACGAGAATTTGGCGGACATATTGGCTTTGGTGTACGACCTACCGAGCGTGGAAAAGGCTACGCTACAGAAATTTTGCGCTTAGGGTTAGAATACTGTAAAATGTTAGGACTTGAAAAAGTGATGGTCGCCTGCTACAAAGAAAATATCCCTTCAGCTAAGACGATTCTGAAAAATGGGGGTATTCTGGAGAAAGAGTTTATCCACGATGATGGGAATGAAGTCCAAGTATATTGGATCAATTTATAAAAGAATCGGTTGGAATCGATAGTCTCCAATTCGAGGAGATGCTAGAATAGTGATAGACACGACCGCTGAGAAAGGACGGGATTTTCATGAATGCTACGCTGAAAAATCACGATTACTCATTTCGTAAGCTGCAACAGGCTAATTTTCATGACATGACCTTTGAACAAGTAGATTTTTCAAACGCAGATCTGACTGGTGCAAATTTGAGCAACTGTTTATGTATTGATTGTGATTTTTCAGAAGCTATTCTTGAAGATGCATCTTTACAAGGAACTGATTTCCAAGACAGCAGCCTGCGCGGAGCAGATATTTCTGGCGCAAATCTCTATTTTGCCATGTTGGAGCACGCTGATTTGACTGATATCATCCATGATGAAAGAACAAAATTTTTTGACCTTTATTGTCCCGCTGAAGGACCATTCATTGGTTATAAAAAGTGCTTTGATTTTCGGATCGTTCAATTACTGATTCCCGCTGATGCCCGCAGAACCTCTGCAACGAATACCTGCTGCCGCTGTGACAAGGCAAAAGTTCTGACAATCAAGGACATGTATACGAACGAAGACTATGACGAAGCTGTCTCATATGTGGATGGAAATTTTGTTTATCGTGTAGGTGAATATGTAGTCGCAGAAAATTTCAATCCCAATCGCTGGGCGGATTCTACTGGCGGCATTCATTTCTGGCTGACGCGAAAAGAAGCCGAGGGATATATGTAAAAAAGACCGATCTCGCCATTGAGCTAAATGGTAAGATCGGTTTCTTTATTCACTTTTTTTTTTAGGATTCTTTTTTTCTTGGAATAAATCCAGGGTAAATCCTTTAATATCTGTAAGACGTAAGATATCTTTTAAAGAATTATATTCGTCATACATTTTTTTCTTTTCCTTATTCAACTTATAGTTGGTAACAACTCCAGACATTACCGGAGCGTTGAACATTTTAGCAGAGATCACCCGATGAATCCCCTCATTTTGGAGAACATAGCAATCATCTTCCTGATAATGGTTAAATTTGATGCGATCAGCCCCTTCAAGATTAATTTTTCCTGAATAAAAAGCTTGTTGAGCTTCGAGGCCATTTTCTTCTAATGAATGTAAGTTCTCTTCAATTTTCTCAGTTTCTCTATCCTCATTTGCTAATCCCATAAAAAGATCATAAATAGATTTTCCTTCGAAAGCTCTATTTGATTTTACCGCAACAATTTTTTGCACGGGGACGTTTTTGCTAGGACTCTCACTATTTTCTACTTTGTCATAATAATTTTCTATTTCCGTATCTTGAAACAAAACTCTCTTTTGCAATTGAATGTGCTGTAGGCTTATACCCGCCTGTAGCATACGATCAACTGCTTTCTTTTCAAATTCTGTAGTCATCTCTACCCTCCCCAACATTTGGAGAATTATTTTTCTTACTTTATAAGTTTCTCGCTATTTTAAATTAGTTAAAGCTACACTATCTCAATTTTAATAGAAGACAAAATGAAATGATAACACCTACAACGAATACAGTCGCAGGTGTCGGCTGATTATATCCATTCATGAAACACAGAAGCAATCGAATGTTTTATAAATGAAAAAAATTCGCTTATGCATAACGTTTATTTTCTAAATCCATCTGAATTAAAACCTCAGTCATTCTTCTCGAGGCGATTCTGCGAATTTCTCGTGGGATAAACTGATGGATTTCATCTTCATTAAAACCAATTTGCAGTCTCAAATCATCCGTGATAATTGGACGTCTTAACAAACTTGGATTTTCCTCAACAATTGCCACCAACTCATTAAATGAAATGTCATCAAAATCGATAGCTAATTTTGAATAAACTTTCGAACGTGTCGAAATAATTTCTTCTGTACCCGTTTCTGTTAGCGATAATATTTCTTTGATTTCATCTCGCGACAGTGGTTCAGCAAGGATATTCCTTTCTTCAAACTCCAGACCTTGATCCTTCAACCAAGACTTTGCTTTTCTACAAGAAGCACAACTAGATGAGCTAAATAATTTAATCATTTTATAAACACCTTTCTAAAAAATATTTTCTATACACTGTTCTCTACACTTAATACGATACAGGACATATCATTTGTTGTTAATATAATTTTCAAAAGTGCTCAAAAAAATGACTTTAAGACTTGCAAAAAAACTTCATATAATAACTTTAAAATAGAATAATTATTATCAGGGATTATCTATAGAATCCTAGTAATCTTCCTAGTTTATTTGAACCATTTAATCTTTAATCCTATGTTTAAAAAACGCGAGTTATTTTCGTTCATAGGTTGAATCATTTATTTCTTTGAGAAAGCAAAATATGATAATCCATTTTAGACCTCCTACTTCTTTTCTATTTTGTATAATTTTTAATTGAATTTTCTCGCTTGATTATTGGTACATGCTTGTAGGATTATCGAAAAAGTGTTTTTCTTATACAACTTAAAAAGACCACTGAAAATGATTTGCCATTTTTCAGTGGTCTATTGTCATTTTTTTATGACATCTATTTTAAAAGAATACCTGGAAATTACGCTTTATTTTCCTGACGAAGAGCTTTTAACCCAGCCATATTAAGCAAGTTCCACGGCGTATCAAACTCCGGTTGGAAAAAGAAATCCGCGTAAGCTAACTGCTCGATCGTAAATTTCGTTTGAATCGCGATCGAAATTGCATTGATGTTCGCTGTTAAATCTTTTTTCGACATAATTTGTGCTCCTAAGATTGCATAGGTCTCAGGATCATAAACCAATTTAAACAGCATCCGTTCTTTCAGATCTGCCGGAACGAAATCCATCAATGTATCTTGATCCAATAAAACTGATTTTGTTTTAATCTCTAGCCGTTCTGCCATCTGATCATTCAAACCGGTTGAAGCAAATTTGTAATCAAACACCCGTAACGCAGATGAACCTTGTACCCCTGGAAATGGATAGTTTGCTTCTTCTAAATTTTTCACAGCATAACGCCCTTGACGTCGTGCATTTGTCGCTAGCGCAATATTCACGGTCGTTTGTCCAGGATTGTATTGAATTAACGTCGCATCACCGACTGCAAAGACATCTTCTGCGCTTGTCCGCATATATTCATCGGTTTTAATCATCCCATTTGGATGCATGTCCACAGCACCTTTTAGCCAAGCTGTATTGGGTCTTACACCAGCCGACATAACAACTAGTTCAGCTGGATGTTCTCCTTTATCGGTTACAACTTTAGTAACTTTTCCATTTTCACCGACAAATTCAACGACTTTTTCTTCCATCGCTAGGTTCATACCGTTGTTTGTCATTTCTTTTTCTAGAATATCGGTGAATTCTTGGTCAAGATACACACCTAATGGTCGGGTGATGATATCTACAAGTGTCACATTTTTTCCAGCCTTCGCAAAGGCTTCTGCGGCTTCGATCCCGATATAACCGCCACCCACGACGACAACATTTTGAATAGCTGGATCAACCGAATGCAACTTCAAATCGATCGTATCTTGACGACCGCGCATTGTTTCTATGTTTTCAAATCCATGGCCAGGAACTGGCAAGACAAACGGATTTGCCCCTGGACTTAAAATCAATTTATCATACGTTTCTTTACGTGTTTGACCGCTAACATGATCCAAAATTTCGACTTCGTGATTGTCAGGTATTACTTTGGTAATTTCAGTATTGGTAAAAACGCGAACCCCGCGTTGTTCCATCTCTTCGGCTGTCATGTAACGAATTGAATTTACGTCTTTCACGACTCCTTCGAGATACATTTGCGTGCCTCATCCCATAAACGAGATAAAGTCGCCCTTTTCGTACCATTGCACTTCCGCTTTGGGATGAGTCAACAGTAACTCTTCGACTGCTTCATAGCCGCCGTGTGAAGATCCTAATACAATAACCTTCATCAAAAATCCCTCCTGTATAATTTATTCGATACACTTATATTGTAGCTTACACCCGATAGATAAAGACATTTTTTAGCTCACGGTCATAAAGTAATACAAAATAAGATATACCTGAGATGAGTAATCACCTGAAGTATATCTTATCTATCATTTATTCTTTTATTCATTTGCTATTTTGCTTATACCATCTCTGAATCGTTTTTGTTAATAGTTTTTTCAAAACAGGCGTTAATAACAAATAGAAAGCAACGTTTCCGACAGCATGCATCGTATCAACAGGAATTCCAGCTAAATAGTACGGTAAAAATGCTGAAATACCTAAAAATGGCGCTTGAACTGCTGATATGAAAAAACCAAATAACAATCCTGTGATTCCGGCATAAATCGCTTGTATCAGAATGCTCTTTCTAAATTGCGGAACTCTTTTGAGCAGTCCCGTCAAGAAAATGATTAAAAAATAGGTCACTACTTGAGCAATTGTCCAAACGCCCATTCCCATATAAAAATTTGTGATCAGAATAGAAAGCAGACTAACCAATAACCCTTGATAAGTTCCCCAATAGATGGTGATAATTAATAATATTGCTGTAACCGGCTGCACATTAACAATGAACTGAAAAAAAGTCCGACTGACCACACATAAAGCAACAAGCATAGATAGCAAGCTTAATTCCTTCACCCCTAATGTGAGGGTAGAATAAATAGTTCGACTAGAATTGTTCAAGCTTGAACACCACTCGATCGTCTTTTTTTAGTGTAACGTCCTTTGCTCCTGAATTTACTTGTTCATCATTAATTGTAAAAACCCAATACTTATTATTTTTAGCGTCCTGCGAATGTCCGTCAAGTGAAGTGATCATCCCGTCATCATCTTCAACCGAATAATTTTCCTTTAAAACATCAAATAGATTTTGCCCTTTTTTAAATGAGATTTCCTTTTTGGATAATTCTTTATCTCCATCTAATAAAGTGATACTTGCTTTTTCTTCTGATTTTTCACTACTTGACACTTTTTCCTCCGCCATACTACTATCTGTAGAATCTGCTGATTTTGGCGTACAGCCGCTAAAAAGCATTAAACTTACAAAAAGTGCAAAAAATAAATTTCTTTTCTTCATTTCCTCATCCCCTTAGGTTTATTAAACAAAAAGACACCCAGAAATCATGGGTGTCCAAAAAAACCAATGAAACAAACGACCCTGATATTGCTTGTTCGAATCAATCCACACTAGTGTCTGACTTTGCATGATGCATTACAGTAGAAAGGGACTGTAAAGGAATTTCACCTTTTTCCTAGTTGTTGATTGACGGTTATTAAGTTTTAAAGACAAATACCTTTTTTGATTGCTCCTTCAATAAATGATTAAAGAAAGCCTCTACTAAAAGAACAACTCTGAACAAATAAAAAAGCATTGTCCTCTATATTCAAAATAACAGATTTCTTCTATAAAATAAATACTATTGAGACAATCTATAAAGTATGTGTTTAGACAAAACAAATAAGTAATACTAAATAGGATAAAATTGCTTTTTGCTTAATGAAAAAATTTCCAACAAAATTCACTAAAAACAAAAGGTCCCTTACGGTTTTACTATCGTAAGGGACTAATTGAATGATTATATCACTTGAAATGTTTTTAATTATTCTAGATTTTTTATAACAATGTGGCTATATACAACAGGATAGCTGAAGCAACGAATAAAATCACAAAAATCTTCGATCCAACCTTTAACCATTTAGAGAAATTGATTTCAGCAATCGCTAATCCCGCTAATAAAACTCCACCAGTTGGTGAAATTAAATTCATTAGACCATTACCGAACTGATTACTTAAAACGACAACATCTCGATTAATATGAACCAAATCAGCAAGTGGTGCCATAACAGGCATCGTTAATGCTGCAGCGCCAGAAGAGGAAGGTACAAAGAAAGTCACAATCACTTGAGCAACTAATAAAATAGCTGAAAACATGAATTTCGGCAAGCCTCCTAATAGATTGGCTAAACAGTTCAAGATTGTGTCTATGATCATTCCGTTTTCTAAAATGACTAATACACCGCGAGCAAGACCGATAATTACTGCCGCATAGGCAAAGTCAGCACAGCCTTCAACAAAAGCTTCTGCAATCTGCTTTTGATTAAATCTAGCTACAATTCCTGCATACAAGCCTATTCCTACAAACAATGCAGAAATTTCGACCATATACCAGCCCTGCGAAATAATTCCCCAGATCATAATCATCAATCCAACAATAAATCCACCAATGATCCACTTATCACTCATACTAAAAGGCTTATCAACTTCAAAGTTTTGAAATTTGTGCTTCACTCTTTGATCATTCTTATAGACAATGGAAGATTCAGGATTTGCCTTAACTTTTTTTGCATAATGCATCGTAAAAATGATCGAGATCGCTGTTATAACTGCCCAGCAAATTACTCGATAGATCAACAGTGGATTTCCGTGGACATCTGCTACTCCTTGGGCAATCAGAACGTTGAAGGGATTGATAGTCGAACCAATATACCCCGCCTGAGTACCTAAAAAGAGAATCAAAATCGCCGTCATAGAATCAAATCCTAGTGAAAACATTAGTGAGACAAAAACGGCGAATAGCGGGATAACTTCTTCACTCATACCAAAAGTCGAACCACCCAAGCTAAATAGGATCATGGAAAGTGGAATCACCAAGATCCCTTTATCCCCCAAAGATTGAGCTAAGGTAAATAATCCCCGATCCACCGCTCCTGTTTTTAAAATAATTCCAAAAGCGCCACCAACAATCAAGACAAACGCCACCACTTCGACTGCGTTGATCACACCAGCAGCTGGAGCTTCTAATATGGCACCGATCCCTTGTCCGTAGCCGGCCTTATCAATTTGATGATAGGTTCCTGGAACAACAGTTGTTTTTTCCATCCCATTAATCGTTTCTACGATTGTTTTAAACTGACCACTGGGAATGAACCATGTTAACAGGGCTGCAACAATAATCAAAAGGAAGATCAAGGTATAGCTATGGGGAAAAACAAACTTCTTTTTCTTAAGTTCCATCTAGTTTAACACTCCTTATATCGTATCATAACGTTATATCAAAATTTACACTTTTTCATAAACCTTTACACCATCCAAATAAGTCATGATGGTCCTAGCGTCAGCAACTTCCTCACAGACAGTTTGTGTCAAATCACGATCAAAAATGGCAAATGTCGCTGATTTCCCTACTTGAAGAACACCGTAACCTTCCTTACCATTAGCCGCAAATCCATTTTTGGTGAAGCTTTGCAATAATTCTATTGTTGTCAGCCCTTTTTCTGGTTGCCACGTTTCATTTCCATGCGGGAAACGCCGAAAACAGGCTCGAACGATTGATTCAGGTAAATTGGTGATAAAAAGCGGTAAGTCAGTTCCACTAGTTATTGAAACACCAGCTTCTCGCAATAATTGATAATTGAAAAAGGCTTTCTTCTCATTTCTGATAACTTCAGTCATGTAGGCCTCCTGATAGGAGGGATTTAACCCCAGTATCTGCGGATAAATCTCAGCAATGATTTTTCCTTCTGCCATCTCTCTCACCATTTCCTTTGTGATCATCTCTAGATCACTTATAGAATTATACACGCCTCCGGGTAAGCGCTTTCCATAATGGTTAAGAATTTTGGCAGCCTCTAATCCCGCTCGATCCCCTTCTGTAGTTAAACAGCATGGAACAGCCAATTGATTCCATCTTTCTACTTCATCAGCAATCACTTGATAATCGATCTCAGGGCCTTTTTTACCAGAAGAATATGTTCCTAGAATATCTCCAGTTTCATCTGCAACCACACCATCGACCATAATCTTGATTCCACCAAAGGTTATCTTTGCAGGAAATGGCTCTTCTTTATATTGTTCAACTAGTCGCACATCAATTGGCTGCTCTACGGATTGAAGATAAAAGTGTGTAACCAATTTTCGTGCTTCTATTTGCTTCAAGAATTCAGCATCATCAAAAACAATTTCTTTGATCGACACCACACCTCTTGAAAACAATAATTGTTCAAATTCATGATAAACTTTTTGGACTAGTTCTTGATTGCATAGCATCTCTTTAATCAAACGAAAACGGCTTTCCGCACTTGTTTCTGTTTCATTGAAGCCATAACGCTCTTTCGCCTGTCGATTCATCCAGCAATAAGAACGATCACAGGCAATTGCCGTAATGGGTCCCTGATAATCAAGCTGCTCCAGTAAATCTTGAGTAGGCAATCCTCCCCAAACCTGCGGTGACCAGCCATACGCGTAGATGGGCTCAGCTTTTTTTAGGTCAAGTACTTCTTTAATTTTTTGCAAAGCCTCTAGTTCTGAGCTTGTTTCTGCTAAGTCAATCCCCGCGTGCATGCTTAAATAACCGCTAAAAAACACATGATTATCGTGTAATCCTGGCATGATGAAATAATCATCGTATTCAAGTACTGTTGTTTGATCATCAAGCAAATGCTGATACGACCAATCTTTCTTTATTTCTTTAATTTTCTCTCCGCTAAAAGCGATATAGCCTTTGAAGGGAGAGTTTTCTCCATCGAAAATGTAATTAGAACGAAGAATTTTTCGCATGTCGCCCACTCCTGTTATTGGAGAATTATAGGCTGAACTTGTAGACCTCACCTAGATAGTATTGGTATCCTAAATGAATAGGCTGTTGATTTTGATCATTTATCAAGGTATTCACATAAAAGAACGGGGTACCAATTCCTACTTCCATTATTTTCGCCAATTGGTCATCAGCAATCGCTAACTCAAGTGTCGTCTCACCTGGATTGATCGCTAATATCTCTTGTTTTGCCAAAAGTTGATAAAGAGAGCCTGTTAAATCTGCAGTCAATAGCGATTCAAATCGTTTTTTGTCGAAGTAATTATTTTCCAGTAAGATTGGCATGCCATCAGACATCCGTTTACGCTGAGTGTAAATCACTTCATCCCCAACAGCTAGCTGCAGCTTTTCCGCAAGTTCAGGAGTAGCAGAGATTATTTTCCTCTCCAAAAGCTGACTAGTAGGTGTAAAACCATTCGCCAGACAGCTTTCAGTAAAGCCTGTCACATACTCAATTTTACGAAAAACCTTATGCTGGTTTACAAAGGTCCCTTTTCCCTGCTTCTTGATCAAATAGCCTTCTTTTACCAAGTCCTGAATTGCCCTGCGGACAGTAATCCGACTAACTGAATAGGCTTCAGTTAATTCTGGCTCAGGCGGAATCTTTTCATTCTCCTTGTATTCTCCATCTCGAATTTTACTTTTAATCACTTCTTTTAATTGTTCATATAATGGTAATTGTGCATCTGCATCTAACATAGACTGATCCTCGCTTTTCTGGATTGTATCTCCTAGTTAGAGTATCAAATGCCTTTTGATAAAACAAGCTACTCGTAAGAAACTCCATAGCCAAAAGAACCTTTGATCATGCAGGATTCACCAGCAAATTCATTGCCGCGTTTCATCGCAGTAGAAATGTCGTTCCCGTTTAGGTAGTGAATCAAAAACGCGGTTAAGAAGGAATCGCCAGCAGCCATTGTATCCATGGGCTCTCTTAAGACCGGCACCACTTCATAATACTTCTGACCATCATAGGCGATAGCCGCTTTATCCCCTCTGGTAGCAACCAATACTTCATTACGGGAAGAAAAATATTTTTTCAAAAAATCTTTCGTTTCTTGATCTGTTAACTGACTGACGGAAAAGAAACCGAAATCGACCTTGTCGATCGCGCGTAAAATTTCTTCTTCGGTAAAGTCATCTGAAAAGTCATAAGAAACCTTTGCCGGAAAATCACATAGCTCATTTAGTAGATGGTTTACGTGACTGTATAAACCCATATGGATCAATTCAAATTGAGTCAAATACTCGCGATCCTCTTGTGTCAATTCAATCGGATGCTCCCGTGTGACACCGCCTTCATTACTTCCTAAAAAAATGCGGTCCCCTTCTTTGATCTCTACTCGTGCACAACCATTTTCACCTGTTTCAAACCGCGAATGACTATAGTCAATGCTTAAGTCTTTAACAGCTGATACCACGTGCTTTCCTTCTGCATCCGAACCAAAAACACCCATAAAGCTGCTGTCTTGACCAAGTTTTTTGGCAAAGACAGCAAAATTTAGAGCATTTCCCCCAGGATACATGATTGCAAGGTTTACATATTTATCAACAACATTATCTCCTAAACCTAAAACCTTCATGTTTATTCCTCCTAGTAGTCAACTTTTCCCATATAACGTCGAACATCTAAATCATGATTACGATTATCTGCTAATGCAGAACGGTATTCCGATAATACACTATAAAATAAAATTGGATTAAAGAACTCTGAGACCTCATCCGGAATCAAATCTAAGCCTAACTCTTTTGCATCTACAACTTCCACCTTGTTAGCGTACTTGTCAAGAAAGACTTTTGCCCGCTCATCCAGTGCTCGCGTACGCCCTTGACTCATTAACAGGATAAACATCGTATCTCTGTCAGTTACCTCAAACGGCCCATGGAAGAACTCGCCGGAATGTACGGAAGTCGAATCTAACCACTGCATCTCCATCAATGAACAAATTGAAAAACCATAAGCATGCCCATAGCTTGGTCCGCTGCCTAAGATATAGTACATTGTTTCATCCTGATATTTGTCAGCGAAAACTTTGATCCGATCTTGGACCTGTTTTTTTGCATTATCAACAACAGTGTCAATAATCGTCATCCCTTCGCGGAACTTTTCATAAGCTTCATAGCCTTCTGCTGCATTGATTAATGAAACAGTTAAGTCTAAAATAATCGCCATTGGATTATTTAGCACCTTCGCGCCATCTCCCCATTCGTAAAGGAAGCTGTAGTCTGAAACCTTCAATAATTCAGCATTTTTATTATGCGTTAAACCGATCGTAATTGCACCTCTTTTTTGTGCAACTTCACCTGCTGCGACGGTTTCTTTCGTATTTCCGCCATGGGAACATAGAATAACCACAGCGTTTTCATCTAGTCGTTTGGGAACTACATGGACAAATTCATTTGCCGTATATAACCCTGTATTCGTTTTCAAAACTTCGGTTTTCATGAAATAATCCGCAACATACATATCTACTAAAGACCCTCCGCAAGCGACAAAATAAATTCCTGACAGTTCTCCTCCATTCTTCTTAACAATCTCAGCAACTACTTTTTTCACATCCATAAAAATCCTCCTCTTTATATATAACGTCATATAACGTTATACCGATAGGTACATTCTAGGATTTTTGATATATAATGTCAATGATTTTTTTGGAGGAATTTGCTTGAAGTAGTTTTCCATCAAATAAATACTGTGACTGCGACATTTTGACTGCTCTTCCATTCCTATCCAGAAAAGCAAATGAGTGGAAAAATTGTAGATATAAGCTTCAATGTTATTCCGAAATATAAAGAATTTGATTTACTTTTTACTCTCTTCTTTACTATGACATTTAACTAGAAGTGAAAGATCTACCGTTTTACGCTCTTTCTTGGATTTTGATAAGTATTTTAGACATTAAAAAAACAGACCTCTTCTTACGAATAAAGTCTGTTTATTCTTATACTATTTTGAAAACAGATATTTTTAAGCTTCTTGCACACCTTCATTTTGTGTATTAGCTGCTGTTGCTTCACCGGACTTTTTTTCGATGCGGTTTCCTAAGCGAGTAATCAATAATACGACAGCCATTAAGCCGCTAATGGCAATCCCAGCAAGATAAGAGTTTGCTCCTGCTGAAATCTTGGTTGCTGCAAGCAGCATTGGTGCTGCGAAGCCGGCTAAAGAAGAAATCAGAGTATTCATCGCAATAGCTACCGGGAATTGTTGATGATTAGCTAAAATGGATAATTCAAATGGAATCGTCGCATTGACCATAACGATCCCCATTCCCGAGAACATATTTCCAGCAATATGCAACGCAGGATTATTGAAAAAGACGATACAAATATAAGATAAAGCGAAAGCCACAAAGCCCCAGGCCATCGTATCTGTTCTAGTAATTTTGCGAATGTATTTCAATCCAAAGGCCGTACAAATTCCTCCAACATTTCCTAATGCTGTGACCATTGCCGTATATGCTGTTCCGTTCCCCTTTGAAGCTAGCAAAATCGATTGATTTGCCATAAAGATCATTAAGCAAAGCGAAGTCACAAAAGTCACGATCAGCATCACATAAACATAGCCATTCAAGCTTTTTACCGTTTTACCAAAACTGATTGAACGTTGGTTAGAGACTTCCTCTTCAGATAATTTTCGATCTTTGGGCACTAAAACTAACACAACGACTAAAATAAGAATCGCTGCTCCATAAACCCAGAATAGGTTTTGCCAATTCGTACTACCTAACACACCACCGATCGCAGTAAAGCCCATCATACCTAAATTGTTAAAGCCTACCGCCCAGCCCATGACCGCCGCACGCTCTTCACCATCAAAATGTTCTTGTAGTAAAACTGGTCCAACATTACTGATTAATCCTAACCCAAAACCTAGAGCGATCATACATGCTAAGATAATATTCAGACTGCTGTTATAAAAAACTGGCAGTAAGCCACTAATTGCTACGATAGCTACTGAAATGACGCCGATATTTTTTCTGGTCATTTTATAGGTTAACCAAGTGAAAAGTAAGGTAGCTATCAGCTGACCAAGCTGAGGAATGGAACTAAGCATTTGTACCTTAGAAATAGGTTCTTGAGGGAATGATTTTGAAATTGCGGCAATTGCCGCACCCACAACAGAGCCTGACATCAATAATAGATTCATGCTTAAAATACCTAATGCTAGAGATAATTTTTTCTTATTCATAATAATTGCACTCCTTCATATTTTGTTTACGCTTTCAAACGATAGTTAAAGTATAGGCTAGAAAAAGTACTACAACCATATGCAAAATTCATGCGCTTTGTGGTCTTTTCATAGATACTTTTTCCGCTGCATACTTTATTTTTGAATGGTTGCTTTGATTTGAACACTTGCTTCAGCCGTTCGCACGATAGCTAATGCTTTTCCTTGGAACAATCGAACGCAAGCTAGACTATACGCATCTTGATTCGTTGGATTTCCATTTGCTAATCCGACAATTTCTCCATTTTCGACAGAAATTGCTAGCTGATTATTTGCCGTAGGAACAAATCGTTGTTGATCATCCACTGCCTCTAGAGCAAAAAGACTGTATTCTTTTCCTTCAAAAATTCTTTTACTACGGATCGAGTGAATCGTTGAACTAGTCTGATGCTTAGCTTCAGTGATAATTTGATTTCCATCATAGGCTACAGCTTTTACTTCCCCAGCTTGATATGGAATTTCCCAATTAGCGATACAGCCAACAACTATTTTCTTACCAAAACTTATTCCATTGACAAAAATCTCAACTTCATCGGCATTACTGAAGACACGAACAGCAATCATCCCATCCGTATTGATCTCGAGGCCTTCTTCATTCCAATGAGGCAGAATATGAAGTACAGGTTCTTTTTTCCAATTCGCTTGATAATAGTAGTAATAATCCTTCGGAAAGCCGCACAAATCCGCGATACCGAATTGAGAAGAAATAGCTGGCCAACCAAAAGGAGAGGGTTCGCCGTAGTAATCAAACGCCGTCCAAAGAAAAACTCCCCCCATATATTGGTGCTCAGATAGATAATTTAAAACTTTTTCAGGTGTTGCGGTCCCTCCTGCTCCGGAGTCACCAGGTTGACGCTTTCCAGGTAAAATCATTGAAAATAGCGATCCAAGGTTAGAGCACTGACAATTTTCTTCATTGTCTTTATAAATGCCTCGAGTAGAAAAATAGGAGGCACTTTCCGTACTCATGATCGTAAGTTCTGGATACTGCTCTTTGATTTTAATCGCACCAGTTCCCATTGCATCCGCTTCTGGATAATTTACACCCAGTACGTCATAATTTGCTAGATAGCTTTCATTAACTATACCATCAGGATTAAGTAGTTCTGCTGAAACAACTAGGCTTTCATAGTTGTTTTCTTTGATACAGCGAACTAATTTGTGAGCGATGCGGCTGCCAAGGTTGGTATTCCCGATGACCTCCTCATTTGCTACTGACCAAAACGCAATCGAAGCATGCATCCTGCTTTTTTTAACCATTTTTTCCAAATCAGTAATTCGCCAAGGTGTGCTCTCTAACAACCGGTTCTCATTCATTAAAAGAATGCCAAAACGATCGCAAGCCTCCATAAGTTCCTCAGAAGCAAAATGATGAGCACTGCGCCAGGCATTGACACCCATTTCCTTCATCGTTTTAATTTTATAATCAACGATATCCTGATTCAGTGCTACACCTACTCCAGCAAAATCTTGATGCTCGCAAACACCTCGCAGTTCATACAAATTCCCATTTAAATAAAACCCTTGTGAATCATAAGCGAACGTTCGAATGCCAAAGCTTTTACGACACTCATCCGTTTCCATTTGAAAAACTGCTTCATATAAATGAGGATTTTCAGGTGACCAGAGTATTGGTGCAGGAAAAATGAATGTTTCTTTAAGATTCCGTTTTTCAAAGGGCTGTATCGTTTGTTTTCCTAACGTGATCAGCTGTTCACCGATCCTGATCACTGGCGAGACCTCGACTATCTCCTGTGAGTAATTCTCGATACAAACCTCAGCTCCCATAACTGTTTGTGTTTCTTGAAGCTCCTTTGTATAGACGTAAGCATTTTCTCTATCAAAAGCGATCAATGGTACAAACTCTAACCAAACGTCACGATAAATACCAGCGCCTTCATACCACCAGCCTTCTGCTCCTGTTGTTGTATCCACTCTTACCAGCAGTACATTAACTCCTTCATTACCATATCTGGCCATCTCAGAGATATCATAAGAAAAACTTGTGTATCCACTAGTATTCTGGCCTAGATAGGCACCATTTAGCCAAACATCTGCTGAACGCATCACTCCTTCAAAATGCAAAATAACGCGCTTTTGATTCATCAGCTCATCATTTAGTGAGAAAGTTTTCCGATAATAACCAATCCCATCTTCCTTTGATCCAGATATAAGCAATTCTGGATCTTGTTTATAGGGCTGACTGATTTTCCAGTCGTGGGGAATCGTAATAGTTTGCCATTCTTGATCCAATCCAGAATCAAAATCGGTTCCGGCTAAATTTTTTAATCCTTGAATCTCATCTCCTCTAGCAATCAGTTTTAAAAAATGCTCGCCTCCTGCACCGTATGTTACAGATTCTCCAGCCTCTTCTATTAGCGGCGCGGTCAATCCACCTAAAGCGTGGGCTTTTTTAGCTGTTTTTTTAGGCATCCCGATTTCTCCGTAATGAAACAGCCATTGCTGATTTATTTTTTTCTTTTCTCGCATCTGTTTCCCTCCTATGATATCCATTATTCTAGTTCGTTTGTCTCTGTGATATAATGAAAAATACCGACTTCAAGAAACCGTTTACTATAATTTCTCAACCTTTCGGAGGTGCTTTATGGCAAAAGATCCTTTTTCTGAGCTTCATTCAGACAATGCAGACATCCCGCAAATCAGGACCCATTCACCGATCGCCATCTTCTTTAAACAAAAAATCGGCGAAAAAATTCTTTATACTAAAGTTCAGGATGGTAAAATTGTTGCCTTTGAAAATGAAGAATATCAAGCGTTGCATAAAAATCAAAACTTTGAATTAATGTATGTTTTAAAGGGAGAATTAACAAACTGTATTGAGGAGAAGGAATATATTTTTCAAGCAGGAGAAGGCTGTCTATTGAATACTCAGATTCTGCATCGGGAAATTCTTTCAGATGGCTGCAATGTCGTCTTTCTAAATTTATCGCCTGCGCTGCTTCAGGAATTACTGTCCATTGATTCTGGCGAAGGTCCGATCTTTCAATTTTTACAGCAAAATCTACAATCTGATGCCCAATGGAAACGCAGCTATATTGAGTTTACTCCCTGCTTGCCTTATCAAAGCGAAGGCTTTCATGTCATCATTGATTCTTTGCAGCTAGAGGTAGCTACCTCAAAAATCGGCCGTGCTTATTTTCAACGAGGATTGATTTTGCGCCTGTTGGATGCACTGGAAAATACCAATCAATTTTCACTTCAGCGGATTGATCTGGATTTATCCAAAGAAGATTATCTTGTTAATCGCGTGATTCATTTGATTGAAAGCCGCTTTGGTAACATTTCTCGAAAAGAAATCGAAGCCACACTGCACTACAATCCTGAATATCTGAATCGTCTCTTAAAACGGCAAACAAAAATGACTCTGGCCAATTATGCTCAAATGATCCGAACTCAAAAAGCTCAACAGCTATTAAATACGACCAGTTTGACCGTTCAGCTTATTGCAGAACGACTAGGCTTTTCCAGTGAAGCTTACTTTTACCATTTTTTTAAAAAGCAAACCGGATTATCACCCAATCAGTATCGCCAAAAATTTAAGCTCTAAAAAAGCCGATTGAGACTCAATCGGCTTTTTTGGCATTGAAAGAATGCTTTTCACGATATTCAGTTGGTAAAATCTTTAAATGTTTTCGAAACATTTTATAAAAATAGGAGGGATTTTCATACCCTACCTTTAGGGCAATCTGTTCAATCGGAGCATTGGTATACGTCAAATACTCCGCTGCAACATTCACCCGTTGCAGATGAACCAATTTGATAAAGGTCAATCCGGTGTGTTTTTTCAAATAAGAAGATAAATAATTCGGATTGAAGCCAAAGTGCTGAGCCATTTCCTCTAACGTAATGTGCGCATAATTCTTTTCAATATATAAAAGTAACGATAATAAATTAACTGATCCATCATCTTCCCCAGCAATCACCGTTTGTTCATTGGCAGCTGAGCGAATCAATCGGCCGAAGAGTGTTAATAGCTCTAATCGGATGATCTGATTCGATTGGGTGTCTGGATAATAGTATTCCTGAATAATATCCTCTAATAGTAAATGAATCTTTGTATCTTGGTTCGTCCGAAACAAGCGATAGATGTTTTCCCCTTGCGTTTCATTTGAGAGCAACGAGAAAAGTAATGAAGACACTTTTTTGGTCACTCGATCCTCATACATAAAATGATAATCGTTTAAATTGAAAGCCGTGTCCTTTAGGGTCAGATTGACTACGATAGCATCGGTTTCAATTGGTTCTACCCGATGAATCGTATGATTGCCAATAATGATCAAGTCATTTTGCTTCAACTTCAGCTCATCGTTTTTGGTAATAACGGTACATTCACCTACAAGAGGTACGATTATCTCTACATAATTATGTACATGAAATGGAATGAAGGAACTCACTGGTTGTACTGAAATGGCTATTGATTGCGGATTTACCACTAACGAGTCGTCCAACGTATGGAAAAATTCGTAAACAGGCTCGTTTTTCAACACACCTGTTTGTTTTGGTCTCATTTCTGAATCTAACTCATCCCAATTACGAGGATGATTTTTCTCCTGTAATATGGTTAAAAATTCTTCTTCCATTCCTTCAGCTCCCCTCAAAAAAGCTACTATCTGTGTAATAAGTCGAGTAATTGTAGGATTTAAATCTTTAAGTTGTTTTTTTGAATGATATTCTTTCATTACTTCGCCTAAACTATCTCATGAATAAATCATTCAAGCAAGACTCAATTTTAGAAAAACGAAAGGAGCAATGAAATGAACACACTTAAGCTGTTTTTTCACAATGGTTTATACAATTTCTTCCAGCTAGAATGAAAGCGTGAACAAGTATCTTTAAATCATTGGAGGCGCAAAAAGCATGTTAGATTTATCAAAAAAACCTTATTACTTAGCAGAAGAACAAATTCAACAGCTGCAAAGCAAAGTCCAAACTATGACTTTGGATGAAAAAATTGGCCAGCTCTTTTTTGTCATTGGACAGGACGAGGATCAAGTAGACATTAAAGAATTCATTAAAACCTACCGCCCTGGTGGTATGATGTATCGCCCCGCCTCATCTGAAAAAATCAAACGACAATTAGCAACTGCTCAAGCAGCCAGCGACATCCCCCTTTTCTTTTCGGCAAATTTGGAATCTGGTGGAAATGGGATTATTACAGAAGGAACTTGGTTCGGAATGCCTCTGCAAATTGCTGCGACAGATGATCCTGAACAAGCCTACGAATTAGGCAATGTCGCTGGAAATGAAGCTGCTCAAGTAGGCTGCAACATGTCCTTTTCCCCGATTGTTGATATCGATCTGAATTTTCGGAATCCGATCACCAATACTCGAACCTTCGGCAGCAATCCAAAACGTGTGATTCAAATGGCAGCTGCTCAAATCAAGGGGTTGGAAAAAAACAGCATCTTGCCCGTTATCAAGCACTTTCCAGGGGACGGCGTCGACGAACGAGATCAGCATTTGTTAAGCACGGTCAACTCGCTGTCCGTTGATGATTGGATGAACTCTTATGGGCAAATCTACCAAACCTTTATTGATCAAGGAATTAGCAGTATCATGATCGGACATATCATGCTGCCGGCTTGGGAGAAAAAGCTGTCTCCGGATATAAAGGATTCAGAATTAAAACCTGCATCGGCCTCAAAACGGCTAATTGATGGGCTATTACGTGACGAACTTGGATTTAACGGCTTGACGATTACCGATGCTACACCAATGATTGGTTACAATTCGATTCTTCCGCGAGAAGAACTGTTACCTGCAACCATTAATGCCGGAATCGATATGATCCTTTTTAATAAAAACATTGATGAGGACTATATGTTTATCAAAAAAGCGGTTGAAAATGGCACATTGAAGCTGGCTCGAATCAATGAAGCTGTTTTACGAATTCTCGCGACAAAAATGGCACATGGTTTATTTGAAGCGACGATGCCAGAAACGTTGAATTTAAATACTGCTGAACATGCAAAAAAAGCAGCCGCAGCAGCTAAAAAGGCCGTTACTTTAGTCAAAGATCGGGATCGCCTTTTACCTTTGACAGTCGAACGTTATCCACGAATTCGATTGGTTGTTTTAGGTGACTCGGACGACGGAGGTTTTAAAGAAGGCGGTCAAGTTTCCGCTCTTTTCCAAAAACAGCTGGAGACACTGGGCTTTCAGGTAACTCTGTTTGACCGAAAGCATTTAGATTTTCATGAGATTTTTGAAGAAGGCGTGGCTGAAATGAAAGAGAAATTTGATCTAGCACTCTATATTGCAAATATCGAAACAGCTAGCAATCAAACCACCACTCGTCTTGACTGGATTCATTTAATGGCAGCTGACGCTCCTTGGTTCATGAAGGCTATTCCAACGATCTTTATCTCAACAGCAAATCCCTATCATTTATTTGATATCCCAGCAGTATCTACCTACATCAATACGTATACTGGAAATAAGGAAAGTATTGACGCAGTACTTAGAAAAATGACTGGTGAAGAAGACTTTGAAGGCATCAGTCCGGTCGATCCATTTTGCGGTGACTTTATCGCTAAACTATAAAATTAGGAGTGTAAAAAATGAGAATTTCAAAAATCTTGATCAATCATATGACAGAACCTGTGGGCTTTCAGTTAGATGATCTGCGAATTGAGTTTACAGTGGAAGCAGAACAGTTCACAGAAATAACGAAGCAATTAACGATCTGGACAGATAATTATGAAGCCCCCGTTTACCAAAGCAAGCAGGAACCATTCGAAACTAACTATTTTGATGTTTCGTTGACACTGGTTCCACGTACTCGTTACCACGTAGAAATTGCGAT
The DNA here is from genome assembly GCF_018917525.1 of Enterococcus raffinosus. Taxonomy (GTDB): domain Bacteria; phylum Bacillota; class Bacilli; order Lactobacillales; family Enterococcaceae; genus Enterococcus_A; species Enterococcus_A raffinosus_A. The sequence goes on along the minus strand of NZ_JAHLOS010000008.1, from coordinate 95,449 downwards.
TCGAGACTCCAATCATGAGTTTTTTACCAAAGAAAGCTTTTTTGAAACTGGAAAAATGGATGAACCTTTCCAAGCAGATTGGATTGCTCATCCAGATAAAGCCATTCAAAATACACTTTTTCAAAAAGAATTCAGCTTAAAGTCAAAAGTAGTAAAAGCGCGTTTATATGCTACTGGATTGGGTGTTTATGAGGCATATATAAATGGTGAAAAAGTCGGTGATGAATACTTAACACCTGGTGTTACAGCATACGATCAATGGATCCAAGTTCAAACCTACGATGTCACAGCAGCCTTCCAAAAAGCAGCGGATCATGAACTGCTCTTCACTACTGGTGACGGCTGGTATAAAGGGACTTTAGGCTTCGATGGCGGAATGAAAAACATTTACGGCGACCAGCAATGTGTCATTGGAGAATTTCACGTGACTTATGAAGATGGACGAACAGAGATTATTTCCACTGATAGCTCATGGGTAACAACCAGCGGAAAAGTAACTAAATCAGAGATTTATTGTGGAGAAGACTTAAATGATACATTAACCCCTTCCGATTGGCAGTCCGTGATCTTACTAGATCAGAATAAGGCACTACTTCAAGACCGATTGAGTCTGCCGATAAAAATTATGGAACGATTATCCGTTGAGGAAATCCTTGAGACTCCGGCTGGTGAACAGGTGCTTGATTTTGGTCAAAACCAGACTGGCTGGCTGGAATTTTACAACCGCGAACCCAAAGGCACAAAGCTCGTTTTTCAAATGGGAGAAATCCTGCAAGAAGATAACTTTTATCGCGAGAACTTACGTGAAGCACGGGCCTCTTTTGTCTATATCTCTGACGGTGAAGAAAAATGGGTTCGCCCCCATTTCACTTTCTTCGGTTATCGTTATGTAAAAGTCGAAGGAAACACTCAAGCACTGAGAAAAGAAGATTATCAGGCGGCGGTCCTTTATTCCGAAATGACAACCACTGGGGGAATCGAAACCACCAATCCAAAGGTTAATCGTCTTTTTCAAAATATTCTGTGGGGACAAAAAAGTAACTTCCTGGATATCCCGACTGATTGCCCACAACGAGATGAACGATTAGGTTGGACAGGCGATGCCGAAGTGTTTTCTAAAACGGCTGCTTTGAATATGAACGTCTTCCCTTTCTTTAAAAAATATGCAAAAGACATCGCTATCGAGCAAAAATTGCATGATGGTATGGTTCCCATGTATGCTCCAGCAATGGGAAATTCTGATGGTGGTGCTGCGGTTTGGGGCGATGCAGCAACGATCATTCCTTGGAACATGTATCAGATTTATGGTGATTCAGCGATTTTACGTCAAAACTACTCAGCAATGAAGGATTGGGTAGCCTGGATTCAAAAAAACAGTAAGAGCACTGATTTATGGACTGGAACCTTTCAATTTGGTGATTGGCTCGCTCTTGATGGAGAAAATCCCGCGTTACCAACTGGAAAAACTGAAGAAGATTTTATCGCCTCTGTCTACTACTACTATTCTAATAACATCGTTGCTAAAACAGCTGAAATTTTGAAGTTCCCTAATGATGCGACCTACTATCGTGAACAAGCTCAACGAATCAAAGAGGCCATTGTTAAGGAGTATATTACTGCAAATGGCCGTTTAGCAATTGATACTCAGACGGCTTATGCAATCGCACTATATTTTGAATTGGTCCCTCAATCACAACGTTCACGAGTTGCTAAAGATTTAGTCGTCCGCTTGAAAAAGGATAATGACCATCTTAAAACTGGATTTGTCGGTACTCCCTTCATCTGTCAGGTTTTATCTAATTATGGCTATCATAAACTAGCAACGAAAATTTTCCTTTTAGAAGATTTCCCAAGCTGGCTCTATGCAGTAAATCTTGGGGCAACAACTGTCTGGGAACGCTGGAACTCCGTTCTTCCTGATGGTTCCATGAACCCTGAAGGAATGAATTCATTAAATCATTATAGCTTTGGTGCCATTATGGAATGGGCCTACACCTATCTCCTAGGTATTCAACAGGTTCAGCCCGGCTATCAGGAAATAAACTTTGCGCCGCTATTTGATTACCGCTTAAAACAGGTTAATGGACATTTCGATACACCATATGGAACGTTCGCCGTAAGCTATCAAATCGAAGCAGACAGTGAACACACCATTAAGCTCAACTTGACTGTACCTTTTGGAACGACCGTACATGTCGATTTACCACGAGGAGAAAATAGTCCTGTAACAGTCAACAATCAGAAAAAAGCCAACGGTCGCTTCTCTCTTACCTGTGGCACCTATGAAATCGCCTATGTTCCCAGCGAAAATTACGTAGAACATTATAATAGCGAAACACCCGCAGCCGAAATCATAGCAGATGAACTGTTGGTTCAAAAAATTGATGCGATTGATTCCGTGTTAGATTTCTTTAGAGCAGATCCAGCAACTGTTAAAGGCGGTCTAGGAACTATGTCATTGACCAAATTGAATACACTCTTACCTTTTATTCAAATCACACCAGAGAATCTAGCAAAAATCAATGACGTGTTAGCATCAACGCCTATCTTAAGTGAACGGGAGGAAATCTCTCTTGTTTAAAGGCGCATTGTTTGATTTAGATGGGGTCATCGCCGATACCTCCACCTTACATTTTGAAGCTTGGAAAAAGCTTACAGACAATTACTTTTCTGCGAAACTTCCCAGTAACTTGGAAGAAAAAACAAAAGGAGTGAGTCGAGCGGATTCTTTGAAGGTGATCTTAAATTATTTAGACGTATCTGTCTCTGAGAGTATGTTTCAACAGCTTTTGTTTGAAAAAAATGAACAGTATAAGGAGTCACTTAAGCAGTTATCCCCTGACAATATATTACCAGGGGTTGCGGCATTCATTTCTGATTTGAAACAGCAGAAGGTAAAGCTTGCTTTAGCCTCTTCTAGCTTAAACGGAACACTTATTTTAGAAAAGTTAGCTTTGGGAGAGACATTTGACGCCATCGTCGATCCTAGTAAAGTGAAAAATGGAAAACCAGCTCCAGATATTTTTATTGCTGCGGCTAACTCATTGAATCTTAAGCCTTCAGAATGCATCGGTATTGAAGATTCGATTGCTGGACTTAAAGCCATTAAAGAAAGTGGTGCTTTCTCTGTAGCAATAGGAAATAGCATTGATCTGAGGACAGCAGATCTTCCGCTTTCAACTACCGTTGAACTAACGTTTGCTGCTGTTCGTACAGCCTATCATCAATAGAAAAGGAGTGAATTATATGGTGGAATCTTATCAAAATCCAATTCTACGCGGGATGTATCCTGATCCGAGCATCGTTTTGGTAAAAGATACTTATTATATGGTCAACAGTACTTTTGAGTACTACCCAGGGATCGCCTTAAGTAAAAGTACTGATCTATTAAACTGGACAAAACTCCCTGGGATCGTCGTAACAACGGAACAAGCGGACCTAACAAAGGCGAAATCTAATGAAGGAATCTTCGCAGTTTGTATTCGCTTTTTCAAAGATCATTTCTATGTGATCACTACTAATTTTGCGGAGTTCAAAAACTTTATTATCAAAGGTAAATTGAATGAGAATGGAGAAATTATTTGGGAACAACAACGGATAGAAATCGACATTATGGGAATTGATCCTGATCTTTACCATGAAAATGGACGAACCTATGTCACCTTCACAGGTTATATCGATGATAAGGGAACCAAAGCCATTCAACAAGCAGAAATTGAGCTTGCAACTGGAGCCATTTTGCGTGGTCCAGAGGTAATCAGTCTTGGAACGGGTGGTCGCGATGTTGAAGGCCCTCACATAATTAAGCGAGAAAACACTTATTACCTACTGGCTGCTGAAGGCGGAACGGGTGTGGGGCATATGATTACGATGTTCAAGTCGGACAATCTTTGGGGACCTTTTGAGGATCACTCGACCATCAATCCTATTTTTACAAATCGTGATCGCGCAAATGAACCTTTACAAAATATTGGTCACGCCGATCTCTTCCAAGATATGAAAGGAAATTGGTGGTTGACCTGTTTAGGAACGTGCCCATCTACAATTGATTTCAAGCAAATTACCAATATGGGACGAGAAACCCTGCTCTATCCAGTCAATTGGGAGAAAGAATGGCCAGAAATCAATCAGGGCATCCCAAGTGAAGTTGTCGATATGAAGCAGTTTCCGAGACATCAAAAGGTACTTGTAAATGAGCAAAAATTTTTACCTTTTGTTGATAAATTTGATCAACCTACTTTAAATCCTGAATGGCTTAGTTTACGGGATAGCCTTAGTGAAAATATTCTTTTGCAAAACTCTACATTAACTTTAAAAGGCCGCTCAACAACAATTGAACAAGGCACAACTCCCTCATTTCTCGGAGTCAGACAAACTGAAAAAGCAGAAAAATTCACTGTCAAAGTCGAAGAATCTACTACTTTCAATCATGGAAAGATCGGTATCATCAGCATGATCAACGATACCCATTTTGCTGCTCTTTTAGTTCGAGAAGAAGAAGGAAAATTTATTGCATCTCGTTCTCAAAAAGTAGAAGATTTAGTTGTTGAGGAAGATTTGGGAAGCCTTGAGTCACTGCCAACGAAGTTTGAACTAATCAATCAACCAGCAACGAAAGCATTCACTGTCACTGACGGCAAAAAAGTTCTAAGCTTTAAAACTAGCTCGTTACATTTTTCTAATGAAGCAATCGCTGCTCTAAATACAGGAGATGTACAGGGCATCTATGCTTTGAATGATGCATCATTAGTTGTTAAAGAGATACGACGTCAAGCGGTTAATGTTGAATAAGGTAAATACTTTAAGGCACTGTCCATATGCAGACAGTGCCTTAAACTTCGTCATTATTGAAACTGTTCAATTTCTTACTTAAACATGTCAGCTAAATCGACATTTTCTTTCGTTGATTAAACAAAGCTTGCAAGTATTTCCTTAAGTACCGCCTCTCCATCTAACGTTTCGTAATCTTCTTTCTTGATCATCTTGTAGCTCACCGCTTTGTAGTTCAAAAAATCCTTCAAACGGCTCACTTCGTATTCTGATTGGGGACCGATCATCAGACCATCGATTTGTTGATTTTGGATGGCTTGCTCAGCGATAATTGCTGGGGCAGAATACACGCGAATGGGAATGTTCTGCTCATCTGCTGCGGTTTGGATATTTTTTACTAATAGGCCAGAGGTGATACCGGCTGTACAAATCAGCAAAATATGTTTTTCCTTTTGTTCCGTCATCTTGTCTACCACCTTACGAAATTTTGCGTTTCTTATTGTAGATATCTAATACGACTGCTAAAAGTAAGATCAGACCTTTGATTGCCTGCTGCCAGTCGACACCGACACCAAGAATCGACATCCCGTTGTTCAGAACACCCATAACCAAGCCACCGACGATCGCTCCAGTAATGGTTCCGATACCACCTGAAGTAGAAGCGCCACCGAAGTATACAGAAGCCATCGCATCTAACTCTAAAGAAGTTCCGGCCTGTGGTGTCGCTGCGTTCAGACGAGCAGCCAAGATTAAGCCAGCTAACGCCGCCATCATGCCCATATTGACAAAGACCCAGAAAGTAATTTTTTTGGTTTTGATCCCTGAAAGCTGCGCGGCTTTCAAATTACCACCTGTCGCATAAATCTGACGACCTGCAACTGTACTGTTCGTTAAGAAGCCGTATACACCAACAATCACTCCTAAAATGATCAAGATAATTGGAAATCCTTGGTATGAAGCAAAAATGTAACTCATTCCTAAAACAATCCCGACGGTCAAAATAGATTTAAAGATAAAGGCGTTCATTGAAGGTACTTCAAACAGATTCTTTTTGCGCTTTTCCCGTGCTTTCCATTGGAAGAAAACCAAACCTGCGGCTAAAATTAAGCCTAAAATCAAGGTTAAAAGGTGCATGCCTGAGGAGGAAACCATAATTTCTGGCAAATAGCCTGTTGAAATTTTTTGGAAGGCTCTCGGAAACGGCGCGAGTGATTGTCCGCCAAGTACGACTTGCGTCAAGCCGCGGAACATTAGTAATCCAGCGAGCGTCACGATGAAGGCTGGGATACCGACATACGCTACCCAAAATCCTTGCCATGCTCCAATTAATGCACCGATTGCCAAACAAACAGGCACTGCGAGCCATGGACTCATGTGGTTGTTTACCATCATCATTCCGGCAATTGCGCCAACAAACGCCATGACTGAACCAACAGACAAATCAACAAATCCCAACAATACAACCAGCAGCATACCTGCGGCTAAAACTAAAATATGGCTATTTTGTAAAACGATATTGGTGATATTTAACGGTCGAAGGAAAATTCCTCCGGTCATCATTTGAAAAGCGATCAATAAGGCGATCAAAATAATAACCATACTGTATTTGCTGAATATATCTAAAACTTTTTCTTTTATATTAATCGTACTTTTTTCTTTACTTTCCTTCGTTGCATTCTCCATTAGGATACTGCCTCCTCTTCCTTCGTCATCAAGTTCATCAGTGTTTCTTGGTTGGCATCTGCACGCATGACTTCACCGGTCATCGTTCCTTCATTCATGGTATAAATGCGGTCGCACATTCCGATAATCTCTGGCAGCTCAGATGAGATGATACAAACACATTTCCCCTGTGCAGCCATTTCTTCAATGATGGTATAAATCTCGTACTTCGCTCCAACATCGATTCCACGCGTAGGCTCATCCAAGAAAAGAACATCCGGTTCGGTCATTAGCCATTTCGCTAAAACAACCTTTTGCTGGTTTCCCCCACTAAGGCTGCCCACATTTTGAAAGACGTTATTAGCCTTGGTCCGCATTTTCTTGCGATAATTTTCTGCTTCTGTCACTTCTTTTTCTTTATCAAGAATGCCGCTTTTACTAATTTTTCCAAGACTGGCAATCGTGGTATTTTCACGAATATCCATCAGCAGATTCAATCCGACAGCTTTTCGGTCCTCAGATACATACGCTAAGCCATGTTGAATTGCCTGAGAGACATCGTTAATTTTTATTTCCTTACCGTCTTTAAAAATCTGACCGCTAATATTACTGCCATAAGATTTCCCAAAAATACTCATAGCAAACTCTGTACGACCAGCACCCATTAAACCAGCAATCCCAACGATCTCCCCACGTCGAATATTGAAATTGATATGATTATTCATTACTCTTGCGGTATCAATCGGATGATGCACGGTCCAGTCCTTGACTTCAAAAAGAACTTCACCGATATTCGGATGGCGGTCAGGATAGCGGTTGGTGAGATCTCGTCCTACCATTCCTTTGATGATGCGTTCTTCATTGATGTCTTCATTCTCTAACGTTTCAATCGTTTGACCGTCACGTAAAATGGTGATGCGATCCGCCACGTCTACGATCTCATTCAATTTGTGGGAAATGATAATTGAGGTAATGCCTTGGGTACGGAATTCTTTGATTAACTCCAATAAATTCGCACTTTCTTCTTCATTCAAGGCAGCCGTCGGTTCGTCCAAAATGAGCAGTCGAACATTTTTGGAGAAGGCTTTAGCGATCTCAACTAACTGTTGATGACCCACACCAATTTGTGAGACCAAGGTATTAGGATTGATTTTTAGCCCTACTGTTTTTAGTAAATTTTCTGTTTTTCGTTCAGTTAAATTCCAATCAATGATGCCGTGATTGGTTTGTTCATTGCCTAAAAAAATATTCTCTTTGATCGACAGATAAGGACTCAAGGCTAACTCTTGATGGATGATTACAATGCCTTTTTCCTCACTATCTCGCAGTCCTTTGAACTGACAGGTCTCACCGTCATAAATAATGTCGCCTGAATAATTGCCATAAGAAAATAATCCACTAAGAACATTCATTAACGTTGATTTGCCTGCACCGTTTTCTCCGCAAAGGGCATGGATTTCTCCCCGCTTGATACTTAGATTCACGTCATCCAAGGCGCGTACACCGGAGAATTCTTTAATGATATTTTTCATTTCCAATATGTAGTCGGCCATTTTTCCACTTCCTTATTAAGATGATCGAGAAAAGTACAGTAAAGTTACTCGTACTTTTCTCAGATCCTGTTATTCGCTTAAATCTTTTTCCTTATAGTATTTTGTATCAATCAATTCTTGTTTGTAGTTGTCTTTATCAACAGAAACAGGTTTTGCTAAATACGTTGGTACTACCTTTTCACCGTTATCGTAAGTTTCCTTGTCATTAACCGGCACTTCTTTGTCATCGTGAATCGCTTCAATCATTTCAACGGTGTTATCAGCTAAAATGCGTGTATCTTTAAAGATTGTTTCCGTTTGTTCACCAGCGATAATTGATTTCACTCCTGCGATGGTCGCATCTTGCCCTGTAATAACTGGTAGTGGTTTGTCGCCTGATCCATAGCCAACCCCTTTTAATGAAGAAATAATTCCCAAACTAATCGGATCATAAGGAGATAAGACAGCATCTAATTTCTTGTCTGTATAATTGGCACTTAAGAGATTATCCATTCGCGATTGAGCAGTCGAGCCATCCCAACGCAAGGTTGCGATTTGATTGAATTTTGTTTGGCCAGATGGGACGTTTAATTGCTTACTGTCAAAGTAAGGTTTGAAGACCGACATCACTCCGTTATAATTGATTAGTGCATTGTTATCATCTGGGGAACCGCCGAATAATTCAATATTGTAAGGTCCTTTGCCATCCTTTAAGCCCAATTGGTCTTCAATATAGGATGCCTGTAAAACACCAACTCCGAAATTATCAAAAGTTGCATAATAGTCAACATACTTAGAATTCATCAATAAGCGGTCATAGGCAATGACTTTAATATCTGCTTGATGCGCCTTTTCCAATACGTCGGTAAGTGCGGAACCGTCAATTGAGGCGATCACCAATGTATCGACTCCTTTAGTGATCATATTTTCAATTTGTGCCACTTGATTTTCAACTTTATCCTCGCCGTACTGCAAGTCTGTTTTGTAGCCTTTCTTTTTCAATTGCTTAACGATATTGTCTCCATCAGCGATCCAGCGTTCGGCTGATTTGGTAGGCATGGACACACCAACAAACCCTTTGTCATCCCCTGAAGCATTTCCTTTTCCACAAGCAGTTAGTGCGGTCAGCGCAAGTAGTGAAACTGTTGCCACTAACATTTTTTTGAACCCTCGTTTCATATCTTTCCCTCCAAAACATATTTGATAAGCTAAGTGTACGTTTTATGGCAAACGCTTTCATTGAGATTCTTTTTTACTTTCTTGGAATAATCGGGAACTTTTTTTCTTTTTCGCGGTTTTCTTGGATTTTTTTTCCTGAATCTTGACATTTATTCGGAATACGCCAGCATGTTAGAATTACCAATGAGAGCGCTATATAATAGAAGAAAGATTATCGATATAAAGTGAGTTGGTATTGGCAAAGGCTAATTAATTAGCAAGAGAATCTGTCCGTGAGGTTCAAACGATCTTTTTGTAAAAATCCTTTAAAACGAGGTGTGACCCTATGAAAAAAATCAATTTACTCCTGCTGATTGGCCTGTGCCTTGTGTTAGCAGGCTGCAAACAAGAGGCGCCAAAAGAAAATCATAACGAAATCACGATTGGATTCGCTCAGGCTGGGATCGAAAGTAACTGGCGCAAGGTCCAGAGTAAATCCATCAAAGAGGAATTAGAGAAGCAAAACTATCAAGTGATGTCTCGTAATAGCTTCTCCGACCCTAAGCAGCAATACCAAGACGTAATGACCTTCATCGCTTATCAAGTCGATTTGATCATTCTCTCCCCCATCCAGGAAATTGGTTGGGAACCTGTTTTAGAGGAGGCGAAAAAAGCCAATATTCCAGTAATAATTGTGGATCGAAATATTGCTACAAATAGATCTGATCTTTTTTTGACTCATATTGGCTCTAGTTTCAAGGCACAAGGAGGACGTGCTGGTTTATATGTGACGAATCACTATCAGAAAGTCGAAAAAGAGGCCATCAATGTTTTCGAGATCAAGGGTGTCGAAAATTCTTCACCCACCCGATTACGCCATGATGGCTTCGCTGAAACAGTTGGTCGTGATCCAAGAATACAGATTACCCAAACGATCACTGGTGATTTCATTCGATTAAAGGCGAAAGAAAAATTTTCAGAAGCCATCAAGGCCGGTAAGCTTGATAATATTGACGTCATTTATTCTCACAATGATGAAATGACTTTAGGAGCACTAGATGCCCTCGACGAACATCAACTTGAGAATAAATTCGTTGTTGTCTCCATTGATGCTCAGAAAGAAATGATTGATCTGCTAAAACAGCGCAAGGTCAACTGTGTTGTAGAATGTAATCCATTCATGGGAGAGCTCGTTGCGAATACTGTTAAGCGCTATTTTGACAATAAGACAATCTCTGAAGACATCTATGTCTCTGATACAGTTTTTTCTGATCAAAATTCTCTTTCGACAATCCCGCCACGAAATTATTAGGAGGAAGCTGATGAAAAAACAGATGACGATTAAATCACTCTTGCAGCGTATCAGTTGGCTGATGCTCGTCTTATCGATTGTACCGCTGATCATCAGCGTCTTGATTTACACCCGCTACCTCTTCACTTACGAACGCAGTGTTGGCAATATTTCAGAAGCCAATCGAATTGCTAATGACGTAGAAGAAAAAATTATGGAAGAAGCTTGGAGTCTCACTTATGGTCAATTGACTCCAGATGAATTTACTAAAAGTAATAGTGTCCATCGCATTAAAAAGGAAATCCGTCAGATTAAAAAGAATACACAAAGTACCCAAGAGCGCGCGACGCTAAATATCGTCACTCGTTCGTTAGATAATGTGAATAATTATTTGGAGAAGATCGTAGCAAACATTGAAGCAAACAAGCACTTCCAGGAGAACCAAGAATTAATGATCCATGTGGAATCGGCAACTAATTTAGTTCACGACATCTTGCAAGACTTCGTCAATGTTGAAATCAAACTTGCAGCGAACCAAAGTCAGCAAGTCCGACAAGCCATCATTATATTATCCGTGATCGAAGCCTGCATTATCGCAGCAATTATCTTCTTTACACGGACGACGAACACTCGCTTGATGAAACAAATCCAGCAGCCAATGGAAGAAATGATCCACATGGCAGATGCCCTTTCTGATGGCAAATTGAATTATCGAATCACAACACCACCTGGAAATGAGTTGCAGAAACTAAGTAACAGTATGAACGAAATGGCGGATAACTTGGTGGTTCTCTTGGAAGAAAATGCCTTAAAGCAATACAATCTAGCGCAAAGTGAAGTACGAGTACTCCAAGCACAAATTACTCCGCATTTCATTTATAATAGCTTAGACGCCATTTTGGTCTTAGAAGAAATGGGTGAAAGTGAAAAAGTGAAAGAAATGACCTACGCCCTTTCTGACTTCTTCAGGATTTCTTTAAGTCAAGGACAGGATTGGATTCCCGTTGAAAAGGAAATCAAACATATTCACGATTACCTGATTATTTTACAAATACGCTACGGCGATGCTCTGACTTATTCAATCGAAATCGAAGAAAAAATCAAAGAATATTCTATGTTAAAAATGATTCTGCAACCACTAATTGAAAATGCGGTTTATCATGGAACGAAACTGGTTCGACGGACAGGCAAGATCATCGTACAGGCCTTTTTAGGTAAGCAAAACGAGCTGCATTTTTATATTATTGATAATGGAAAAGGCATTCCTAAACAGAAGCTGGAGGAAATCAATCAAGAGTTAGCGGATGGTTTAGATACGGATTTTACAGAAGGCTATGGATTGTTCAACGTAAACAAACGTTTATTGCTTTACTACGGAAAAGAAGCAAAAATCACGATCACGAGTATTGAAGACAAAGGGACCACTGTCCACGTGGTCGTCCCGACTATGCAAAAAGGAGCTGCAAAACATGTATAAAGTTTTTATTGCGGAAGATGAACACCTGATTCTTGAATCTTTAAAGCGAAACTTAACACAGCTTTCCGAGAAGCTCCCGATCGAAATCGTTGGTGAAGCTGGTGACGGTGAGGTCGCTCTCTCAATGATTCTCGAACTGCAACCAGATATCTTATTAACAGATATCCGGATGCCCTTTATGGATGGAATCGAACTCTCGCAAGAAGTCCGACAGAATCTTCCAGACATTCAAATTATCTTTATCAGCGGCTTTGATGAATTTACTTACGCCAAAGCGGCGATTCATTTACAAGTAGCCGAATACTTGTTGAAACCGATTAAGCTTGATGAACTAAAAGACAGTATTAAAAAAGTTATCACTCAATTAGAGCAAAAAAAGCAACCGGCTACCATTGACTCCTACTCCTTCGACGTAAAAAAGAATCTTTTTTTGAATACACTATTTGAAAATCGAGTTTCCACGTCGGAAGCAATCGAAGAAGCAAGACAGCTGAACAGAAAAATTGCAGGAAAAAAATTCAGCGTATTACTGATTGCCAATCACATAAATAAAAATTTTGCTGACTACGAGCATTTTCGAGGAAAAATGACTAAACTATTTGTCGATGATAAAAACTTGCTTTTCTCCTGTCTGTCTTCTCGTTTTATTAAAATACTTCTTTTTGATGCCAATAAAGAAGAACTGTCAAGCAAGGCGGATCAAGTAGCCGTCACACTTTACTCTGAGTTAAGTACTGCTGAATCAAAGCTTGTGATTGCAGTTGGAAATCCTGTCGAACGAATTAGTGAGATTCAACAAAGCTATCAAACCGCTAAAAATCTATTAGACTATTCTTTAGTACAAACACAACATCAAATCCTCTATTATCAGAACTTTGGTAAGAAAATGCATCAATACGAAAAAGAAATTGACTTAAAGAAAAAAATTGATCAAGTCACTACACAAACAACTTATTTACTGATCGATGAGTTGATAGAAAAAGCTGAAAAAAGCGAAAACACTTTATTATATCGTTTAGCTTTACTAAATGAACTGGACCACCTAGTGGAAGAGAAAAATAAGAAAGTAAAAACTAAATTTCCAATCGCTACACCTTCCAATCTATCAGTGATTATTTCAGATAATACATTATTTCGAAATTATTTAAATCAGGTATTGGGCTTCTTAAAACATACAGTTATTGATGAAAGTATGCGGCAATATCGTGACCTTATCGAACAAGCGGTTCTTTATATCAAACAGAATTTCTCAGATCCAGAACTGTCTTTAGGCGATGTCGCCTCCCATACGAATCTTAGCAGCTCTCATTTTAGTACAGTTTTTTCACAATCATTGGGAAGGACCTTCGTTGAATATTTGACTGAACAGCGACTGACTGAAGCAAAACGTCTGCTAAAAGAAACTGATTGGAAGCTTTCAAATATCGCATCAGAAATTGGTTACAATGATCCCAATTATTTCAGCTATATCTTTAAACGAAAAGAAGGCATTTCGCCAAAAGAATACCGAAAAACAAGATCGATACTATAAAAAGACCTGTAAACATGCCACAATCGGCGCTGTTTACAGGTCTTTATTTAGGTGATTCAGTTTCTTAGCGGCACACAGACTTAACTAAAATGATATCCTTTTCTTTTCAGTTCTTGCCATTTCCAGTTTTCCACTTCTGGAAGATCACGACCTTCTGTTCGAATAAAGTCATGATGTTTTGCCAATGTTTCATCCATTTGCACTGAGAAGTCTTTTGCATTTTCAGCATAAACTGCATTCGCTGCCTCTTGAGCTAAATGGAAGCGATCCAATTCACTGAAGACACGCATATCAAACGGCGTTGTAATATCACCATTTTCACGATATCCGTGAATATGCAGATTATGATTGTGACGATCAAAGAAGATGTCACGAACCATGCCTTCGTATCCATGGAAAGCAAAGACGATTGGTTTATCCGTAGTAAAAATTTCATCGAACTCTTCGTCAGTCAATCCACGAGGATCAATATCAGGATGACGTAGTTTCAAGATATCCACGACATTGACAAAGCGAATCTTCAAATCAGAAAACTGTTCATTCAGAATCGATACAGCTGCTAAAGCTTCCAAATTAGGTTCTGTTCCGGCTGCTGCAATAACAACATCTGGTTCTTCCCCATTATCAGTACTTGCCCAATCAATAACCTTCAAGCCTTTTTTGACCAATTCTTCTGCTTCGTTCGCAGAATAGAATTGTGGACGTGGGTGTTTACTTGAAACGATCAAGTTAATCACTTGTTTGTCTTGCATCGCTTTATCCATAACAGCCATCAAGCTATTCGCATCAGCTGGCAGGTATTCGCGAATGAATTCTGGTTTCTTCTCAGCTAAATGGGTCAATACACCTGGATCTTGGTGGGTATAGCCATTATGATCTTGCTGGAAGACCGTAGAAGTTGCAATCAGATTTAATGCTGGGTATTCTTTGCGCCAAGCATGCGCATTGGCTTTACGCATCCATTTGAAATGTTGCGTTAACATTGAATCAACCACACGTAAGAATGATTCGTAGCTGGCAAAGAAACCATGACGACCGGTTAATACATACCCTTCTAAAAATCCTTCTGCCTGATGTTCTGATAACTGACCATCAATCACACGACCAACCGATGATTGCCATTCGTCGGTACTGTTTTTTGGTTCCATCCATTGACGATTCGTCACATCAAACACTTTGTTCAAACGGTTGGATTTCGTTTCATCTGGTCCAAAGATGCGGAAATTGGTTGGATTTTCAGTGATCATATCCCGAGCTTGTTGACCAAAGACGATCATATCTTGTGCCATTACCGCACCTGGTGTTGTCGTATCAATCGCATATTGCTTCCAATTTGGCATATTCATCGGTTTTGGATCAATCCCGCCATTGGTGATTGGATTGGTTGACATCCGACGATCGCCTTTTGGTGAGATTTCTTTCAATTCATCGACGATTTTTCCGTTTTCATCAAATAATTCTTCTGGACGATAAGATTTCAACCAGTCTACTAATTTATCAGCATATTCCATATCTTCTGAACTTACTGGGATTGGCACTTGATGCGCACGGAAAGTTCCTTCTAATTGTTCGCCATCCCAAGTTTGCGGACCAGTCCAGCCTTTTGGTGTTCGGAATAAGATGACTGGCCATTGCGGCATCGTAGCATCTTCAGCTTTGCCTTTACGAGCTTCTGCTTGGATATCTTTGATTTCAGTGATTACTTTATCTAGCGTTTCAGCCATAATTGGGTGAACTTTTTCAGGGTCTGTTCCTTCAACAAAGTAAGGTTTCCAGCCAAGACCTTCGAAATATTTTTGCAAATCTTCATCGCTCTTGCGAGAAAGAATTGTTGGATTTGAAATTTTTCCGCCGTTTAAATAAACAATCGGTAATACTGCACCATCATTCACTGGATTGATAAACACGTTTGAGAACCAACCGCCGGCCAACGGACCGGTTTCTGCTTCGCCATCGCCTACAACAGTTGCTGCAATCACATCTGGATTGTCTAAGATCGCACCCGTCGCATGTGATAAAGAATAACCAAGTTCGCCACCTTCATGAATCGATCCTGGTGTTTCTGGTGCGGCATGAGAAGCGATCCCGCCTGGGAATGAGAACATCTTAAATAATTTTTTCAGACCTGCTTCATCTTCTGTAACCTCAGGATAAATTTCGCTGTAGCTGCCATCGATGTAGGAATTTGACACCATGACTTGACCACCATGACCGGGACCTTCAATATAAAACATATTTAAATCATATTTATTGATTACTCGATTTAAATGAGCATAGAGAAAGTTTTGACCTGCAATCGTTCCCCAGTGGCCGATTGGATGCGTCTTAACATCTTCTTTTTTCAATGGCTTTCTTAACAAAGGATTGTCCTTCAAAAACATTTGCGCAACGGAAATATAGTTTGCTGCACGCCACCATGCATCTACCTTTTCAATATATTCCTTTGAATCATAATTGCTCTTCATACAATGAGAACCCCTTTATAGTTTTTTTTACTTTTATTATTTTAGTACAATATACCTTTAATTAGCTTAAAAGTAAACCTTTACGCTCAAACTAATAGTATTTTTTACTTTTATTAGTTTAATAAAATATTGGCTTGGATATTCCCAAACCAATATTTTACCTTCTATTTAATTGTCACATATTCTAGATCAACTAGCTTCGCCCATGTAATGATTTGTTCAGTCGTAAGATTCAAAGAAACCACCGTATGATGTCCGCCGCCGACTTCGATCCATTTCCCTACCCCTTCATGGAAGTTTGGTTTTACCTTCCAAAGCACACGAGCCACTGGTAATTTTGGTGCTTCTTCTGTTGGTTCAAACGCTTCAACCTCATTGATTAATAATTTATAATGCGTTCCAAAGTCTGCCATTGAGACTACCACGCCATCGCCTGCTTTTCCATCAAATACCAAACGAGCCGGATCTTCACGGTCGCCCATTGATAATGGTGAGACAACAATCTTAGGCTTATTAACTGCTAATGTTGGATCAACTTCCATCATATGGGATTGTAAGATGGCTTCTTTTCCAGCAGCCAATTCATACGTGTAATCTTCCATAAATCCAGTGTTTTGATTATGCGCCATGACTTTCATCAAACGATCCAAAGCAGCTGTTTTCCAATCGCCTTCTCCAGCAAAACCATACCCCTCTGCCATCAAGCGTTGCACCGCTAGTCCAGGTAATTGCTGCATGCCATAAAGGTCTTCAAAGTTTGAAGTAAAGGCATTGTAATCACCGGCTTCTAAGAAACGGCGAATGCCGATTTCTTGTTTTGCTTGCACCTTGACACGAGCTTCCCACGTCGCATGATCATAATCGCCATAATCGAAGTCATACAATTCCTTGTATTCTGCAAACAAAGCATCGACTTCTTCATCTTTGACCGCATCAACATACTGCACCAAATCACCAATACCGAAGTAATCAACGACCCAGCCAAATTGAATCTGCGCTTCGACTTTATCGCCTTCTGTCACGGCAACATTGCGCATATTATCACCAAAACGAGCGACCTTGATATTAAAGCTTTCGTTGTAAGCTACCGCAACATCCATCCAGTCAGCGAGTTGTTTTTGGACGCTTTCTGTTTGCCAATAGCCAACGACGATTTGATTTTGTTTTTTCAAGCGGGCATTGATGAAGCCATATTCACGGTCACCATGAGCCGATTGATTCAAATTCATAAAGTCCATGTCGATCGTTTCCCAAGGAATACTTTCATTGAACTGTGTCGCTAAATGCAGCAAGGGTTTTTGTAATAATTTGGTTCCACGAATCCACATCTTCGCTGGTGAGAAGGTGTGCATCCAGGTGATTACACCTGCCACCTCATCACGATAATTGACTTCCTTCATAATTTTTGTAATCGTATCAGAAGTTACTGCTAGTTCCTTTAACACGATGGGATAGTTCATTTTTCCGCTATCATTCAGTCCTTTTACGATCGCTTCTGCATCAGCTTTTACACTTTTCAGCGCTTCTTCTCCATATAAATGCTGCGATCCTACGACAAACCAAAATTCTTTTTTGCTTACTTCTAACATAACTATTCGCTCCTTCTTTTACATTGATGTTTTAATTTCCTTGCCCATAATAGGCATTTTTTCCGTGTTTTCTTAGATAATGTTTATCTAAAATACGCTGTGGCAATTCTTCGGCAAAGCTGTTCAACTGTCGTGCAAAAAGATTCATTTTCGCAACCTCATCTAAAACAACCGCGTTCATTACAGC
The DNA here is from genome assembly GCF_018917525.1 of Enterococcus raffinosus. Classification (GTDB taxonomy): domain Bacteria; phylum Bacillota; class Bacilli; order Lactobacillales; family Enterococcaceae; genus Enterococcus_A; species Enterococcus_A raffinosus_A. The sequence goes on along the minus strand of NZ_JAHLOS010000008.1, from coordinate 77,787 downwards.
GCTATCTGCATCTTTCCCCCAAGTAAATGGTCCGTGTCCGTGCAATAGCACACCAGGTATCTCCATAACATCAATCCCGCGTTCTTTGAAGGTTTCAATGATAACGTTCCCTGTTTCGTGCTCATAACCAGCATCAATTTCCTCTTGGGTTAAAAATCTAGCACATGGCACTTTGCCATAAAAGGTATCTGCATGGGTCGTCCCCATTGCCGGTAAATCCAGTCCTGCCTGTGCCCAAATGGTTGCCCAAGTGGAATGGGTGTGGCAAATCCCACCGATTTCAGGAAAGGCTTTGTACAACACCGCATGAGTCGGTGTATCAGAAGAAGGATTCAAGTCCCCTTCGATCACATTGTTGTCTAAATCAACAACGACCATATCGGATGCTTGCATTTGTTCATAGCCTACGCCGCTTGGTTTGATGACAAAATAGCCCGTCTCTTTGTCAAATGCACTGACATTTCCCCAAGTGTATTTGATCAAGCCTTGCTTGGGTAATTCTAAATTAGCCTGAAAAACCTCTTCCTTTAAATGCTCTAACATTTCAACTTCGCTCCTCGTTCGTTTCATAATTCGTATTAAAGTATTCATTTTTTCTCTTGCCTTGTATCGTCATCCATGCAGTTGCTGCATGATCAGGTAAATGGTTCTTTTTTTGTCATGTGTGTACAACAAATTAAAATCCTTATTTTAACGAAGTGATCGCCTCGGCTTCGATCGATAACCCTTTTTCATATCGATCAATAAATTGACTATATCCTTTTAGATCTTCTGTCGTCGGTTCGATGGTCACGCCTTCACTCGTCGCAAATACCTGTTGTTCGAGAAAATCCGACAGAGAAAGTTCGGCCTCTTCTAATTGGTAAGCAGCAAGTAAAGCAATGCCCCAAGCGCCTCCTTCACCCGCTGTTTCCATCACCGTCACCGGTGCCTCCATCGCAGAAGCCAAAATTCTTTGACCTACTTCTGGTGTCTTGAAGATACCGCCATGCCCAACAAGCTTATCGATCTTAATATTTTCCTTTTTCAAAATCTCCATCCCAATGCGCATTGCACCAAAGGCACTAGATAAATGCAGACGTATAAAGTTGGCTAAATCAAACTTGCTTTCAGGTGTCCGAACAAATAATGGACGCCCTTCATTCATGCCTGTGATATTTTCACCTGAGTAGTAACCGTAAGAAAGCATCCCGCCGCAATCAGGTGTGCCCTCTAACGCTTTTTCAAATAGCGTATTATATAGCTTGTCCCCACTGATTTCTAAACCTAGCGCGTCAGAAAATTCCTTGAACAAATTGACCCAAGCATTGATTTCAGAAGAACAATTATTTGTATGAACCATTGCTACTAAATCGCCTACTGGTGTAGTGACCAAATCGATTTCCGGATGAACCTGTTTGAGTTTTTCTTCAAGAACGATCATGGAAAAAGCTGAGGTTCCGGCCGACACATTCCCGGTTCTTTGGCGGACACTGTTGGTCGCAACCATCCCAGTACCTGCATCTCCTTCTGGCGGGCAAAGAGGAATTCCCGCCTGTAGCGTACCTGTCGGATCAAGTAAATAGGCTCCTTCTTGACTCAAGCTTCCCGCTGATTCTCCAGCTAGTAAGACCTTCGGCAGCACCTGATTCAGTTCTTGCGTGAAGGCAGTCCCTTTAGTCAAGTCGCTAAATTGCTTCAGCATCGTTTGATCATAATCCTTTGTTTCAGTATCGATCGGGAACATTCCAGATGCATCACCGACACCCAAAACTTTTTGTCCGGTCATCTGCCAATGAATGTATCCTGCCAAAGTAGTCAAAAATCGAACTTCACTTACGTGTTCCTCCTGGTTCAAAATCGCTTGATACAAATGGGCGATACTCCAGCGTTGAGGGATGTTATACTGAAAGACTTCCGTCAACTGCTTTTCTGCCTCTTCTGTAATCGAATTCCGCCAAGTTCTAAACGGCACTAACAACTCGTCATTTTTATCAAACGCCATGTAACCATGCATCATTGCACTAAAGCCGATTGAACCGATTGTTGTTAGGGTTTCACCATACTTCTCAAATACTTCGGTGGCCATTTTGCGATAGCTTACTCGTAAGCCCTTCCAAATGTCTTCAAGTGAATAAGTCCAAATTCCATTCTCCAGCGTATTTTCCCATTCGAAGCTTCCAGCAGCAATCGGAACCAAATCGGAACCGATTAAGACTGCTTTGATTCTAGTTGAACCAAACTCAATCCCTAAAGCTGTCCGGCCATCCATAATATCCAGCTTGGTTTTTGCAACCATTTCCTTCGTATCGATAGGAATCTCCTCCTTTTTTTCTCTTTTGTTACCGTTATCATACAATTTATGTACGTACATGTCAATCTATTTTTTTCGTTTTGTTCGTACAAATATTTCAGCCAACAAAAAAACAACTCACCGAAATGAGCTGTTTTTTTCAACTTATTATAATTGTTTAACTGAATCACGTTCGATCAGTGTAGGTTCATACACAATATTATCGGGATCACGCCCTTCTTCGATTGCTTCTATAATCCATTCTGCCGCATCATGCCCCATTTCATCTTTCGGATGGTTCAATGTCGTAAGCTTTACATTTCCGATCTTACTTAATGCAGAATTATCATTTCCAACAATCGAAAGCTCCTCTGGAATCTTAAAACCAGCTTCACTCAAGTAATCAACTAATCCGCTGGCAATCTGGTCGTTATAGCATACAATGCCAGTGAGCGGTTCTACCGTTAACCGTCTTCGTACACGTTCAAACACTTTCTTTCTCGTTTCAGTCTCATAAGTAATGATATCTTCTGGAGAAAATTGGATTCCGTATTCTTCGCAGGCCTTAATAAATCCTTTCATCCGATATTTTCCTTGCAAATCATCGATCTTCGTTAACAGCAGTAATTTCTTATGATTTTTCTTAATCAGATACTCTGTTGCCAGATAACCGCTTTTAACATCATCAACACAAATATAAGGTGCACTAATTTCTTCATAAACAGCATTGATCATTACCATCGGGATTCCCTGCTCCTTTAGTCGAACATAAAGCGCTAGGTTGGGATTATATTGGTTACTCTTTGTCGGTTCCACAATCAATCCTTCCACACCTTGAGTAATCATCTTTTCAATGCATTCCTTTTCCTGCTGAAAATCATTATTGGTGCTGGCTAATAATAAAGAATAGCCTTTTTCTCGTAATGCCTTCTCAATGCCGCGAATGATTGAGGGAAAAATGTAATCAGACAAATAGGTCGTGACCACACCAATAGTTTTATGTGTTGAACCATTACTTTCTGTACGTTTATATTTAACGTCTACATAGGTTCCGGAACCCTTCTCTTTTCTAAGAAAACCCTCATTAGCTAATAGTGCGATTGCCTGACGGATCGTGTGACGACTAACCTGATAATCCTTTTGTAATTGTAATTCAGGTGGAATTGTTGTATTTTCTGCATACTCACCTGATAAAATTTTAGATTTTAATTCATCGGCGATTGTTTGATATTTCGATTGATTCATAATTTCCCCTTTCTTTTCTACTAGTATTTGTATACAGATTAACAGAAAGAGTCATGGATTGCTATATATGTCCGAACAAATATTTCACATTTTTAATTTACCAGACATATTTCTCCGTTTGATAATAAAAAAAAATTGGACTTTCTTGTTTAAAAGTCCAAGGTAGAGTAGTGTCTGATACTTTTGTCTTACTAGAGAGTGACGAATCAGTCGACTTCGTAGCGAGAAGTAAATGGCTCCTCACTGCTCTTCGTAGGGCAAGGTATTCTTTTACTTGAGATTATCTTAGTACCTCAAAAGCTACCTATAAAAATAAAAACTACCGCGTCAGAAAGAGAAATTTGATGTTAAAAAGATAGTTTTCATTCTCACATTCTTTATTGTAAACAAATTTGTGAAAAAGGAAAGATAGATTGCAATATTTTTATCCCATAAATTTAATAGCATAAAATTATTCCACCTTTTGCAGCTTCATCGTTTTGATTTTCTTTTGATTGTTAAAAATTTGCAGCTCTAATCGGTCTTTTTCCAGTTGGACGATATGGTATTCCGTTTGGCTGTCCTCTCTCGTTAGGATAATATTTCTCTTTGAAGAGTTTGCTGTAATTTTCGCGTTTTTCATCAGAATGTAGCCATTTTGTCTGATATTCCAATATTTATGATCCTCATTTTTCGCTTTGATTGAATATTCCTCCGACTTATTTGTCCAAGTTCCTTCTAACCAGGTCGGGTTATTAACAGCGTAGGCATTGAGAAAGCCAAATAGACAGAATACACATAAAATCAGCAGAAAAAATAGGAGTTGTTTTCGCTTCTTCGTAAGTTTTTTCAAACTTCGCAATACTTTATGGTTAAGCTGCTGTATTCCACTTGTTTCCCTTACCAAAAGATCTCTTCCCTTCTTTCTGAAATGCACCTTTTCCTATAACTAAAACTATAAAGGAATTTCAGCTCAATAAGTTCAAACTATCCTAAACGATCATTTTTCTATCCTGAACGTAAAAAACAATTAGCTAGTTTGCATTGCAATATAGTAAAAAATGCATTACTATATTGTTAAGCAAACTAGTGGAAAGAAGGTTTCTTATGAATCAGCAGGTTTCATCTCAAATGCTTAAAGGAATTTTGATGGGCTGTATTTTGATTATTCTGTCCAAAAAGGAGTTATATGGCTACAAAATTAGTGAAGAGCTGCAACACTTCGGATTTGACAGTATCCCTAAAGGAACCATCTATCCCCTATTAATGAATATGGATAAAAAAGAATTAATTGTCGGTGAAATGCGTGCTTCTGACGAGGGGCCGCAACGAAAGTATTACCATTTGACAGAAAATGGTCTCAACGAAAAGGAATCGTTTATCAAGCAGTGGGTATTTTTGTCGGGGAACGTTGCAAAGCTATTAGAGGAGAATGAATAAAATGAAAAAGTCATCGCCTATAAAAGAAAACGCGAAATTACAGGAGTTCTTAAATCCAGTCAATGACGACTATTATGGAAACTTATTGCTCTACGTTAGAAGCAAATCCTTTCTCAAAGACGAAAACGTATTAGAAGAAGCACTATTAGAAATCCTTCAGGATATTCTCGATGCTCAGGAAAATGGGGAAACGGCTGAAGATTATTTCGGCAAGCAACCAAAAGAAATCGCTGATGATCTGCTAAAAGAAGTCCCCACCAATTTTAAAAATGGAGCTTACTTGGTTGTCGCTGTTTTATTTGTTTACGCTCTTATTACTGTGATTCCGACACTTGCTTCTCCAGATGCATTATTTGATGTGGGAAAATTAGTGATTGGCGGCATCTATTGGACTATCCTTGCAATAATAATTGTATGGCAAATCGGAAATGATACGTATACGACTAAACGAACCTTCAAGAAATATCTGGCAATCTTTCTAACGATTTTTTTTGCGATTCTTGGAATCAGTCTGTCAATCTTTCTAGATACCAGTCTGACCTTCAACACTGAAGGACTAGTCGGAATTACAATAATCGGTGTTATTACTCTGATCTGTGGTGTTTTCTTTCTCCGACAAACAGACAAAAAGGAGTTAATTCCTTTTATTCCTGTTCTGCTTACCGCAGCGATAATTGGTATCCTCTACAGAATCCCTTTTTCTCAAGTTTTTTTGATAAGTAATTTGGGGAAAATAATTGTGGCAATCTGTATGATTCTAAGTATTATCAGTTTTTATATCTTATTAAACAAAGGAATGAAAAATAGAAGTCATGAGTAAATCATGACCAATACTGGCCGCCACAATTAATGAAAAGGAGTCGGAAATATGCAAAATTTTGATTTTACTATCGGAGATACGAATTTTATCAGCCTAGTCAATGCTCAATCTTATGAAAGCTTTATTGATGAAGACTGGGATTTAATTTCTGATTTAATTCCTCATGTCATCACGCAACAGCAAAAAGGGAATATCTTGATGTATCAAATGACTGGTGAAGGAATCGAAGCTGATTGGAAAATCGCTATCACTCATGATTCTGTTACTGTCAAAAAGTATCTAAAGAAAACCGTGAATTACATCACGGTTACAGATGCCTCACTTTATTTGATCGATTATACAAATCTAACGATGGCTGCTCAATTTTCAGATGAATTTATCCCTGATCAGGATTGTGCTCAGTTCAAAATTGAGCTTGAGAATGGCAGCTATGCTGTCACTAGTTATTTATTTAAAGATGTCGATAACGAAATTCTTATCAATGATGAATATGATATGCTTCTCGTTTTCCAACCTTATACTGATGCTCCTCCCTATTTAAATCAGCAAATTTGCTGGAGCACTTTTTAATTGAGGCCTTCTTACCGCTTCTTACAATTGACTAACAGTATTGTCAGATCGCTATATTCTCGCTTCTTTTCTGATATGATTTTCTAAAGGAGGAGAATACTATGCTCGATGCTTTCTTTCAATTTTTTATAGATATGATCACCGGTTTTATTGACATGATCATTTCATTTGCCTACATTCCATTCGAGATCTTTGCAGATTTTATCAATGCAATATTTAGCTAAGAACCGTTCCAGTTGACTCACACTACTCAACCGGCTGAAAAAAATCTGATGAAGCTTTTTGATTGATGTGAATATCGTTCAAACAGGATTAAGCATAAGTAGTAAAATAGCCTTCAGATTCCGATAACTGGAATCTGAAGGCTATTCATCATTCTACTCAATTGGAATAGCGGTCTTCCGCTCCAATTTTTCCGCTGATTTTGGCAAAGTAACTTTCAAAATACCGTCCTTATACTCAGCTTTAATATCTTCTTCTCTCACGTTTCTAATCGCAAATTGTCGGCGAACACTGCTGAAGCTTCGTTCGCTTCTAACCAAATTTCCTTTGTCATCTTCTGTTTGAGTATCTGTTTGGTGTTTTCCTTCAATCGTCAATACACCATTTTCATAATTGATTTGAATGTTTTCCTTAGGAATTCCAGGTAATTCTGCCTCCAACAAATACTCAGTGTCTGTTTCGTGGATATCCGTCTTGACCATGTTGCCCTTGAACCCTTCAAAAAAATTCCGTCCAAAGTCCTCAAAAAAATTGAAAGGTGTCATGTCAAATAAATCAGAGCGACGAGGAATCATGTTGTTAGCCATTTTGACCATTCCTTTCTTTTTTTTATCTTCCTTCACTTATAATTTTACTCACGATAACTAATTTTTCAAGTGAAAAGTAACGAAAAATGAAGATTCATTACGATTTTTTTTAGTTATTCATTTAACTATAAAAATCAGTAAAACACTCCCAAAATGAATTGATTAAAAAAATTAATTGTTATTTTAAAACTGATCTATTCTATTTTGTAATTTCTTATACGACAAAAACAGGTCAATGTGATTTCTCTTTTGTTTATCGCCATACAAATAGCCTTTTGTCTAAAAATTCGAATCCAAGATGACAATAGAACGGATAAATAGAATCTGAATCTGTATAAAAAATATTGGCTTGCCCCTCTTCAATGCGACTAGCTTCTCAACAACAGATTCTTTCTATATAAAAAAATCAGGTATCCCCTTTTTAGAGTGATACCTGATTTTTATTATTCGATGATACTATTTCCAGAAACTTGGACATGTCGCTTTCTTTCTGATAAATCATTGACGAGATTTTGAATCGCCACAATTGCTTGCGGTGTTACATAAGGATCCATTGAAACGAAGGGAAAATCCTCAGGGAGACCTTCTCTTGGCCCCGTTGTGATCAGTCCGTCATAAGACAGGACCTTCTCGACCATCTCATCATGGCTATCCCATAATTCGTCCAAATGGTGTATTTCAAAATTTCCGTAAACGATTTGGGTAATCACCCGTGAAATAAACTTTTCTTCTGTTGGCGTAAGATCAGATACTAATAATAGATGATGCGGCTCATCCTGAGAAGCCAGCAGCTCCAGACTTTTTTCTTCCTCTGTCAGTAAAAGATAGACGTAAGTTGTAATAAAATCTTGCGTCTGATAAATAGCGTACTTATTGACAAAAGCTTCCACAATGTCCGTTACCTTCTCTACCGCATGCTGATGCATAATAGTGACCATATCTAGAAAAATGGTGCGATTTTTTCGTAAAATGGATAGAAAATCGCCTTTTTCGTCAAGAAGATATGTGGCATTCAACAGAACAGTGGTTAACTCAATTTTTCGTTCTTTGTCAAACGTACCTCCCAGCAACTTTGTAAACTCTTCTGTCAACTCCATGTGCATTTTAAAAAGCTGTTTATATCTAGGATTGTCCTTTAGCGCTGCCTTTCTATGCTTCTCGCTGAAAATAAGTGAATCCGAGAAAGACAACCATAAGCAATCCCGCAACAGTTCATCTGATATAGATAACTGAAAAACTTCCTTAATCATTAAGCTGAGTTCTTCCACTGTTTTTCCTTCTGGCAATAACAAAGGTTTCGTTCGGAGTTCTTCTTGAGGATAATGATGTTTATTTTTTATTCGCCACAAACTGATAAAAAAATTATAAGCCAAGCGCTTTTGAAAAATATGTTGATTTTTCATATCATTTATCTTAATAAACTCTAAAACGAAATTTTTGATCGTTTTCAGTTGGCCCTCACTCAAATCTGGCAAGACTGTCTTTAACGTATAGTGTTTCTCAATAAAATAACGGTAGTAAAAATGCCGAATCACACTTTCTTTCCCCACAATACGCAAGGGGCGATAGCATAGTTGAATACCTACACGTTTTAAATCATTCTCTATTTTTTTTAAGTAACGTTGAGTATTGGAAGAACTCAAATATAAGTGTTTTGATAATCCTTCGATGTTATCACTGCTCTCGTATAACAAATGTTCAAGAATCTTGAATTCAAGAGAATGGGTCAATGCCTCAGCATATAGTTTTCCAATGCTGATCCCTTCCTTAAGCTTCACCCGATGCAATCCCTTAGACTTCTCAACAATAAAATCGTCCTGCAGGTCATTGATGAGACTAATATCATTCAATAAAATCGGTAACGAACAATCTAACTCGTTGAGAATTGCATCGCTCGACACCCCTTGTCGGTTATAATACAACAGTTCGATTAGTTCTAATCGACGTCTGTTGCTTGTTCCTAAAACCTGTCGAAAATCCATCCTATCTCCTCCAACTTCGTTAACAATGATACTTTTGTACGGTATCATACTTCTAACAATCCTAAAGCGTGAATTCAAAAATTTTAAATTAAATAACGTTTTTTGATTTTAAAATTTTGCTCTTTTTATTTTACTCTTTTTCAACGAATGGATGTAGTTTTTTTGACCATTTTTATCAGATTACAATAAAAAAGGATTTTTCTCTCACATCTCAGCTCTTAACATTATAGCCACTTAAAAAACAGCGATAAAATAACAATAGTCATCTAATTGTAGCGTCAAAAAAAGACATTTCTCAAAAATCAAGAAATGTCTTGTTGGATCAAGTAATTTTCTTATTAGCGACTAAAAGTCACTCCAATTTTCTTCATCGACTACTTCAGCTTTTTTACGCTGCTTTTTCGACTGTTTCGGACGTTCATAATTGTATTGTTGGTAATTATTTCCTCTGCTACTGTCAGCTCTTGGAATGATTAATGCCAGTAGTATATAGAGAAATACTGGTGCGCCTACCAGGATTACACTGATAAAAACAAAGATTACCCGTGCAATGGTCGGATCAATCCCAAAATATTCGGCAATCCCGCCGATTGTTCCAGTGAGCATTCGGTTTGTCTGTGATTTTGTCATTCTTTTTCTCATATAAGTTTTCTCCTCTAGTTGTCATAGTCTTTCAGGAAGATATTACCAGCCTTCGAAGAAACTTCTATTTCAGCGGTCTCTCCTGCAGCTCGTTGAAAATGCAATACTTTCTGGGTATTTCCATTTCTTTTCTGTACAGTTTCACAATTGGCGAAACGATAATTAATCGTACCAATTCCTGTTTTCGCTACACCCTCGATACCCACGGTTTGCGGCAATGATACTTTGACATTGCCATTGACGGATTGGGCTTCGATTTTTTTCAAATTCTCATTGCCTGCGGTTATTTTGATATCTCCATTGATCAAGGAATATTCTGACCGCACAACAGCTGCTTTTGAAATGATCGTACCAGTTACTGTCTCGATCAACGCGTTCGTAATCTGACCTTCGCGAATTTCTACATCATTGTTGGTTCCTTCAAATTCCAGCATTGACGCATCAAGTTCTTTAATCAACATTGTTCCATTCGTTGCCTTAATCGAAGCATTCTTAGCTACGAGTTCTTCAATCATCAAGTCACCTGTCAGTAATCGAACAGAAAGATGATTGTATTGACGTTTTGGTAAATAGAAGGTCAATTTGGCGTCAACCCGTTTATTCGGTACATGAAAAAGTATTTGATAGTTATTAATATCAATATGGCTGCGTTCTAGAAAAGCATCGATTGGATCTGGCTCCTCCATATTACCTAGAAGAGCGACTGTTGCCTCAACCTTTATATCATTGATCATCTCGTCTTCCCAGGTTTTCAAAATTACTTTTCCCTTCGCCAACTTGATGTCGATAGTTTTGGCGTCTATGTCTTCAAAGGTAAATTGATGACTGAAGTGTGTTTTTGCTGTTCCATAAAATTTTGGATTCATCTTTTTCCAGTCGAAATCATTTGCTACCTTGTCCGAAACTCTCTCGGTTGTTCTCGTTACCATCCGGGCAATACGGCTGGCCAAATCAGTGGGTTCTTCATGGGGACGATCCATTGGACGATATTTTTGCTCTTCAAAATCATCCGGAACTTCAAAAAATCCATCCGATACATAAGGCCCTTCCGGTGAAGTAAACATATCTGCGTCAATCGCTCGACGCTCATGCTTCAATAATTCGATTTCTTCTTCCAGTTGCTTCAGCTCGATCTTCATTTGATTATAGATCACTTCATTTTCTGCTGAAATGATCCCCAGCTCAGCTTCAAGATTCAGTTCTCTAAATTCTTCTTTTTTCTCCCGCAATGCTTCTATTTTTGTCTGCAACGCTTCATCGAACTCATCAATTTTTGATCGTACTGGATCTTTCTCTTTAGGTTCTGGCTCCTTATTTTCCCATTCATCAATCATGCTGGAAACACTGTCAGAAGGCTCTGATTTTTCTGGTATTGCTTCTTCTGGAGTTTCTGATTCAAGCGCGAGTTCCGGTTCAGTCTCTGCTGGCTCTTCGTATAATGGCTGATCCAGATATTCGTCGTCTGTTAGCTCCCGTTCAGATCCTTCATTAATTGTTTCTTCGTTCTCGAATTCTGAGTTCTCTTCCATCTCTGTGTTTTTTTCATCTTCAACAGGTTCCATGAAGTCTATCGATTCACTTTCCGGCTCAAGCTCAATTTCTTGTTGGAATGTTTCTTCGTGTTCTGGTTTATTTACGGGTTCTTCTAATGTTTCAGTTTCTGATGACTCTTCAACTATTGGTTTTTCTTCAGTCTCTGGTGCTTTTTCTGATGTTGTTTCTTCATTTAAACCAAGACTCTCTAATAAATCCAAGCCTTCCTCTGGCGATAAGATTCCTTTTTTGATGGATTCTAAAATTTTTTGTCGTTCGTTCATGATAATCTCTCCTCGACGAAATGTTCTATGAGTCTATTATGCACAACCCTCGTCACCACGTCATGGGTCGAAAGGACTATATTTCAAAGAATAATTTTCATTATTGCTGTTAGTTCGTTTTCTAAAAAGTAGAAATTGCAAAAAATTTGACTCGTAGCTAATTCGTTTCAATTGAAAAAATTCATTTTATTCTCATCACGCATACGATCAAACTATATTACTCAATCAATAATTCCAGTGAGATGTCTGTTCTTCACTTGAACCAAACAAACTGCAAAAAGTTTGACTCGCAAAAAGAGTGAACTGTTTTTGTCAGTTCACTCTTCAGATTTATATTTTAGGCTTAAGATTTAAGCATTGTTTTTCTAATTAGAAATCGCTCCATGTATCGTCTGCAACTGTCTCGGCTTGTTTGGCTTGATTACCAGTTGAAGATTCATAGGGTTGTTGGTACGCTCGGCTCTCAGTTTCTGCTTTAGGAACAAGCAGCATAAGCAATAGATAAAGTAGAATTGGTGCGCCTTCTAAGAAAAAGCTTAGGAAGACAAAGATGACACGTACAGTCGTAGGATCAATTCCAAAATAGTCCGCAATTCCGGCTAACGTCCCTGTTAATACTCGATTGTTTTGTGATTTCGTCAATTTTTTCATTTTAATTTTCTCCTTATTATTTTCCAAAAACACTTTTTTTGGAACCCGATTTGGTTATTATTTTTCATTTCCCACTCGCGATGTGTTTTTATCTTATGTCTATATTATGCTCAATCTTCTTTGATTCGTCATAGGGCGAAAGGTGTATTTTTCATCTAGTTATTTGGTCTGAGTTTTTCTAGTTCTTCTATTTATCAGCAATTAGAGACCAAAATCATTCAAACTTTCGACTAAAATATGCTAAAGTAAGTTTGGGAATTTCTTATTTTCAAGATAGTTTATAGAAAGGATGATGTACTTGATTCACATTCGTGAAATGGCCCTTCAAGATAAGTCAAGACTTAGAGAATTATATCTAGAAAGTCGGCGTACAACTTTTTATTGGGATGATCCCGAGTTGATGCATTTAGAGGATTTTGATCGTGATACGGAGGCTGAACTTGTCTTAGTTGCAGAAGTCGAAGAAACAGTCATTGGCTTTATTTCTTTATATGTTCCAGATAACTTCATTCATTGCCTATTTGTTGATGGCCGCTACAAAGGACAAGGAGCTGGTCATCTGCTTTTGGAAAAAGCGAGGAACCACTTAGAGTTACCAATGAAATTGAAATGCTTGTCACGTAACACCTCCGCACTGGCTTTTTATGAAAAGGAAGGCTGGAAAAAAGTTCGAGAAATAAATGTACCAGATGCTTATTGGAACATGATCTATCAATGATTTAGATCCATTCTTGTATAACACTTTTCTTAAACCTATGTAATGCAGGCTTCAGCCAGTTGCTTTGAATTCCAAAAAAAACGCTTGCATTTCCACTGAAACCATGTGAAAATAAATACAATAAGTTCTTCAGGGCAGGGTTTAATTCCCGACCGGCGGTGATAGTCCGCGAGCCTTTTGGCTGACTCAGTGCAATTCTGAGACCGACAGTACAGTCTGGATGGAAGAAGAAAAGTGTGTGTTTGTTGATCCTCAGATAACAAACGCTATTTGATGAATCAAACCACCTTTTTCTACTTTGACTGTGCCTTGCAAATGTTGTTGTAAGGTTCTTTTTTATGTTTAAAGAAAGGTGTGTTAGAAATGAAATTTACCGCAAGAAAATTAGTCATGATCGCAATTTTTGGAGCTCTTTCCTACGTCTTGATGCTATTCAAGTTCCCTTTACCGTTTATGCCGCCGTTTATGGACTTTGATTTGGCTGGGATTCCAGAGCTGCTAGGAGCATTTTTATTAGGTCCTGTTTCGGGGATCTTTATCGTATTGATCAAACTTTTAATCAAGTTGGCGACGGTCGGGACTGCTTCGATGTTTACTGGTGAAATTCAGAACTTTATTTTAAGCCTGAGTTTTATCTTACCTGCCAGTCTCTTATACCAACGATCAACAAGTAAAGGTTCGGCGTTAAAAGGAATGGTGGCTGGCACGGCGTTAGTTACTTTTGTGGCGTGTCTATCAAATGTCTATTTCATCATCCCCTTTTATACCAAATTATACGGAATGTCGATGGAGGCGATCATCGCCATGACACAAGCGGTCAATCCAATGGTAGACAGTGTTTGGAAATTGGTTGTCATTGGAATCATTCCCTTTAATTTAATTAAGTACGGCGTCACCACCGCGATTGTCTATTTTTCTCTCGACCGATTGCGCGCCATTTTTCTTAGACGGGAGTATTTATAATGGACTTTCAAACAGCCGTTGAACAATTTTATCAAAAACTAGGACAAAAGAAGATCATGGCTCTGGCCACTAGTTTGAACGATTATGTGATGGTGCGAAATGTTAGTGTGATCATTCGTGAAGGCAAAATCCTATTTAAAACAGACAGGAATTTCCGCAAAACGAAGCAGCTAATCGAAAATCCTCGAGTGGCGATTTGTTATTGGGGGGTTCAGATCGAAGGGATCGCTGTGAATCATGGCTTAGTCGTTGATCAGCCAGATCACTCCTTCCAAGAGTTGTATCAAAAACACTGGGAAAAAAGCTATAACGCCTATCCTCATAAAGATAGTGAAATTTTGATCGAAATAGTGCCTAAATTAGTTGAGATTTGGGATCAGGATGAAGAGGACAAGGGATTTCAGTTGTTTATTGATTTTGAGCAGGGAAAAGCTGAAATCAGCACCTACGATTAATAAAAAGCAGATCAGACGAAATTTTTTCGCTTGATCTGCTTTTTTCTTAGGAACTTAATTGTTTTACTTTATTAATTATATTCTTCCATGTCAAACCGTAATGTTCTTTCAGCAATTCTGGATTTCCTGATTGGCCAAATTGATCCTGAACGCCGATTTTTATCACTTTTGTTGGTTGATTCTCAGATAGGAATTCTGAAACCGCACTACCTAATCCGCCGATCACACTGTGTTCTTCAGCGGTAATAATCCATGGTGTTTCTTTAGCCGCCTGTAAGACCAATTCTTCATCTAATGGCTTGATAGTAGAAAAGTTCAATACACGAATCTTAGTACCTTGTTCGGCTAATTGCTTTGCCGCTTCGAGGGCTTCTTGCACCATTAATCCCGTCGCAATGATCGTTCCATCATTACCTTCCACTAACGTTTCACCTTTTCCGATTACAAAAGATTGCTTCTCTTCGTGGATTCGCTCAACAGCCAAGCGGCCCAAACGCAGATAGATCGGACCTTCATGTTCCAAAATCGTTTCGATCGCAGCTTCCGTTTCCAGATCGTCCACTGGATTGATAATCGTCATCCCTGGAATCGCCCGCATTAAAGCAATATCTTCGATCGCCTGATGAGACCCACCGTCTTCGCCGACAGTAATTCCAGCGTGAGTAGCGGCAATCGTCACGTTTAATTTTTGATACGCGACTGCATTGCGGATCTGTTCATAAGCCCGTCCTGCTGCAAAAATCGCAAAGCTGCTGGCAAAAGGACGCTTGCCTCCTAATGCTAGTCCTGCCGCAGTACCAATCATATCAGCTTCAGCAATCCCCATATTGAAGAATTTTTCCGGTGCTACTTTGGCAAAAATATCTGTTTTAGTTGCGGCGGATAGATCGGCATCCAATACGACCAAGTCGGGATGATCCTTAAGCTTTGCTAGCGTTTCACCATAGGCTTGTCTTGTAGTTTTTTTCATCTTACAACGCCTCCTTCAGCTCAGCGAGCGCTTTTTCAGCTTCCTCTGACGAAGGTGCTTTGCCATGCCAGCCGACTTGATCTTCCATAAAGCTTACCCCTTTGCCTTTGGTCGTTTGACAGACGATGACAGTCGGTCCTTTTTCCTGTGCTTTTACTTCCCTGATCGCTGCTGTTAATGAATCAAAATCATGTCCGTCGGCAGTCAAAACGTTCCAGTTGAAGGCTGCAAATTTCTGACCAATATCCTTCACACCCATCACTTGATCGTTCGTTCCGTCAATCTGCAAGCCATTATTATCAATAAAAGCAACG
This sequence comes from Enterococcus raffinosus, assembly GCF_018917525.1. Taxonomy (GTDB): domain Bacteria; phylum Bacillota; class Bacilli; order Lactobacillales; family Enterococcaceae; genus Enterococcus_A; species Enterococcus_A raffinosus_A. The sequence goes on along the minus strand of NZ_JAHLOS010000008.1, from coordinate 62,140 downwards.
ACATTGTTCAGCTTGTAATGGGCGGTGGTCATGGCGGCTTCCCAGACTTGACCCTCCTGCAGCTCACCATCACCGATCAAAATATAAACCTTTTTTTGAATCCCGTCTAAACGCTGAGCCAAAGCCAACCCATTCGCGATGGATAAGCCTTGGCCTAACGATCCGCTTGAAGAATCAACACCTTTCGTCTTGATCCGATCAGGATGTCCTTGTAAATGACAGCCGAATTTTCGCAAATCAAGCAATTCTTCTTTCGGGAAGAAGCCTTTGTCTGCTAACACCGTATATAAAGCTGGTGCCGCATGACCTTTTGAAAGAATAAAGTGGTCGCGATCTTTTTGATCATAATTCTCCACCGAGATATCCATCTCTTGATAATAAAGCGTCGTTAAAATATCAATCGCCGAAAGTGATCCGCCTGGATGCCCCGATCCGGCTGAAGCCAGGGAGCGAATGATCCACTCCCGCAGCTCCAATGCTTTTTGTTCTAAATTTGTCATAGTAATCTTCCGTTCACCCTATTTTTTCATTTCCTCTAAAAAGACATTCATCAGCATCCACGAGGATTCCGATCCAGGGTCTTTATGCCCGACGGCACGTTCGCCTAAACGCATCGCTCGACCCTTTTTCGCAACCAAAGGAATAGTCGATTCTGCTCCCTGCTTCATGATCGCGACGGTTTCTTCCATTACTGCAATGGCGTCCCCATCGTTTTTGTGCGCTTCCAAATAGTCGATCCCTGGAAGCAGCGCATCGATCATGGTTTTGTCCTGTAGTTCCGCTTTTCCCCGGAGCTGCACGGCTTCGACACCATTTTTCAGCATCCCGGCAAATTCTGGGAACGTGATCGTCTCTTTACCTGTATCATCTTTGCCCATTTTGATAAAGAAGCTGCCGTATAAGGGGCCTGATGCGCCGCCGACTTTGCTCAACAGCAGCATGCCAGATTTTTTTAGCAGTGTACTGATATCTGGCGCTTTTTCTAAATTTTCCTGCAAGTTGGCATTTACTGCTCGAAAGCCAATACTTAAATTGATTCCATGATCGCCATCACCAATGTCTGAATCTAACTTTGTCCAATAATCACGATTTACTTCCGCAAGCTCTGCCATTTTCGCTAAACTGTTGGCAAAAAACTGCTTATCTAACACCATTTCACTCATAAAGCACACCTCATTCTTTCTAATTTCGTGTTCCTTTTGAAGCTCCTAATACCAGAAATGAAACCCTTTTCTTATAATTTATAATAAGGTGTATCACATGGTGCATCAAGCAATTCTTTGATCTCATCATCCAGCTTCACTAATGTGACAGACATCCCAGCCATATCCATCGAAGTCGCGAAATTTCCCACATCTGTACGGTGGATCTTGATCCCTTTTTCATTCAAGATTTGATCGACCCGACGGTAGCAGACATATTGGTCCATTACCGGTAAAGCCCCCAAACCGTTGACCAGTACATAGACTTCATCTCCTGCCGCAATTTTAGAATCCTCCAGAATGATCTTCATGATCTCATCAATGATCACATCGGCTTTTTCAACTTTACGACGTTCAATTCCCGGTTCTCCATGAATCCCCATACCGATCTCCATATCGCCTTCATCCATTTGGAAAATCACTTCGCCGGTAACAGGTAAAGTCGAAGAAGATAACGCCACACCTAATGAATAAGTATTGTCATTGGCTTTTTCAGTCACTGCTTTGACTTTATCTAGGTCATAACCCTTTGCCGCAGCACTTCCAGCTACTTTAAAGACTGGTAAGTCGCCAGCCACGCCACGACGATCTTTTTTATCTTTAGCCGAGTAGACATCATCGGTAGTGGTGACCGTTTCTACCCGAATACCATCTTCTTCTAACGCCATTTCCGCACCCATATCGAAATTCATCACATCGCCTGCGTAATTTCCATATAAATAGAGACAACCTTTTCCACTATCAACCGCTTTCACCGCTTCGTAACAAGCATCCGGTGCCGGTGAAGTATTCACGTTTCCAACAACCGCCGCATCCGCAAAATCTTTTCCCACATAGCCTAAGAACATCGGCTCATGCCCTGATCCACCACCGACAATTACGCGAACGCGCGGTTCTTCACTCATTAATTTACTGACAACGACACGATTTTCTAGATCTAGCGTCACATATTGTTTGTTCGCTGCTGCATACCCCTCCAGCATTTCTTCTACAACTTCATAGCCATCATTGATTAAACGTTTCATCTTCCCATTTCTCCTTTAAAATACATTTTTTAGTTAATAATTTATTTTTATAAGAATAAAGACAATAACAATCCGCCTAATAATCCGCCACAAACTGCAGCTGCGATTTTCGGAAGTGATTTTTTCACGTTTCCGCCGACCAATGCGGATGCTACCCAAACGCCGACACCCGCTGCCAACCCTTGATCGACCCAAGCACCAGTTTGAGCGATCATTGGGGTTGAAATCCCGTGATTAATACACCAAACGGTTCCAACAATAAAGAGTGCTGCCATCCAACCGCCGATTGCTCCCCAGTGATCCACCATTTTTCCCCATGCCATACGGATCACAAAAGGAAATAAAAATCCGCCGCATACTGTTGCAAGTCCTAAACTCAAAGTCATTTAATTTTCCTCCGTTCCTTATTCAGTACTACTCTTCGCCAACTAAACGATCCAGTTCTTTTTCAGTCATACCTGGTTCAGGAGCGTTTTCATCACGCTGTTCTTCTTTTGCGACACTCTTTTCAAACGCTGCTGCCACGATCCCACCAAGTACAGCGCCCACGATTACCAGTGCAATCGTTGGTAAAGCATCCGTGAAAACAGCTCCGCCTTGCATGAAGGTATCTCGAGCAATTCCACAAACACCAATCGCCAGCCCCATATCCACAAAAGCCGCGTCATCTTCGTTACCGGTCAAATTTAGATAATGATTCATAAACCACATGGGTCCAATAATAATTCCAGCTGCCAAGTAACCGCCAAAGATGCCAAAACTGCCTAATTCATTCCAAACAGACATTACAATTGTACCGGCGATCATGTAACCTACCATACTTCTCAGAAATTTCATTTTTTTCGCTCCTTTTATTTTATTTAATAAAGCCTTACATCTGTGCTAATTCTTGAATGATTGCTGCTTTCTCCTGACAGACGGTTGCTTGAACGGCTGCCGCAAAGGCCCCTTCAACTAACGGACAATCCATGATTTCTGTTTTCGCGCTTAGTTCTTCATCATCAATGAGATCAATTGCCGTTTCCGAACTCAGAATAGCGCTTCCAATATCGCAAAAGATTAAGATATGATCGCAATCGGCATTCTCTTCGATCGCCTCCATGATCATTACTGAATTCGTACCCAGACGCCCATCACCGGTCCCGCCTGCAGAAATGATTCGCACTTCCTCGCTGGTTCCTGTCATTTCTTCGATCATTTCTTTGGTCCCATCAGTAATTTTCTGACTGTGGGATACTAAAATAATGCCAAACATGTTTACTCCTCCTTTACTTTTTTTACCGTTTCAACAATTGACGCGTATTGTTTCGGATTATGTCCAAAGCGACCAACGAATACACCATCGACATTTTCATCGGAAACGATTAACTTTGTGTTTTCCTGTGAAACCGATCCGCCGTATATGATGCGGATGTTTTCTGCCGTTTGGATATCGTACAATTCTTTGATGCATTCACGAATCAATCCATGAACTTGTTGTACATGAACCGCGCTGGCTGCGCAGGTTTTCCCCACTGCCCAAGCCGGTTCATAAGCTAAAATAATTTTCTCTGCCTTCTTGCCCTCGATTTGGAATAAATCCAGAAATAGTTGTTTCTTCATTAGCGCTTTAATCTCTTGATAATCATCTGTTTTCGTAACTTCACCGATACACAAGACCGGTGTCACTTCGTAATCTAGTGCCAAGCGGACTTTTTGATTGATCATATCGTCCGTTTCATTGAAAAGCGTGCGTCGTTCGATGTGTCCAATCTCGGCATATCCACCCTTCATTTCCTTTAGAGATTCAATCGAGAATTCTCCTGTGTAGGCGCCGTTTGGCACAGGTGCGATGTTTTGCGAACCCAAACCGATTTCGGAATCCTTCAAAATCATAGCTACCGGATAAAGCACACCCATTCCGGGACACATGAATTGTTCAATCTTTTTCTCGTCACCCACTTCTTCAACAATGGCGTGGGCAAAATTTCGAGCATCGTCAATTTGGTTTTGATATAGCTTTAAACTGATACCAACAATTGGTTTACGCATGATATTTCCTCCTTTCAAAAATTTTTCTACAATTATTTTTTAAAGGCTTCCCAATCCTTCAGGAAAGCTTGAATTCCTGCATCGGTCAATGGATGCGACCATAGTTTAGGGAACAAAGTACCTGGAATCGTTGCGATATCTGAACCTAACTCAGCAACATCTTCCACATGCTTTAAGCTGCGAATACTCGCGGCGATGATTTCTGTTTGATAACCATATTGGGTTAACACTTTTTTCAAATTGCTGATCAACGCCAAGCTGTCGGTAGCGATATCATCCAAGCGCCCTACAAATGGACTAACGAACGTTGCACCTGCTTTAGCGGCCATTAAACCTTGTGCGACTGTAAAAACTAAGGTGACATTAGTCTTGATTCCTTCTTTAGATAAGATATTCACTGCTCGCAGGCCATCTTCTGTCATAGGAATTTTTACAACGATATTGTCCGCCCACGTTGCAATATCTCTAGCTTCCTTCACCATGTTCTCGGTATCAAGAGCGATCACCTCTGCACTTACAGGCCCATCGACCAAACCGCAGATTTCTGTGATCACTTCTTTAAAATCTCGACCTTCCTTGGAAATAATCGTGGGATTCGTTGTTACACCATCCACCAATCCTAATTGATTGATTCGTTTTATTTCCTCTACATTCGCTGTGTCTAAAAAGAATTTCATCATTTTTCCTCCTATTTTGAATACTCGGCTTCTTTTTCCATGATTTGATCAATTTTTCTGCCAGAGTTGCCGCCTTCAAATGTGACTGACAGATACTCATCAACAATTTTCTTAGCAACCTCTAACCCAATAACCTTTGAGCCCATGGTAATGATTTGTGCGTTATTACTTAATTGTGCTCGTTCTGCTGAATAGGTATCGTGAACTTGTGCGGCTCTTACACCTGGGATTTTATTGGCTGCCATCGCCATGCCAATCCCCGTTCCACAGCAGAGAATTCCACGATCAATTTCCTGATGCACTACTCCGTTTGCAACATTAAAGGCAATATCTGGATAATCGACTTCATTTGGAGAAAAGCAACCATAGTCCTTTACTTCAAAGCCCTTTGCCTCTATATATGCGAACAATTCACGTTTCATTTCAAACGCATTATGATCTGATCCAATTCCAATTTTCATTTTTCTCTCTCCTTTTTCTCTTTATACCCTCATAGTAATCGTTGACTTTCGTTTTGTCAATCATTATTTTCGTTTATTTTCGTTTTATCTACTAAAAGCGAAAATAAAGGGTGTTTATTCGATTAATACGAAAATAAAAGCACTGTTTTTTGTTGTTTTTTTTGTACTACTACTATATACTATAGTTAATTAGAACTTTTGGAGGACCAGCTTATGTATACAAATCAACGAAGAGAAAAAATTCTTGCTTTGTTGCAAGAACGGGATTCTGTTTCCGTAAATGACTTGACCGAATTATTATCTGTTTCAAAGGCAACCATCCGCTCAGATCTGAATTATCTTAGCGCTAACAATATGTTGATCCGAACACACGGTGGTGCTACTCGTTCGAAAGAAGACGAAACCTTGAAAATCGATAAAAATTATGACATTCGAAAACAAAAGAATATTGAAAAGAAAGCCGAGATCGCCAAAAAGGCGTTTCCGCTGATTGAAAATGGTGAATGTATTGTCTTAGACGCCAGTTCTACTTGCTATGAGTTGGCAAAGCTGATTAGTCAATCAGACTTGCGCATCACCGTTTTGACAAATGGCCTTCGAACAGCTTCCCTTTTAAAAGAAAATCTAAATTTGACAGTTGTATTAATCGGTGGCGTCGTTAAGGGGCGTTCGAATGCGGTGGAAGGTGTTTTAGGAATTGAAATTCTAAAAAAAGTTAACATCGATACCTTGTTTACCTCCGCCTACGCCATTTCTGCTACAGAAGGACTTTCAGATTTCAATCTATATGAAGTAGAATTAAAAAAACGAATGGTAGAGTTAGCTTCGCAAACAATTGCCCTAATTGATAGTTCAAAATTTGAGAAAAAATCAATCGCGACATTTGCCACCCTTCCTCAATTAACTGCGTTGATTACGGATGATGGAATTCTTAGCGAAGTAAAAGAGCATTATAGTTCAGTTGTGACATTTTTAGATTAAGAAAAGAGCGAGGAACATTCTAAAAATAATGAATGATTCTCGCTCTTTTTTGTTTTCTATTATCCGTTTAAGCTTTCTATAAGCTAACCGTCGTACACTCTTCTTGTGGATGAACTTGGTGTTTAAACTCAGAAGTGGGACTTAAAACGACGGTTTGTTTCATTTAATACGAGGTGCAGGTTCGATTCCTGTCATCCACGTAAAAAAACTAAATGACGGATTGATACTATATCCTGCTCTTCTATCAAGCAAGAGCAGGATTTTTTCGTTGATTTTCCACCGTCGTTTACAAATGAAACCATTTACACCGCATCTGACCGATAGTAGACTTAAGGTATCAACTTGATTAGGATGTGATGGAATGACTATCAAAGCAATCGTACTGGATATTGATGGTACGTTATTGAACACAGGAAAAATAATCTCGGAAAAAACCAAGCAAGCCTTGATCGCTGCACAGAAAAAAGGGATCAAAGTCATTTTGGCTTCAGGCCGCCCAACGACAGGCATGCTGGAGCTGGCGGAGCAATTGGAAATGACTAAATATGAAGGTTTTCTCGTTTCATACAACGGCGCACGCGTCACGGATTGTCTGACAAAAGAGGTGCTCTTCAATCAGGCCATGAGTGTTGAAACGGGTCAAGCAATCCTGAAGCACTTGAAAAAATTTGATGTGATACCGATGATTGACAAAGAAGATTATCTTTATGTAAATGACGTTTACAATGGCATGCTGAATTTGCCTGATGGCGCATTCAATATTATTGAATATGAATCTCGCGGCGGGAATTTTAAGCTCTGTGAGATTGATGATCTGGCAGCCTTCGCGACCTTCCCGATCAATAAGATTTTGATCGCAGCGCAGCCAGCATATTTGCAGGAGGTTGCACCGGCACTTCATGCGCCTTTTGACGAAACTGTTACCGCCGCCTTTTCTGCACCGTTCTATTTTGAGTTTACGGACAAAGGAATTGATAAGGCGAAGGCGTTGAATACGGTATTTCCTGAAATGGGCATCCATTCAGAGAACATCATCGCATTCGGTGACGGACACAACGACCGCTCTATTATCGAATACGCGGGAATCGGTGTTGCGATGGGCAATGCTGTAGAAGAATTAAAGGAAATCGCCGATGATGTGACGCTGTCTTGTGATGAGGATGGGATCGCGGCAGGGCTTGCGAAGTATTTATAAACAAAAGCAAGGTTTGGGATTCATTCTCCCAGAACCTTGCTTTTAATCGTTAAGCCTGCACTTCCGGATGCTCCGAATCCACAATAAAATCCGTGCCTTCAATGCCAAAATAATCAGCGATCCGCTTTTGCAATTCCAGCATTGCTTCATTGGCACGTGCTGCTTGCTCGGCATTGATCGATTCCATAAAGAAAATGACGTCTTGACTTTCTTCTGTCAGCATCGTCCGTTGAGCTTCTCGCCAATTCAAACAGCGGCAAATCGCGCCTTCTTCGTCATAATAAATGATCTCTCCTGGTAAAGCGGGCGCATCAGCTTCAGCACCTAAAGGTAAAAACGCTTCTCCGCCGGCTGCTTGACCTAAATGAATATCGCCTGCAATTTTTTGCAGGTCCTCCCCACCACAGGGAACGGCAAATTCTAATGAAATACTATTATAGATATCGACTAACGGATTGATGGGATGAAAGTCACGATCCTGACTGACTCTTTTCAGTAATGCCTCAATCGACGAACGGGCGCCCTTTTTTGTTTTGAATTGGCTGAAGGCGCCGCGCCATTGGGCAACGACAGGGTTTTGACTAAAAGTTTCCTCTGTTAGAAATTGTTTGGCGGCTTCTTTGCCTTCTGCTAATAATTTGGTCAAGTAGGAATCGTTTTCTTTCGAGTGATTGTCTCCGATTCCTTTTACGAGTAATACATTGATTTGCGCTTCAGGGAAAACTTCCCAAAAAGATGGATCTGCGATAAAGTTTGTCATTTGTTTGCTCCTCATTCGTTTATTTGCTCCAGATAGGGTCTTTTATTGCCTTTTTTTACAGATGTCCACTCATCGTCAATTGTTGCTGCCACGATTTTTAATGTTTTGGAAAATGCCTCAATTTCTTTCTTTGACAGGTTTTTTAAAGCGATTTGATTGGAATATTGATTTTCTAACTGAATAATCGGAACTAGCTTTGTACCCTCTTTTGTTACAAATAACCGTCGAATTTTTTTATTTACGTCATCTGCTTCTTTTCTGATAAGACCTTTTTCCTCTAGCTTTTTAATCGCTCGAGCAGCCGTCGTTCGATCGACCTTGATCATTTCGGCTAATTTATCTGGAATAATGCCGGGATTTTCAAAAACTCGAATCAAATATAAATACTGGCCTTTAGAAAGTTGATAGTCCTTGAACTCAATATTTGCGATCGAGTCTAAAGCTCTGGCGATCTTTCCAATATCTCTGAGAACTTCTATCATCATTAACCCCCTATCTCTTAGGAATATCATAATTTATTTTTGTTGCAAATGCAACAAAAATAAATTAGTAAAAAACGTAGAAAGAAATCCTCTCTACGTTTTAATCGACTTTTCTGTTCTTTTTTGTATGATTTTTTGCCCTAAGTTCGCCCAGTCTAATGGACGAGGCGGAGATAGCCACACTACACAATCTATATGATAGGCATTTCCTAAATCTCTTGAGTCAGTCAATAGGATATCCGCAGCTTCAATCTCTGTAATGATTCTTGCACCGACTAGATGAAAGAAATTAAGATTCTCGGTAATGAACTGATTGTACAGACTGCCAAAGGAAAAATCGACATACACATTGATTGGTTCAACCAAAATATTTTTGGGAAATGAATCTAAAATCAGGAAAAGGTACTGAAAAAGTACTTGTTTCTTCTTTTTATACAATTCGGGCTCGGTTACTTCCAACTGCTTCACATAGATCCTGCAAAATTCTAATATTGTCGGGTAATTTTGCTGAAAGTAAGTGATACTGATTTCTGGCTGCAGCGTTTCACTGGCTTGACTTGCTTCTTTTAATTGAAAATGCAGAATGTGACTGCTTGTCAAAAAATACTCATACTTTTCTGGACGCTCAATCAACTTGGGAAAATATTGGATAAGGCCTGTCAGTAAGTTTTTACTCCAGATCATAATTTGTTTATCTTCATTCAACCTTAAATTTTTACTCAGTTCCTCTGAACGGGAATAATAATATGTCAAAAAGGCAATTGCTTCTGTTTCGCGCGACTCAGCTGGCACTCGGTTAAAAAATGATTCTTTCATGGTCTGTCTGATATCTTCTTGAGACAAAACATCACAGGGTGCCTTCTCAACAAATTTTTGCTGTTTGATTCGCAAATTCGTTACATGGAGATAATGTTGCAATCCGATTTTTTGATGAACAGTCATTTTATCATCTTGCAGCGTCGCTTGCTTTGCTTGAACATAGCTATCCTTTATTGGATTGAAAATTTGGTAGCTGCCTTTATATACGCGTGAAAATAATTCGGTCAAAAATAAACGGATGTTTTTTTCACTTTCACCGCTTAAACGGAACTTTTTATCGATTGTCATCTCGTATTGGGCGAGATATTTATTCAATAGCTTATAATTATTGTATGCAATCGGATAACTGATTAGTGATTTCTCGGAAAATTCATTCAATGACTTGTAATCTCCTAAAACTGCTCCCAATAAAATATTAAAGCCTATCGATTCTTCCACATATTTTTCTAAAAGCGTCTCCGAACTAGCCGTTCCGGTAATTTCTAATTGAACAAAGGGTTCCTCTAAAAAGAGATGAATTTCCTGAGCTAAACCAAATTTTTCAAGATCCTGAATTAATTGCTCTATCGTGCTTTTAAGTACATAGTTAGAGATCTCTAAATGATCCATAATCTCTTTTTTTGACAACGCAAAATAAGAACTTCGCTCTAAACGCCTTAAAAGCTGATGCTTTCGCCACTCTTCTTTTGCTAATAGACTATCCAGCAAAATAATCACTCATCCTTGCCGTAAATTTTCCGTTGGCTTCGCCGTATAAGACGACACCTGATAGTAAGTAGGCACTTTGCGCGATATCCGCAAAGTTATTAAGTGATCCAGCCTTGCCTCCGCCGCTATCAGGAGGCAAAGCTGTACTTTTCGTAGAAGAAAAGAAATCATCGTCTAACATCAGGACTTGATTTTTATGATGATTTTTCATTTTTGGCAGATAAGAATCTGGTATTGAGAAATCTTCTGTTTTATCCTCCTGCTTCAGCTCGTCTGTCGGCAATAAGGCTACTGACTGACTCTCGACTTGAACGGTGCTGCTTTGAACTTCATTATTTTGCGTGTTTTCCACATTTGTATTATCTTTTTGATCCTGCGATGGCGTCGACTCAGCAGATTCCATCGTTATTTCGCCATCTATCAGGTATTCACTCGGCTCAGGGTCAGCATTGGGTATTGGAGTGATCGTATTGTGCGGATTCAGCGGATCATAAATAACAGTATTGGCTAATGCATGCTCTGAATATAGAAAAATCGATGCTCCAAAGACTACCACCAATGATTTTGCCATCATTTTTTTCATCTTATCACTCCTTCCATGAGACTACCTGCTGATTTTAATGATCATTCTTGTTCCAATCGCCAAACTAACTAGAAAAAGAATCCATACAATTATACAGTAGCTTTGATTTTGTCGATTGTTTTTATGCTGTATCCGGTTTTTATGTTCAATCAGCTTTTGTTTAATCACTTTTGTTGGTTGCTGAACCAGCTCAGCTTTTACCACAAAACGCTGCTCAGTATGAGTCGGCTTATCACAGGTAATCAATGTTAGCTCGGCTTTACCATTGTCTTCTAAAACCTGAAGTTCGGTTTGATGAATCATTTTCGTCTGACTGACTTTGTATTGATAAAACTGTTTCTGGTATTCCAAATAAATCGTATCGCCAACAGTCATTTCCAGCAACTTTCCAAATAACAAATCATTTCGTCCTAAATGATGGCCGATCACGACAACATTTTGCCTTTCCGCTTTTCTTTCTGGAAATAATGTCCCCGCACCGACCAAAAGCTGTTCGTTCGTCACTCCCGAAAAGAGCGGCAGACCGATCTCGACCTTTGGGATAACGAGCTGTCCAGCTGATTGAAACGTTTGTTTTTCTTTAAAGGCCAAAACAGCTGATAAATCAGGCGGCTGAACAGCCTCTAATGGGATTTCTTCAGTAGTCCTAACCTTTTTCGCCTGGCTGATCACAACGTTTTGTGTTCGATAAATGATCAGCGTTTGCTTAATAAATGGCAGGAATAATAGTGTTACTGCCGTACAATAGATCAGAATGAGGCTAAACCGGATCTTTTTTGTCATTTTTCTTCTTACGCCATACTAAGAATATGACGATCAACAATAACAGAATCACTCCAACCAGAATATACAACCATGTATAATCTTTCCTGATCGTGACATCTGAATCATTTAATTTTTTAGCTACATCTGCTTTGATCTCGAAATCCTTTTCCAACGTCCAATGGTAGCGATAGTTTTCTTCTTTCTGGCTGCCTTCTTTTTGAAACGAATAGCTGCCATTTTGATCCTGTTGACCATACGCTTCGATTTTCATGGTATATTTACCAGCCTTTAAGCGATCTCCTTTTAGCGGTACTGATAAATTGAAATTGGAATTCGGCGCCATCTGCATATCGGATTGTTCATCCGTATAAAGTGCTTCGGAGCTGCCTTTTTGTGTGATTGTCGTTTTAGTCGTTAATTGATTTAAATAGGCCGCCTTAGGATTTTGTAGATTCCCTTGAATGACATTACGAGCATTTCGTTGATTGGGAACCACGCTTCGAAGCTTCAAATCAGGAGAACCATTCTCAGTTGTTTGACGCATCAATAAAGCCACAACATAAGAATATTCGTTTTTGATTGCCAGGCCTTTATCGTTTTTATCTGAAGAAACGTTGGTTTGATCCGTCGTTTTTTCCTTAAACGTGATTCCGCCTGCAATGACACCAGCAAATTTTTCGTTCGGCATATGTATTTTTACTTTATATTCAGCCGCTGATTGCGGTTTTAGTGTGATCTCTTCGGGCGCTTCTACATAATCTTTTATATTGTATTTCAATGTTTCATCAGGCTTGATCTCGTTCTTACTGTACTCAACAACACCATTGCCATTTGTTGTTGCGCTATTTATCTGTGCTTCGATCACAACTTCTTTATCTGTATCATTTCGCAAATCCACAGTTAGAGTATCCTCTTGATTAGGAGCCAATAATAAATCAAAATACGTCTTCTGCTTATCGATTTGGTTTTCTGATGTTTTAGGGGTTACCGCGAAGTTGAACTCCGATGCGATCCCCGGTGTCGTCAGCATCAAACTACTTAAAATGGCAACTGCCAGCATCACATATTTTCTAAATTTCATCGTACCGTTATCCTCTCAGTGAAAGAAAGGGATGCTGGAAAACATCCCTTTTTCATTCTTCTTTTTAATTAGTTTCCTGGTGTGTCACTAAGAACCCAAGTAAATGTTGTTGTGTATTTTTTTGCGTATTTCGTTGTTGAACCAGGTACGCTCAATTCGATACTTTCAGCTGCAGTTGCGGCATCTGTACCCCAATCAAGTAAGTAGGTTCCAGCACCTTGACCATCTTTTGCCGACATAACATTTTTCAAGTCTCCAGATGGATCAGCGACGATTGTTGCTTGGCCTGTAGGTTTTTCTGAATCAGAAGCAGTCACGACATTCCCGTTTTTGAAAGTGATTTCTGCGCCTGTCAACTCGTCGGCATCTGCTGTCGTAAATTGACTGTTTTGTTTCATCTGTAATGTCCAGCCTTTTTCAGTTCCGCGATTATCAGTTACTTGTACAAAGTTAGGACCCGTTTGTTCCACGCTATCCTTATCAAGATATTTTTGTGCTTTTGCTTTGTAGATTTCATCTTTAGAAGTAATTTTTTGTGAACCAAAATCTAGACTTGACGCGTAATCGATTGACAATGGCCCTGCTGTCCCTGGGTTTGGACCGCTTGGATCCGTTGGATCAACCGGCTTAACCGGATTGGTCGGGTCTACTGGATCAACTGGATCAGTTATATCAGTGTTGGGGGTAAAAGTAATCACGCCGTTCGAATCGTATTCTCCGCCGTCAGCCGCAAAACTTACTGCTGGTGTTAAGGTAATTCCTGCTAAAATAGCCGTTGCTAAAAATAAAGAACCAAATTTTTTCATTGGTACATCCTCCTAGATTAGTGTTAGTTTCCTGGTACGTCTGATAAGCTCCATGTCAATGAAGTGCTGTATTTCACTGCATCTTTAGGTGTACTGCCGGGTACAGATAACGTAATTGCCTTTGTTACTTCAGCATCTACTTCATTTCCGTCTTTATCTTTTTCTTTGACTGTTTCGACTGTTCCCCAGTGATCAGAATAAGTTCCAGCGCCTTCATTCACTTTCGCTGACATTACTAAGCTTTCTGTTCCGGCTGGATCAAGCTCAATCGTTGCCGCTGCAGCTGGAAAGACAGCAGTTGAATTGCTGTTTACAGTCGGACTGACCAGCTTTACTTGAGAGCCTGTTAATGTATCGTTCAATGTCCCAGTTGCTTTGAATTGGCCATTTTGTTTTACTTTCAAGGTCCATCCGGCATTGTTTCCGCGATTATCAGAAACTTGAACATAATTCGGTGTTGCCGCGTGACCATCTTTGTACTGTTGCGCTCTAGCATAGTAGACTTCATCTTTATTGGTAATTTTATTTACCCCAAAATCTAATGATGAAGCATAATCAATCGACAACGGGCCATCTGTCCCTGGCTTTGGACCAGTTGGGTCAGTCGGATCAACTGGGTCCACTGGATTGGTTGGATCTGGGTCAGTTGGATCAACTGGTTTTGTCGGATCAGTATTCGGAATAAATTCAACTACACCATTTGAATCATAATCAACTGAGTCCGCCTGTGTAATCAGTCCGCCAACAGTTGATAAAGATAGTGCCGCTAAAGTTGCGACTGTCATTAATTTCACTTTTTTCATCGTTGTGTTCTCCTCGTAATAACGTTTTTAGGTTTCCTTAAGGTACATCTTTTAAACTCCATGTTAGGGAAGTTTGATATTTTTTTGCATATTTTACCGAGCTGCCGGGAACGTTTAACTGAACCGAACGTCCGCCGCTGGTTTCATCTGAGCCAAACCGATACAGCCAAGTGCCAATTCCTTGTTCATTGTTCGCAGTTATAACATTGACTTCCGAATCCAATGGCATTTCGATCGTTTCCTTAGCGCTTGGTGCATAAGAATCTGGAAGAGTCGAGATCATTTCACCATTTTTAAGCCATAGTTCAGCACCTGCAAGCTTTTGCGCTTCAGCGGTTTGGAATTGACCATTCTGTTTCACGCTCAATTGCCAACCTGAGCCAGTTCCACGAACATCCGTTACTTGAACATAGTTGGGACCCTTTTTCTTCGTCCCATCAAAATCAGTGTATTCCTGTGGCAACGCATAATAAGTTTCATCTTTTGTCGAAATTGCCTGATTTCCGAATTGAAAGCTAGAGGCAAAATCAAAGGAAAGACTGCCGCCAGTGCCATCTGGCGGACCAGCTGGATTGGTTGGGTCAATCGGCACTACAGGTTTTAATGGGTCCGGCAGCAAAGGATCAAGCGGCTTCACCGTCGTCCCTCCTCCACTTTGATATTTCATATGAGTATCAGTAATATCGGCCTGTACGGCTTTTTGACTAGCAAAGGCTGTAAAGAGCAGGAGGAGAAAACTAAACAATTGAATTTTTTTCAGCATTCTCAACCTCCTTTAGCTTAAAAAAGACGAGTGACAATAAGAAAATGCCAATCAACGAAGCGAAGAGGTTTGAGGTATCTCCCGTTGCCGGAATGATGGTGCCTTCCCCTTTATAAGATGGTAATCTGCTTGTTAACTGATTTGCCGTTCCACCTGTTGTTTCTGAGGCTCCTCCATTCATGGAGCTTTGGTTGTTTCTTTCATTTTCTGACGGCTGTTCTTTTTCGGGATCTTCTTTTGGGTATTCATATTTTCCGTAAAACGCTGTAACCCCATTACTATCATAGTTAGCATCTGCCGCGAGGACAGGCGTAGTAGTAAAGAGCGCCAGCATGATCAATAAACTATTTATAACGAATCGTCTCATCTACTCACCTAATTTCCTGGGACATCTTCTAGTTTCCATGACAATTTTCCTAAATAGTCTCCCACACGTTGTTTTTCGACTGGAATCGTCAGCTTGAACCCGTTATTGTCTTGCCAATCAGCTGATATATTCTTTGAGCCATCAGAGGCAAAGGTTCCCGACTCAACGATTTGCGTCGCTGCCGTAATTTGTTTTTCCCCTAATTGAGAAGTGTAATAAAGCGTATCTCCAAGCGATACCGTGCCATTTGTCAGCCCTTCTGATTGGCTTAACGTTAACCGCCAAGGCTTTTTAGCCCCGCCGCGAGTATCTGAAACGACCAAATCCCCGTTGACCGTAGGACGATATTCTTCTGTTTTATTCGATACTTGATTGTTTCCAAACTCTAGTCCCTCTGGCACTGAAGCCAAAGATAGATACCCTACCACGGTGGCTTTTGTCGCTGCCTTGAATGTCGCATCACGATACTTCAAATCAGTTTTTGGATTGATATTACCGGTTGCGTTATTTGTGCTGGGACGTTCTGCTTCACTAAGCTCAGTGATGAGTCCACTTTGGTCTTGTAAAAAGAATTGAAGAACATCATCCTTCACAAGATGCAAACTAGAGATATCCACTTCCCATTTTCCATCCGCGCCGACCAGCTGTCCTGGAATCCCTGATGGCTGATCGTTAACGGTTAATGTTATAATACTATTAGGCTCCCCAGTTCCCGTTAGCTTAGTAGTCGTACTTTGGATGGCGTCCGAATGATCTACTGTAGCGGGTTCTGGTGGTGTTACATCAATAACAGTTGTCTCGATTGGATCAGGTGTGAGCCAAGGTCCTCGTTCGGCAATACCTGAAATTTTTTCACCAGCTTTTTGAAATTGGATCGGGTCATTTGTATCTGAATAAGAAACATATCCATTTACATCTGTGAATAAATTATTTCGAACATTCCCATAAGTATCAGTCAAAGTGACCTTCGCTTGATTCTCAGAAGCATAAACCGGAACATATTTGATTTCTCCAGCGACTAACCCATTATTATCAGGTACTTCTCCAATGATCACGCGTCCCTTGATCGTTTTATCCGCATCTGTAACCGGCGTCCATTCAATCTTTGGATTCTGATTCATTCCTGAAATTCGACGGTAATTTGCCTGTTTGAATTGATTCAGTGAAGCCACCGATGTCGTTACAACTTCTCCACTTCCGCTTCCGACTACCTCAAGACTTGGAACTTTAGCATAGGTTTCATTCGATGGGCCAAGAACAGGAACACCGACCTTCCATAAATCGATATCTGAATCGAGAATAGAGAATTTGTTATTTGCCGTATTCCCATAAGCAACATTTACCGCCGTTCGACTATCATGTAAATTTCGCAAATCATATTGCGCAGGGCTGTTCAATGTTAAGGAGTTCCCTGTTCGATTGACACTCGCGATTCCTGTAGCATCCGCCGCTAAATTGATCAAAGGCTGACTACTTGTCCCAATGACATAAAGATAGCTCCCAGGTTCTGCATTCAGATAGGTATTATTGTTACTAAAGGCCACTACTGAACCAGATGCTTGTTTACTCGTCAAATTCACGACAGCACCTTTTTTGATTGTCATTCCGGCACCAGCATCATCAAAACGTACCGCATTTCCTGGCATATCCACGTTGTACACACTGTTTTCGCCAACCGTTAGAGCAAGATAATGATGGTAAACAGCAGGATATGTACGCCCCGCAGTTTGCGTTTGTCCAACGTCGACACGACAATTCTTCCCGATTGTAAACTCTCTGGAAGCTCCGGTTGATCCAGCATTCGCTGCATTGTTGTACCAAAAGACAGAGAAATTATAGTAGTTTACGTTCCCTTTATATTGGGTTCCATCCTCCATAATGAGACTGCCTAAATAGAAATTTTCCGCTCGTGTATTAATATCCATATTGCCATATACTCTCACCTCTGAATGAGATGCTCTGGCTAATCGCTGCACCCCCGACTCAGCGGTGATATTCCCAAATCGATATTTCCACTTGACACCGTTCGCAGTAATCAATCGAGTTCCGACGATGTCTTCTGAATAGGCTCCAGCATAGGTTTGATTTAGCACAATATCATGCATGTGGAAGGACCCAATAGCATTTTGTGGTGAAGCTAAATAGATCGACGAATCTTTAAAATTCACTCGGTGCCCCTGCCCGTCAATCTCTAAATCATTTTTTCTAGCATAAGTAGACAGCCTCGTATCTGATGCACTAGGATTATCAAAACTTGTTGCTAGAATAATTTTGGTGATGGTTTCGTCTCGAACAGCATTTACAAAATCAGCCCACGTACTTACTTCCGCCTCATTAGCTGCTAAAAGCCGTAAATCCGTTTTTTCAATCTCATCGCTTTCCGCTTTCGCTTCAGAACTGTCTATCGTTTTTTCTTCTGTTTCAGAATCATTTTTTGCTTTTTTCACTTCTTCTGAAGTAGCTGTTGACTCTGACGTTCCATTTACTTGGTTTGTATTATCGGTAGTATTTGCAGCTTCGCTCGTTTTCAAGCCATCTTCGGTACTTTGTTCTGTTTTATCGGATGAACTTGACAAAGAAGTCGTCATTTCCTCCGCCTTGACAGAAAAGATATTCATATTCGGAAGTAAAATAATTAGTAATAAGAAAAAAATTACTCTCCGCTGGTTCATTTCTTTCTCACCTCCTTCACATCCAAAATCCTATCATATTTAATACCCAAATTTTATAATTATTTTTAAATAAATTGATAATTAACTTATAACCAATGCAATACCAATTAATTTTAAACAAAACCAAAAAAAATTAAGTTTATTATGTATTAAATAAATAATCTGTGTTACATTACAAACAGTTTCTCAGATTGACTCCGTACTTTGGAGAGTTGACTTGTTACCTCCAATACAAATTTTTCCAAAATTGTTTTGTAACTTTTCATAACTACGATAGTGATTACTGTGACAGGTGTGAGTATTCTTCTAAATCCATTCGAGTAGTTATACTGTAAGATTCTCATTGATATAAAAAGCAGTCTTTAAATTGTTTCTCATCTTCATATCACAATTTTTTCGACTCAGCACAATTAAAATTCCCTTTATCCGACAGTATAAAAATGAGGCATCTACATCATCCGTTCACCAATTGATTTTTTGATTGCTGAACGTATTCTATTTAAAGATATTCTGTTTTTTATTTCATCTAAACGATATGTAGTCCGCAAAATAGAGCAAGAAGAAATAGCTAAATTAAATAACACTTTATTTTTGAACAATTCCAACTTGGCTATTCAAACTATTCACCTATACCAAAAAAAAATCTACAAAACAAAAAACTCCTAATTTTTTTTTAAAATCAGGAGTTTTTTCTATTTTATTGAATTATTTAGTTTTATTTCTCTGGAAATTTTGCTTTTTTAAGCCTCATTTCCAAGGCGAATCAATTCACGCAGCTTTTCTGGATGGATCAAATAGCCCGCTTTCTTCTTTTCAATATACCCATTTTCCCACAAATATTTGAACGTATGGGACAAGTGCCGATAGCTAACGCCCAGATAATCAGCGATTTGTGTATTGTTTTCGTGATACTGATCATTAACTGTCACTTCCAATAACAGTGCGGCTAGACGATATTTCAACTCAAAGGTTTGAGCCTGTGAAAAATGCGTCATCCGCAGTAAAAGTTTTTCTCCGATATATTTCGCGATAAATTTAGGGAACTCTGCTTCTTTCATCAAATTATTCTCCACCACTCTCAAGGGAATCGCTAAGCAGCAAACAAAACCAATAGCGATGACATCTTTCGTGGCATCTTCTGCCTTCACTACCGTCAACTCACCAATAAAATCTCCCGGCTCAAGAAATTGCAGGATCAGATTTTTCCCGTTTGGCTCCTGCTGGATAATGCGCGCCTTTCCTGACAATAGGATAAATAAATAATCTAATTTCGAGGATTGGCGAATAATGGTTTCATTGCGTTGATAATCGATGAGAAAACTTTGTTGTAAGATTTTTTCTGTCAAAAAAGGGAACTTTGCTTGATTTATCAAGTCTTTATCAGTATTGCTATATCTCTTTTTAATCATCAGTAGGCTATATCTCCTAGTTCTAATTCTTTCGATCCGGCATACTCATCCTATCAATTAGTTATTGGAGGAACAACTATCATGTATCGTAAATCATTAACTCTTTCTTTTTTATTCTATTTACTCAGTGCTTTTGGCATCAGTTTGACTTTGAAAGCCAATATTGGCGTCAGCAGTTTTAATTCTCTCAATGCGACCTTGGCCGAACTTAGTCAAGTGAAGATCGGTACCATTACCGCAGGCTTGAATTTTCTATTTTTAATTTGCTGCATATTACTGGATCCGCAACGAAAAATAAGAAACTATTTGACCATGAGTATTGCTTTACTGCTTTTCGGCTCGACCATCAATCTCTTTACCTATGTTGTCTTTCCGCTGTTTACTCTGCATTCCTATTTGCTAAACTGCTTGCTATTTATCCTAGGGACGGTCATCGCCGGCATCGGAACGGGAAAAGTCTTGAAATATCAGCTGCTTAAGTTCCCGATTGAAACATTCTGTCTTTTTCTAGCTGAACGAACGTCTCATAGTTTTAAATTTTATCGCTACAGTATTGATCTGATTTGCATTGTGTTGGCTGTCGTTTTAGCTCTTTCCTTCCATTTGACCTGGATGGTACGGGAAGGAACGTTGCTTAGCTTTTTATTGCTATCGCCGGTCATCGCTTGGGCGAAGGAGTAAAATCGACCCCCTAGCCAAGTAGACTAGGGGATTTTTTTATGTATAGCTACTCATGATAAATCTGCTCTTCTAATTCCGTCATGTAAAAGGCGATCAGCAAGGTTCGAAAGGTCTCAGGGTCCTTTAGGGATAAGTGAAAAAGCTCTTCGATTCGCCCGATTCGATAAAGCAGCGAATTGCGGTGAACATGCAGCTTTTTGGCTGTTATGGACGTATTCAGCATATTGTTGACATAGCATCTTAGGGTAATCAGCAGCTCGGTACCATTTTCCTGATCGTAGGCGGTGATTTCACTGAGCACCTCAGGAATATAGCTGACCTTAGCCAGTTCCTTGACTCGCGGCAAAAGAATCGCTGGGATACAGTAATCCTCATAGTCGTAGATGGTTTTGCCTGCGTCGATTTCTCTGCCGATATTAAGAGCCTCTTCTGCCTGCTTTTGATAAATAGCGACATCCAGCAAATCAGTGAAATTCTTACTGACGCCGCATTGAGAACCGAATATTTCCAGAATTGTCGCGATACTATCGTTATTTTTCCCCTTTGGCTCCTCTTCATGCAGATAACGGAGAATATAGAGCATATTGTTTTGGATCAACATAATCTGGTGCCTCGATAATTTCTGCAACGCCTTGCGCATATAGGAGAGTACATTTTTCTCCTGCCCTGTTTCTGTACGAATAGCGGCGATTTGAAATGGCGGATGCAGGTCATATTGCATGTTGTAAAACCAGGTCTGAATCTGCTTTTCATTGCGAATCCGGTTATTGAATAGTTCACTGACAAATACCTTCTGATAGGTAAGGTTCATACTGCTTTCAGAATCGTTACGGGTGAAAAAGTAAGAACAGATATTCATAATAATATCCAGCTCCTTCATCCGTTCAGGGGTGATTTCCTCTTTGGTGCAGCACATGGTAACGTAGCCTTCGACAATATCATTCACCTTAATGATGCCTTGAATTTTAGGGTGCTCCTTGCTTGATCCCCAATCAACGACATACGGGGCTTTTTTTGTATCCACCGTTTGAATGATCCCATCCTCGTAAAGAGAAGCAATATGGTCGGTGTCAAATCCTCGTTCGGTGATCAGATGATCCCACAAAGGGTCTCCCGTCGGCTCGTTTGGTGCATTTCCCAAAACATTGTACAAAATATCCACCACTAAAACTGGTACACCTATGATTTCATAGCAGACCTCCAACAATTTTTGAATATCTCTACTTGGCAGGCATTTATAAATCTCCTCGTACAGCTCAATAAAATCCAGCTCCTGCTTCATTTAGTCACACCTCCACTTCTATTATCCCGTTAAACTGTCGGCAAAAGTATCCTTTTATTTTAGATTATAGAGTACTTTGTGCGTTTTCACAAAAAGCCTTTTTTATTTTGGTCTATCTCCTAAAGTAGTTGCCCAAGGCTTGTGATAGGCTTAACTTAACAAATAATTTTTGAGGAAAGAGGAGATCAAATGTTTGATTTAACAGGAAATGTAGCAGTCGTAACCGGAGCATCAGCAGGGCTTGGACGGCAATTTGCCCTAGCATTAGCTAAACAAGGCGCCGATATCGCGATCCTTGCTAGAAGAACCGAGAAACTGAAGGATGTCGCAAAAGAAATAGAAGCGTTAGGTGTCAAATGTCTTCCTGTGACTTGTGATGTAACCGATACCAAAAAGATCGAAGCGGCGGTGGCAGAAGTTGTTGAAGCCTTCGGAACAATCGATATTCTTGTCAACAATGCCGGCGGCGGCGAAGGCGGCCCAATTGAAGAGCTGTCTGAGGATACATGGCGCAAAGTCATCGCCCTTGATTTAGATGGCGTGTTTTATTGTATGAAGTATTTTGGTCGTGTCATGCTTGAAAAAGGCTACGGCCGAATCATTAACGTCTCCTCTATTCTCGGTAAAGGCGGATTGAAGGAACTGCCGATCCTGCCATACGCCACAGCGAAAGGCGGCGTGATCAATATGACCCGTCAGGCATCCGCAGAATGGTCACCAAAAGGCATTACCGTCAACGCCCTTTGCCCAGGCTTTTTCGCCTCCGAATCAAACAGCGCAGAAGCGATGGAAGCCATGAACGAGTTTATCACGCTACGAACCACCATGAATCGACCTGGACGCGATGGTGAGTTGGATTCTTCCATCGTCTTCTTAGCGGCGAAGGAATCTTCTTATGTTACTGGCGCGATCTTGACCTGTGATGGCGGCTGGACCGCGATCTAATCAGTAGAAAGTGAGGTGCTCCAGATAAAAAATTACAATTACCAACTGTTATGGCAACCCCTTACCATCAATAAAATGCGGCTGAAAAACCGCATCGCCTTCTCTGCCATGGGAACTTTTACCCCGATGCAGGATGGAACAGAAAGTGAAGAAGGCATCCGCTATTATGAAGAACGAGCAAAAGGTGGCGTCGGCTTAATCAAAACAGGCGCCATGTTTTTAGATGAGAAAACTGCTCAAGGCGGCCCAACGTTAGCTTTGCATAATACCCGCGCGATCCCTAAAGCGACCGTTTTAGTCGAACGAGTCCATCGCTGGGGCAGTAAAATCTGCCTGCAAATCAGCTGCGGAACCGGTCGCAATGGGATGCCGAATATTGGCGAACGTGTTCCGATCTCTTCGTCTGCCAATCCTTCCTTTTACGATCCCGAAACTCTTTGCCGACCGTTAGAAACGGAGGAAATCAAAGAGATTATGAAGGACTTTGAAGCAGGCGCACAATATGCCCTTAACGCTGGCTTTGACGCGCTGGAAATTCACGGACATGCGGGCTATTTGATCGATCAATTCATCTCCCCGCAATGGAACCAGCGTACCGACGAATATGGCGGAAGCTGGGAAAATCGGACCCGCTTTGCGACTGAGATTGTGGAAGCGATCCGCGGCGTAGTTGGACCGGATTTTCCAATTATCTTCCGGATTTCATTGGATCACATGTATCAAGGCGGACGGACATTAGAAGATTCGATGCCGATCATCCAACTGCTGGAAAAAGCCGGTGTCGATGCGCTGGATATCGACTCTGGCAGCTACGAATCAATGGATTACATCTTCCCGACTCGCTATACCGGTGAGGCTTGTATGGCCTATGTCTGCGAGGAAGCCAGAAAGCATGTCAATATCCCATTGTTAAATGCCGGTAATCATTCAATGGAAACAGCCGTGGACTTATTAGAATCAGGCAATGCCGACATCATCAGCTTCGGCGCCAATTGATCGCAGACCCCTACTTCCCTAATAAGATAAAAGCGGGACAGCGTGAAGATATCCGCCCTTGCCTGCTTTGCAACGAAGAATGTATTGGCCGAATTTTCAATCGCTTGACCCAGCTGTCCTGTACCGTTAATCCGCAGGCTTGTATGGAAGGAGCATTGGAGATAAATGAACTGCCAGAGAAGAAAAACGTGGTTATCATCGGTGCTGGTCCAGGAGGACTGGAGGCCGCGCGGACGGCTGCCTTGCGTGGCTGTGACGTTACAATCTACGAAGCCGCGGACAAGATCGGCGGAACATTTGGGGCGATTGCCAATAAGTCCTTCAAAAAGCGGATCACTGATTTGATCACTTGGTACGGCGTGCAGTTGGCTAAGCTCAATGTCGCAATCAAGCTGAATACTCGAATCACTGCAGACGATCCAGTCTTAGTAGTGGCCGACGAGATCATTGTCGCGACCGGTGCGCTTCCTTTAACACCGCCGATTAGCGGCTTGGATGATCCTCGAGTGATTGACGTTACGCAGGCTCATATTCAAGGAGTTTCTGGCGACAATATTCTTGTCTGCGGCGGCGGCTTATCCGGCTGCGACACCGCATTGGAGCTGGCGATGGAAGGCAAAAAGGTCACTATCGTGGAGATGCTGGACACCTGTGCTCGCGATGTTATGTCTATTAATAAAATTAGTCTTGAACGCATGCTAGCGGAATATAACGTAGAAATCATGACCGAAACCAAGGTGACTGAAATTTCCCATCAAGGGGTGGTCGTGGAAACGGCGGATGGTCAGACTCAGGTCCTTGCTGCCGACACGATCATCACTGCCTTTGGACAAAAATCCAACAGCAAGGTGGCCGAAGCGATTTGGGAGAAGTATTCCATCAAAACCACGCTGATTGGCGATTGTCAAAAAGTCGATAAAGCCGGCAATGCCATTCGTGAAGGCTTCTACGCAGCATTGGCATTCCAATAGAGAGGAAGCGAAATCGATGGAACAAAAGAAATTTTTTGGCTACAAAGCAGCACTTGGCGCCTTCCTAGTAATTTTCATGAACCTTGGCGCCTGTACCACCTTAGGCACTTTCATCGCTACTTTGGCAAATTACAGTGAACACTCTGTTGGAGCCGTCGGGCAAATCGGAACCGTCAATACGATTTGCAATGTCGTGTTGAGCATGGTGGCAATTAAGGTTTTGGAAAAAATCGGTGCAAAGAAAACGATGCTGATCTCGATTTTTGCCTGCGCCTTGCATATGCATCTATATACGTTTGTCACACCAGAAGCCAATACTCAAAGCCTGCTTTTGATGTATGTGGCCGGTGGCTTTTTCCATCACCTTTGGCACCCATGCAGTTTGTTCAGCGGTTATCGCCGATTGGTTCATCGATAAACGGGCACAAATCACCGGTCTCGTTTTGTCTGGTGCCGGCATTGGCGCAGCGGCTTGGGTCTTTCTAGCGGGACAGCTTTTCAAAATAACCGACTATAAAAATTGCTATCGCGTGATGTCGATTCTAGTTCTGGCTTTAGGATTGTTTGCCGTCAGCTTCTTGATCAAAACAACGGAAGAAAAAGGCCAACAACCCTTGGGATGGGAATCCGTCAAAGAAGATGTACAGGATACAGCCGCAGCACCACTTACCTACCAGCAAGCGATCCGATCAACGTCTTTTAAAGTTCTGATCGTAGCCTTGCTCTTTGCGACAATTGGCGGAACCGCTTTTCTTTCCTTCGCCCCAACCTGGTGGCAAATGAACGGCATGAGCGCCACCAATGCAGCCAATTGGAATGCCGCTTATCTGCTGATTGCCGACATCCTCCTAATGGCAGCAGGCACCATTTCAGCAAAATTGCGTATGTCTGGTTTTGTTATTTACGTGTGTACGGCCTTTATCTTAACCTTTGTTTGCATGAATCTGTGGGCTGCCAGCGGAGCGACCTACTTAATGATCCTAACAGTGCTTTTGGCGGCAGCGGCTTATCCAGTCTGCGCCAGTATTCCTTCCTTTGTCGGGACTGAAGCATTCGGCTCTCAGGTATTTGCCCAAATCTCTGCCACTCTAATGATTGCGGTCTATTTAGGCCAAGCCATTGCTTCTCCATTAATGGCCGTCTTCTTAGCAACCAGCGGTGGGATGGGTTTAGCTTGGAACGTCTTCGCGGTAACGACGGGAATCGGCATGCTTTTATTGCTGGCCGCCCTCAGAATTTCTCCGTTAGTCAAACAAGCAAACGAAAAAGTCCCTTCTTAATCACAATAAACCCTCTAGCTTTTTGCTGACCGGCAAATAGGCTAGAGGGTTTTCATTTATGAGGCAGAGTAAATTTTCTTGGTAAAGTATTTAAGTAAAAAAGGCGAGGACAGTGTCGTCAGCAGAATGACTAAAATGATTGAAGAATAGTATTTTCCAGTAACCAGCCGCGCCTGAAATCCTAATTGGACGATAATCAGCGCCATTTCCCCGCGAGAAACCATTCCCGAACCCACCATCAAACTACTATTCGTATCAAAGCCGGATAGTCTTCCCCCCATAAAGCCGCCGATCAATTTTGAGGCAACGGCGATGATCGTAAAGAAAATAATGAACAGCAGCTGCTTGGCGAACCCGTCAAAGGTCACTTCCAATCCGATACTGATAAAAAAGACTGGAATGAACACTGCATAGCCAATCGCTTCGATATTGTAGCGCACATCTTTCCAGACATTGGTCTGTCCAATAGCAATCCCTGTTGAAAAGGCTCCGATTACTGAGCTTAAGCCGATGAAATCCGCTAAGTAGGACATACTGAGACACAAGGTCAGAGATACAATGATTACAGAAGATTGGGCAAAAATTTTCTTACTCAAGTTCATTAAATAAGGAGCGCCCCAGCGAATCAGGAAAAAGACCGCGATGAAAAACAGCACCTGTGCAACCAGCATGAAGATCAGCGGCTTCTCACTGCTGCCTTCCACGCCCAATAACGGCATACACAGACTTACGATGATGACCACCAGAATGTCATCGACGACTGCCGCACCAAGAATAGTCGAACCTTCTTTTGTGTTGGCCGCTTTTAGTTCCTTCAAGACCTCCACCGAGATGCTGACAGAAGTAGCCGCTAAAATCAAGCCGAAGAAAAAGGATTGATCCAGCGAAACACCGAAAAGACTGCCGCCTCCGGTTCCCAACAAGAGCGGAAATAGAATTCCCAGCAAGGCCACGAACACTCCCGGTCGAAAATATTTTCGCAGCAATGGGAGATTGCTCTCGATACCTGCTAAAAACATCAGTAAAATGACCCCGATCTCAGAAAAATCTGTTACCAGAATATCCGGATGGACGATCCTCAGTCCTCCATTTCCTAGGATGATTCCCACCAGAAGCTGCCCGACAACCGCCGGTATGCCAATCCTTCGAGAAAAATGGCTCGCCACAGTAACGCTCACTAAAATCAGACATAATACACCCACAAACTCCATCTCTTCGCCTCCACAATTGCATACTGAAAAGCTAGTATCAATGCAATTGTATTCGTTTCCAACTAGGAAGTCCATGGGAAAAATGATCTGATGGCAAAAAGAAACCAAGTACTCATTTTGCTGAATACTTGGCTTCTAGCTAGTTTATTATTTTACGAGGGACTCGCCATTTGAACCGATCACTTCTTTATACCAGTCAAAGCTTTTCTTTTTATAGCGCTCCAGAGTGCCAGTGCCATCGCTGTTGCGATCCACATAGATCATGCCATAGCGTTTTTTGATTTCCGCTGTTGTAAAGCTGACCAAATCAATACAGCCCCAAGACGTATAGCCCATCACAGGAACGCCGTCTTCGATCGCCTCTTCGACTTGAACCAAGTGATCATTCATATAATCAATTCGGTAATCATCAATCACGGTTTTTTCGCCATTTTCCAGCTCCACCAGCTCGTCCACGGCTCCTAAGCCGTTTTCCACGATGAAAACCGGTTTTTGATAGCGATCATAGAGGATATTCAAGTAATAACGCAGTCCTTTTGGATCAATCTGCCAGCCCCACTCACTCGCCTTCAAATAGGGATTCGGGATACCGCCAATGATATTGCCTTCGCCGGCTTCTTTCGTTGGATCAGCCGAATCACAAACACTCATATAATAGCTGAAAGAAATAAAATCAACTGTATGCTTCAGGTCTTCCAAATCCCGCGGCTGAATGTCCAGCTCAATCTGCTTTTCTTTAAACAGCCGTTTCGAATAGCTTGGATAATACCCGCGAACCTGGACATCTGAAAAGAAGAAATTTTCTCTTTCTGTCGCCAGAGATTTCAAGACATCCTCTGGTTTTGGTGTCAATGGATAGACCGGAACACCCAAGATCATGCAGCCAATCTGCGCGTCAGGAATCAGCTCATGACAAGCTTGAACCGCCCGACTGCTAGCAACCAGCTCATGATGAATGGCTTGGTAAATGTCCTGTTGTGTTAATTGTTCCTTTGGCGTACTGATGCCGCCGCTAAGAAACGGTACATGGGTGATCGAATTGATTTCATTGAAGGTCAGCCAGTATTTGACCTTGTTCTTATAGCGTTCAAAGACCGTCCGAACGTAATGCTCAAAAAAGTCGATCATTTTGCGATTGCGCCAGCCATCATAGGTCCTTGTTAAATGCAGTGGCGTTTCATAATGAGAAAGTGTCACTAGCGGTTCGATACCATACTTCAGACATTCATCAAACACCTCATCATAAAATGCTAGTCCTGCTTCGTTAGGTTCCTGCTCATCCCCTTGCGGAAAAATTCGTGCCCAGGCGATCGACAGTCGGAAAACTTTGAAGCCCATCTCAGCGAATAAACGAATATCTTCCTTGTAGCGATGATAAAAATCAATGCCCACCAGCTTCAAATTATCTTCCATCGGCTCTTCAGTAGGTGCTTCATGCCAGCCTTTGCGGGTCACATCCTGCACAGTCAAGCCCTTGCCATCCTCTAAATAAGCACCCTCGCATTGATTAGCCGCAACTGCTCCGCCCCATAAAAAATCATTTGGAAATTTACTCATAGCTCTCTGCTCCCATCTTTACTATCACTTAAATCACATACAATACGGCATCTTCATAATCCGCCGCTTTCATTTCATCCTTTGGCACCACATCGATGAAGGTATCGCTGTTTGTCACGACAATTGGGATCACCGTATCATAGCCTGCCGCTTTAACCGCCGCAAAATCAACCGTCAATAAAGGCTGTCCAGCTTTAACGGTATCACCGGCGGCAACCAAACTTTCAAAATGCTGACCATTTAATTCTACAGTATCAATTCCCACATGGATCAGCAACTCCATTCCCGCTTCACTAGTCAAGCCAATCGCGTGTTTTGTCGGGAAAAGCGCAGAGATTGTCCCGTTAAATGGGGCAACGATCGTATTTTCTTCAGGAATGATGGCGATGCCCTCGCCCATTACTTTGCTGGAAAACGCGGAATCATTGACCTTTTCCAATGGAATTACTTTTCCTTTAACAGGTGCCAACACTTTTTTCGGGTCGCTGCTGCCACTTTCAACCACTTCTAAAACAGCATCTTCGGTTGTCACTTCCTCTTCAATCCCAAAGAACCAAGTCAAAACAAAAGTCAGCACGATCGAAGCTGCGGCAACAATACAGGCATTGATGAAATTCCCGTCAATACCACCATTAATAAATTGCGGTAGCGCCACAAGTGATGGTACCGCAAAGGCATAAGATTCCACCCCAGTAATTCCCATGAAGATTCCACACAAAGCACCAGAAATCATCGCAGCATATAACGGTTTTTTATATTTCAACGTCACACCATATAGCGCTGGTTCTGTTACCCCTGCCAGCAATGCAGAAATCCCAGCACCTAAAGCAACCTGTTTAAGATTTTTATCCTTCGCCTTTATAGAAACAGCAATCGCCGCTGCTCCTTGTGCGATATTCGCTGCCAACATCGCAGGTAAAATCAACATATCCGGTGTCGCCGGAGAAGCAATCAAGAAAATTGGTGCAAACGCCCAATGCATCCCTGTCATAACGATCAACGGCATCAACGCTGACATCAAGCCTAACGCCAACCAGCCCGCTTTTGCTTGAATCCAAATAACCGCCGCTGATAAGCCTTGCCCAGCAAATGTCCCTAATGGACCAACCACGACTAACGCAATCACTCCAGATAACAAAAGAACCACTAGCGGCTGCAACAGATTTTTCATCACCGCTGGAATGATCTGATTAAAGAAGGACTCAATGTATTTCATCAGCCAAACCATGATTAATATCGGAATAACCGACGAGCCATAACTCGCTAACGTGATCGGCAAGCCGAAAATACTTACTGGATCGCCCGCTGTAACCATCGCCGCGAAGTTTGGATGCAGCATGATTCCCCCTACAGCAACTGCCAGCATCGGTGTCACACCAAATTTTTGCGAAGCAGTAAATGCCAACATCACCGGCATGAAATAAAACGGTGCATCCCCAAAAAAGGACAATACGGCATACGTGGAAGACGATTCACTCAAGGCACCGATCAACGGCAACACAATCAGCAGAACCTTGATCATTCCACCGCCAAGCAAAGCCGGAATCAATGGCGACATACAACCTGAAATCACGTCCACTAGATTTTCAAATAAATTTTTCTTTTCCGTTGATTCGACTGGTTCTGAGTTGAAATTTCCTAACTTCGTGAAGGCTCGGTAATAATTTGCTACATCATTTCCTAAAATAATATGGTATTGCCCAGCCTTTTTCATGACCCCCATCACGCCTGGGATCGCCTTGACCTGTTCATCGTCTACCTGCTTTTGATCCTTTAAAATCAATCGTAAACGAGTAATACAATGAGTCGCTGTTTGAATATTTTCACTGCCGCCAACGGCATTATAGATCTCTTTAGCTGTTTGTTGGTATTTCATTTTTCTCCTCTTTTCTGAATAGAAATCTTTCTATTCATTTTTGTGTTTTTTTCAGAACATTGGTTTTTTGATAAGTTACGGAAACTGGAACTGGCAACTACCTCTTTTTAAGGAATTCATTTTTCCAAAAGCGGGAAAAATGAGTCTGATTCTCGGTGCGCATACCATTCCATTTTGTGGCTTGAGATGCGACTGACTTCAAATCATTAATTATCGCTTTCGCTAAATAAACTGTGAAAAGTGGAACTGGCAAAAAAAGACCTAAAGCTGCCTTATAGACAAGCTCTAGGTCATGCTCCGTTTGGATAACAATCCTAGTTACAAATTTCTGGTGATGCGTCGAATGTGGGCTGTCAGATAGAGGAGTTCGGTTGAGCTTAGCTCATACTCGAAATCCTTCTGTACATAGTCCTTGATCTCTAATGCGCTGGCGTATTCGCCCTCATATTTATGTCGTAATGTATTCAATAATTCCTCATCTTCATCATCATAGTGATCTCCTGCTAACAGACGCTGCGCAAAGAACTTCACATGAGTGATGAAGCGATAATAGTCTAATGAGCTTTCATCAAACTCTGTTCGATAATGGGTTTTAATAATCGTTTCGATTTTTTTCGTGATCTCAGCGATTTCATAGGCAAACTCCCAAGTTTTGTCCATCTCCGCATTGACAAAATGGATCGCAATAAACGCTGCCTCGTCAATTTCAAAAGATATCCCTAAATCATTTCGAACAACCTCGATCGCCTTTTCACCAACCGCGTATTCATCCGGATAGAATCGCGCGATGTCCCAGCGCAGAGGATTTTTCAAGATAATTCCCTCGTGATAGCGATCAATCGCTGAATGGATATGATCGGTCAAATTCACATAAATGATTTCATTTAGATTTTTTCCTAATTTGATTTTTCCAAAATTGATAATCTTCTCTGAAACCAAAATATGCTCCATCGGCACATTGATCAATAACTCTGTAAATTTACTTTGTGTTTCCTTATCCTTCAGCAAAAATGTCTTTTCAATCTGCTCAAGTTCAATCGTCTGCCCTTTTTTCTTCCCAAAGGCGATGCCCCGACCCATCAGCAGCACGTCAACACCCTTGCTGTTTGAAGAAATGACGGTATTATTATTTAACACCCGTTTAATAATCATGATTTAATTCCCTCGCTAGCCATAAAAAAAGCCCATTTACATACACGTCCATTGTGCGGTAAATAGGTCCTGCTCACATAAAGTGATAACATCCAACAATTTTTATTTCATTCACGCATGCTTACCCGAAGTAATAACATCAAGAACTTATGAAAAGGTTATCACGAATAATTAACCCTGTCAACGTTTTTTTAATGTGATTTTCATGGTCACTTCACTACTGGTATTGTTACCCATTTTGATAAAGCTGTTTCATCAAGATTGAATAGTGCTGTTTCCCTAGTTATTTAAACGCTGATTTTTAATTATTAGCAGCATAAAAAGACCGTTGAGCGAACGGAAAATTACTCTAGTCGTGTCTAGTCAAGTCTCCAATTATTACGTCAAAAATCGTTCGCATTTAACCTCAAAATTCTTAAAACCATGAGCTAATTTACCCATACTAAATAACCCCTTCATGACAGAGTCCTCACCAAATAATACGCTTTGATCAGCACGGTGTTTACCTCATGAAAAAAGTCTCCTTAAAAAATAGCGATACAAGATACTCGTTTATCTCCCGTACATTGAAGCACTTCGAGACTCCCCTATCACTCTCAATAGTGTCTTTTAGGTTTATTCTGCTTCTGACTATTCTGGAAATTCTTTAAGAGCTTTCTGTCCTTTTTCTTCGGCTGTTTAATCTTTCTATTATCAGCGGTTTTTTCCGACATATGATTTTCGGCGCTCGACTCAATCCCAGCACCTGCTAAAGCCATGGCTGGAATCTTCTCCTCAGTTTCATCTGTATCGGATACCTTCGCGGACTTCTCTGGAGTCGTCTTCTCATTCGATAAAACAATTCGATCGTCTAAACTCGTTTGAACACCGAGTGGCGGGTCAATTTCAGAACAGTCTTCAAGCATTTCCTCCTCCGCCATAGCAGCATTTGCTTCTTTATAGATGCTCATCAGCAGTTCAATCAAGGTCTCTTTGCTAAGCGTATTCAGATCACAGCCATCAATCAGGTTCGCTTCATCACCAGCTGAATCACCAACCTTGACAGATACCTTCACATGATTACGTCCCAACTCCTCCTGCGGCTGTTCCTTCGGCGCTTTTGAACTAGACACAATCGTGGTACCGATACAATCATAATCCAAGAATTCAGCAAAACGGCGCAAGCCATCCTTTTGAAAGATTGTCAGATTTGTCAAAATCTCAAGTATCCGTTTCGTTTCTTCCATGCTGTTTCTTGGGTCCGCATCCCGTAATCTCCATGTATGTTTCTTTCCACTGGCGTCTTTAAAAATACTCACAAGAGTGTAACTTTCATACTCATGTGTAACAGCTGCACTGCCGTGATTCTTCAAATAGCTTGCTTGAATACGCATGCTTTTCGTTGCCTATTCATATTTTTTCTCATTGTTAAATAAACGTTTTATGATCTGTTGCCACTCTGAATCGATAAAATAGGATTGGAAATAAGGTAAGAACTTTCTCAACGTCTCGCTTGGTTTCGCATCATTATAAATTTCACGGATCACGTCTTGAAACAACAATGAAAAATCTCCCAAAACAAGGGCATGACGCACCATGATAGCGATCGCATATTCAATGACAGAATCTGCATCCTGTGTTTCCTTGAAATATTGAACCACTTTCTTCTCAACGGTATCACGCTTAGAACAAAACAATTGACGTTGCTGAAGCTTCTTAATTTCCATGACAGACCTCTCCTTTTCATCGTTAGCGATTTTTCATATGTATTAATGATAGCGCATTAAATAACCTACTACCAATTTTAAAATCTTCGCAAAAATTAAAATTTTGATTTCTTAAAATAGGAGATTTTGCGCAAATAAAGCGTATACAAGGCAACCGAGCTCTCAGCTAATAAATTGCGAACTTCTTCTGTATCCTTGTAGCTCGTACCTTTTCCATCGGTTTGAGTATTCCAACTCTCGTCATCAATAATAATTTTAGGGAAGAATAATCAACGGATTTTCTAGTAAAATAATTTTAATTTTTGCGATACACTATTCAGTGAATTCTTCTAATGCATTCTCTACCTATTTGATCCGTGTTTCTAAATCCAACATGCGATGGTGTTCAAGAGATTCTTTCCCTTATAACGATTATTTTCGTCCACCGCCAATTCGTCATAATCAGAAAAAAGCGTTTCGATCTTATCTGGATCGCTTTTTTCGATATTAAAATGTTTTTTCATTCTTATCCGAAAATCCAAGAGCAGCGATTTCTTCTTTTCCAATGTATAAAGCCTTAGCCTTTCTCCAAGTCTTTAATTCATCTTAATAACTCCTTCTTCCCAGAAAAAAAGACTACCAAAATTTCTGGTAGTCTCTAACTATCTACAAACAAAGCAATTCCTCGATAGTCAATTCCGAAAAATCATTCACTACTCGATCAGCGCCTTTTAACTGCTCCGCCGCCCCGATACCGACGGCATACATCCCGCAACCTTTGATTCCATCGATTCCCGCCTGTGCGTCTTCAAAGCCGACCACTTCTTCAGGTTTTAGATTTATTAATTCCGCGGCTTTGATAAAAATTTCTGGATCGGGTTTGCCTTTTGTCAACGTTGTTGGATCAACGATACCGGAAAAATAGTCTCTGATCTGCAATTTGTCCAAAATATATGGGGCATTTTTGGATGCTGAGGCAATCGCGCAAAGGATTCCGACCTCGTGGGCATTCTCTAAGAATTCTCTAACTCCTGGCAATACGTCTTCAGGCGCTAACGTCTCCAACAATGCCACGTAGTGCTGATTCTTTTTTTCTGCCATTTTATTTAATTCTGAGTCGGAGTAAACATCCAGTTTATCGTCCTGGGCTAAAATCCGCGCCAGCGAATCCTGACGACTGATGCCCTTCAGCTGTTCGTTGAAGGCCTCATCGATCGTAATCCCGATCTCAGCGGCTAGCTGTTTCCAAGCAATATAATGGTATTTTGCCGTATCTGTGATCACACCATCTAAATCAAATACAAAACCTTTCATTTATTGATGCTCCTCTGCGACTTTTTCGATCCAATGCTCTTGATGACTGACGTAAACACGATACTTTTGATTTTTAAAATAGGTATAAAAATCAATTTCGTCGATCTCTGCCGGCAAATGGGGATCAATTGTCAGCCTATCTTCCACTATCTGAAGATTACAAAAACCATAAACAATCGACATGAAGGTTCCGCCCATCGATGCGGTATGGATACCGTCCTTCGTATTTTTATGACTGTTATCTAGATCGGTTCGGGCATTTTTGATAAAATATTCATAGCCTTTTTCTACTTGTCCCAAACGACTATATACCGTTGAGAACGTCGAGTAAGACAGAGAAGAATCATGAGTCGTTACCTCATCGTAGTATGCAACACTCTTAGCGATTGTCTCCTTGTTAAAGGAATCTGGAAACAGCATCAACGCCAGTACGGCATCCGCTTGTTTAGAAATCTGATAACGATAAATCGTCAATGGATGATAATTCAGCAATAACGGATAGTTTGTTTCTTCTTTAGAATAAGGCCAAAAGCTTTTATTCAAGAAATCTCGATCCTGAGCAATTATTCCTTTTTCTTCATCAAAAGGCAAGGCCATCGCCGCTGAAAATTGCGCGAAATCCTGTAACTCAGACTCTTCAAGCTGGAGCTTCTTGGTTAAATCGGACCAGCTTTCAGGACGATGCTCTTTCAATAATTTCGCGAAGCGATTGAGCCATTGGAATTGATAAGCAACCAATTGATTGGTGTAATAGTTGTCATTAACCAGTACCGTGTATTCATCTGGACCGGTAATTTTATCGATGTGAAATTTGCCGTTTTTCATGTAGCCGATTTCGCTGAACACACGAGCCGTTTCCAATAGAACTTCAAATCCACAGTCCGCAATAAAAGCTAAATCGTCCGTGTAACGATAATATTGAATAAACGCGTAAGCAATATCTGCGTTGATATGGTGCTGCGCGGACCCGCCTTCGAAAAATGCGGAAGACTCAGTGCCTGAGATCGTCCGCCATGGATAGAGCGCCCCTGTTTGATAGCCGAAAAGCTGACGATTCTCCCGTGCTTTATCCAAAGTAGTATAACGATAAGTCAGCAATTGCTTCGCCAGCAGTGGATTTAAATGCAAGAAGACCGGAAAAACAAACATCTCCGCGTCCCAAAAGTAGTGCCCCTCATACCCGCTACCGCTCAAACCTTTAGCCGCAATGCTAGTGGTACGATTCGTCCCAAGTGATTGCAGCAGAGCAAAGGTACTGTAATTGACACTCTCTTCAAGGTTTTCTGTACTTTTGATGTTTACTTTCGCACTTTGCCAAAAATCATTCAGAAATTCTATTTGTTTCTGAACTAGTTTGGCAAAGCTGCACTCAATTTCCTCGTGTTTCTGCTGCTGAAACGCATAGCTTAGATTTTTTTGATAGCTGTCACCCTCCAGCTTTGTGCTGATCACGATTCGATCCTCTTCAATCGTTTGTTCAACCGTCTGATTATCAATCGACCAAACTAACTCCGCTTCCAATTGGGAATACTCGGTGCCGAATACACAGCTCTTTTTGGCTAAATCAATCTCCTTAATCACAATCTTTTGTAGATCATGGCTCATGCGCGGATCGTTTTTATCAATCGTGCGCACTGGATAGAAATTTAAATGGGTGGTAAGTTCAATTTCCTCCTGATGATTCAAACGCTCGAAATCAATCTTCAGTGAAAAAAGATTTTTATAATGGAAAGAGGCTAAACGCGAGATCGTGATTTTTGTTTGGCGGCCTTGCGGCGAAGTCCAAACTAAGTTCCTAACTGTAATACCTTTTTCCATATCCAAATAACGTTCACTGTCACTGATTGTTCCTTCCATAATGGAAAACTGTTCACCTCCGATGGTAATCAAGGTTGTTTGCCCGTCGATCACGCTGATCATGGTTTCTCCTGTCGGGGTGAAGCCATACATCTTCTCTGGATAGTGCAGCTCTTTGGTTTCGTAAAAGCCATTGATATAGGTCTCACGGTTGGTAGAAAAATGATTGTAGTAATCCTCCTCCAGATTGCCTCGCAGACCAATATATCCATTGCCGTTAAACAGCAAACTCTCCGCCTTTTCCAAGGTTTCGGTTTCGTAATCATTTAAATAAATTTTCATAAATGATCCTCCAAAAAGCAGGATAGAAGATTCTTCTACCCTACTCAGCTTTTTTATGAATTTACTGCCAAACCTTCCGCAGATTTTTCGGTCGGTGTGGCTTCAATTTTTTCGTCCTTTTGCAGAACGAAGGTCAATACAAAGGATAAAACCACCGACATCAACATCATAGATAATCCTGCGATGACATTGGCTGTGCCCTTATCACCTGAGAAACCTAGAATCGCCATCAAACTATTTTGCGGTACATACAACGTCACATGCATCAATCCGGCAAAACAGCCTGAAATACCCGCACTAATACAAGCCGCCACTAATGGCTTTTTATATTTCATCGTGATCCCATACAGGGCCGGTTCGGTGATTCCCATAATAGCCGAGATTCCCGCCGCTGCAGCGATTGATTTAACATTCTTTTGTTTTGATTTAAAGGCCACTGCCAAAGTTGCTCCACCTTGTGCCAAGTTGGCACAGATTTGCGCGACTAGAATCAAGGATTCAGTGCCTGTTGCGGCAAAAGAGGCCACAAAGATTGGTGTCAAGGCATGGTGCATTCCGGTCATAACGATAAACAGCATCGCTGCTGCTAATAGCGCTACCATGATAAAGCCTAATTGACCTTGCATTAAGTTGATCACCCAAGCCAAACCTTGTCCAGCATAATTACCTAATGGGCCAATCACGATCAAAGCTAGTGGTGCCGTGATTAATAAAGTCAGCGTTGGATTCAACAGAATCTTCAAGGATTGTGGAGTGATTTTATCCACGCCACGTTCGATATAAGACATCGCCCAGATCGTCAAAAGCGCCGGAATCACCGAAGCAGCATAGATCACCCCTTGAATCGGCATTCCCAGAAAAGAGATTGGATCACCCGAAGCTACCCACTGACTGAAATTAGGATGCAGGAAAACACCCACAACAATAATAGCGATTGATGTATTGACTTTAAATTTATTCGCTGCAAAGACGGCTAACAGAATTGGCATAAAATAGAAAGCACCATCTCCAATAAAATCTAATACACGATAAGTGCTTGATTCATTTGACATCCAATGGAAAGTCGTCGATAACGAGAGAATTATTTTGATCATCCCGGCAGCGGTCAAGGCCGGGATCATCGGAGTCATACAGCCCGTAATCGTATCGACAACTCTATTGAAAATACTCGTTTCTTTGGTTGAAGCTGCGGAAGATGCCTCTTTTACTTCGGAATCGCCATTGGCTACTCCCTGACGAATCACTTCTTCAAAAACATCGCCTACATGACTGCCAATAATTACCTGTAACTGCGTTGGTGTGGGATTTACACCCACGACGCCATCAATCTGCTTTAGCTCATCCAGATTTGCCGCAGCTTGATTTTTTAAATCAAAACGTAAGCGGGTCGCGCAATGGACTGCTGAATTGATGTTGTCAGCTCCCCCAAGTCCTTGAATGATTTCCTTTACTAATGGTTGATACTTTTTCATTTTTTATACCCCTTTCTATTCAAATACAACGGCTCCATTTGATGAAATGATTTTTTGATAAAAAGCAAAGCTGTCTTTCTTGTAACGCTGATGTGTTCCCTTATTTTCATCATCCTGGTCCACATAAATGACCCCATAGCGCTTGCTGATCTTTCCTTCACTGACACTAGGCAGATCAATGATGCCCCACATCAGATAGCCCATCAGCTCAATGCCATCCTCTTCTGCTGCTAACAGCATATTTTTGATGTGCCCTCGCAAATAATGGATACGATAATCATCCTGCACCTTTCCATCCGCGAACTCATCCTGAGTTCCGATCCCGTTCTCCACAATGAACAGCGGTTTGTGATAACGATCCTGCAGCTGATTCAAGGTGATTCGTAAACCTAATGGATCATCTTGCCACACACTCTTGCCTTTTGGTAAATAAGGATTTCGCAGCGTTGTGTAGCCATTTGTAGCGACACGATCAATCCCACTCTCCTCAGCTGCGGTGCAGGCACTGGAATAATAGCTGAAGGAAACAAAATCAACGGTATTCTTTTTAAGGATTTCGTCGTCCTCTTGGTCGATCCTCAGCTTCAAATTCTTTTCAACAATATAATGAGCAAAGAATTTCGGATATTCTCCAAAGACTTGCACATCGGAGAAAAGCAAATTCTCTCTCTCCTGCTGAAGTGCCGCGAACACATCTTTAGGATCGCAAGTATACGCATAAGTTTTCCCAGCGGCTAACATTGCACCGAACTGGTTTGCTGGATCAATTTCTTTTCCAGCTTGAATGATCAACGCATTTGCTAATAATTGATGATGGCCCGCTTGGTATTGCATCGACAAATTGTCTTTGCCTTCTTCAAACAGGATGCCTCCGCCGATAAATGGAATATGCAGAACCATATTCATTTCATTAAAGGGAATCCAATACTTGATTCGCCCTTTGAAACGTGACATTACTGTTTTGCCGTAATGAAGAAAGAAATCAATAACCTTGCGATCTTCCCAACCGTTGTATTTTTTGACTAAATGGATAGGTATCTCAAAGTGAGACAACGTGACAATCGGTTCCATTTGCTGCTTCTCAAGTTCGGTTAAAAGATCCTCATAAAATTTTAGCCCTGCTTCGTTGGGCTGCTCCTCTTCCCCTGTCGGAAAGATTCGCGACCAAGAAATGGAAAAACGAAAACTGTTCACACCAAGCTCTTTTAATAAAGCAATATCCTCTCGATAATGGTGATAAAAATCATTGCCGTTTCTCCCAGGATAAATTTCATCTCCGGTAGACACTAAGATCGAACCTGCTTGATTCTTATATACTGCTTTCAGTCGACGATCATCTAGCGGTAAATAATCAAAGTTTGAAGGCTGTCGACCATCTGCTAAATAATTCCCCTCACTTTGGGCAGCGGAGATCGCTCCACCCCAGAAAAATTGCGTTTCTTTTTTCATTTATCTTTTCTTCCTCTCGGTCAGTATCCGTTTTCATCTGTGTCGATACTTTTATTATAGCGAGGAAAAAAATTTTTTATTCCCCCATTTTTGTTGTATTATTCTCAAATATTGTCGAAAGGCAATTACCATATCAGTAATTGCCTTTCAAGTAGTTATTCAATTTTCATCGTATTCCGATATTCTAAGGGGGCCATCGCCATCGAACTTTTAAAAAGACGATAAAAGGTTTTATTACTTTCAAAGCCTGTTTGTGCAATGATTTCCGACACTGGTAAATCACTATTGATCAGCAGCCACTTAGCTTTATCAATCCGATAATCGTTTAAAAAGGTTAAAAATGTTTTACCCGTATTTTTCTTAAAAAACTTCGTAAAATAAAATGAACTATAGCCGGCAACTTCAGCGATATCCTGTAAAGTCAACGCTTCTTGATAGTGTTCCTCGACAAAATTAAAAATCTCGTCCAGCTTTTCCAGCACATCCTGAGTCGCTAGCTTATTGATTTTCTTTGGCTGTTTTACTTGCTTGGGAATGTCTCGTAGCAGTCGTTGAATCAGCTCAAACAATCTAGCCTTTAGCGTAAATTGATAACCAATTTGCTGCGTCCCCATTTCATAATTCATGGCTTCCAGCAAAGTTCTGATCGCTGTCTCATCTGATTCTCCCCACTGCGGACTAACCGGCAGCAGCTCTGAAAACAGCTTCTGTAAATCCAAATTTTCTTTATTTCCTGCCGTAAAGTAATTCAAATCAAATTGATAAACCAGCCGTTCACTTCCAGGCGAAGCCAAAACATAATGAATCAGCCCGCCTCCAATAAAGGCGATCTCACCTTCACTCAGTTTATATGGAACATCGTCAATCCCCAATGAGATCGTCCCTTTTATCACATAAATCAGCTCAACTTCGCGATGCCAGTGAGGCGTGGTCAAAATATCGCCGTCATTCACCAATATCCGAAAAGGAAACTCTTTATCTAATTCAGGCATTTCTAAATAAATTGCCATCGCATTCACCTCATGGTTATTTTGGCGGAAAAAAAGCAGAAAGTAAACACTTCTTTCTTCCCCTCTCGATGACGAAACAGCGAAACCTAGTAAAAGCAGGTAGCGAATGAGTCATTCGTTTCCTGCTTTTATTTTATTCGGCTGTTAAAAACCGTTACTACTTATTTACCGGTGTGCTTTTCTCGTGATGCTTTTTCTGTTTATGATACTCAGCCAAAGCCCGACTGAAATTCGCGATTACACCCGTAATGATCCCCACACCGATCAAAACATAGATAATCGTAAACAGTTTCCCTAAAGCTGTCTGGGGCGCTAAATCCCCATACCCGACCGTCGCTAAAGTCATGACAGAAAAATACAATGCGTCGAGATACGTCATTCCCTCGACATTATGATAAAAAACCGTCCCGATCAGCAAAATAAACAATAGCGCCAACATGATCGCTTTTTGCTCTTCCTGTCGAAACAAAATTTTTAAGATGTGCCACAAGCTTCTAAATAGTAATAAAAATGCAACCATGAGAACCGCCTTTCAGATCCGTTACGTGTTTAGTTTCTTATTATTTTATCAGATATTCGCAGCAGCATAAAATCTCTCATCCACAAAAGTTACTTTACTCACTCTTTATCACTGTCTTTGCTAAAATAAAAGAGCAAAGGAAGTGTTCAGCATGTTAAAACTGAAAAGAGCCTATTTACCAGCAGAAGAAACCGATGGTTATCGCGTATTAGTAGATCG
The DNA here is from genome assembly GCF_018917525.1 of Enterococcus raffinosus. Classification (GTDB taxonomy): domain Bacteria; phylum Bacillota; class Bacilli; order Lactobacillales; family Enterococcaceae; genus Enterococcus_A; species Enterococcus_A raffinosus_A. The sequence goes on along the minus strand of NZ_JAHLOS010000008.1, from coordinate 20,791 downwards.
CCTATGGCCACGAGGAAAATCTAAAGAAACGGAAAAAGTCGATTTGTGGCTAAAGGAAATCGCACCAAGTCCTGAATTACGCAAATGGTTCAATCATGATTCTGAAAAATATCCAGAATTCCAAGTAAAGTATCGCCAGGAACTACAAAGCGGCCCGCAAAAAGAAGCACTGGAGCAATTAAAAGCCATTATCAAGCAACACCAAACCGTCACCCTAGTCTACGGTGCAAAAAATGAGACGGAAAACAACGCTCATGTCCTATATGAAATTCTTCAATAAAAGATCCTACGCCTGATGCACATCAATCAGGCGTAGTTTTGCTTTTTGAATTAGAAAAGTTCGGCTGAATCGTAGATGTACCGAGAAAAAATCTCCCCCCTATACAAAATAAGCGCTTTGGGGACCCCTCGTCTCAAACCGCTCATGTAACAAAACCTCACATAAAATGTCTTCTTTTTTGATTTTTATTGCCAAAATTAAAATTTAATTGGAAAATCCATTGAAATCTCATCATTTTCTGTGTAACATGTTAGAAAAGTTAACACAAACGAAAGGATTGATAGTATGTATTCGTCAGTGGATGTTATTTGGACGTTGTTAGGTGCTTTTCTAGTGTTTTTCATGCAGGCAGGATTTACCTTAGTGGAGTCTGGCTTTACTAGAGCAAAAAACGCTGGGAACATTATCATGAAGAATTTGATCGATTTTTGTTTTGGAACGGTCCTTTATTGGATCATTGGTTTTGGTATTATGTTCGGCGGAAGCAGTGCCATTTTTGGGGGCATTCATTTATTTGCCGGAAATTCTCTTACATTTGATTTGCCGACACCAACATTTCTGCTTTTCCAAACAGTCTTTTGTGCCACCGCGGCAACGATTGTTTCAGGAGCGATGGCTGAACGTACCAACTTTATCGCTTACTGCATCTTCAGCGCAGTGATAAGCGGCTTAATCTACCCGATCTCAGGTCATTGGATTTGGGGCGGCGGCTTTTTAGCTGAAATGGGCTTCCATGATTTCGCCGGTTCAACAGCCGTTCATATGGTTGGGGGAATTGCTGCCTTCACTGGTGCTGCGATCGTTGGTCCCCGCATCGGTAAATACACGAAGGACAAAAAATCAAACGCGATCCCCGGTCACAATCTGACTCTTGCCGCTTTAGGTGTCTTTATTCTTTGGTTCTCTTGGTTTGGGTTCAACGGTGGCTCGACCACCTCAATGACTGGCGACGATACGATGCTGGTAGCTTCAAATGTGCTGGTCAACACCAATATCGCCGCAGCAACCGGAACACTAGCAGCCTTAATCGTATCTTGGATCAAATACAAAAAGCCAGATGTCTCTTTGACGCTAAATGGTACTTTAGCTGGATTAGTTGGGATTACCGCCGGCTGCGACATGGTCAGCTCTGCTGGGGCTAGCGTGATCGGTTTATTAGCCGGAACTGCCATGATTTTCGCCGTTGAATTTATTGATAAAAAAGTACGTGTCGATGATCCTGTCGGTGCAGTAGCCGTGCATGGCGTCTGCGGAGCTTTTGGGACGATTTTGACCGGGCTACTAGCCTTAGACGGCGGACTTTTCTATGGCGGTGGAACGAGCTTTATCATTACTCAAATCTTTGGTGTTTTAGTCACTGCGGCTTGGGTGGGTGCAACGACGACCGTGCTGTTTTTGGCATTGAAATACACCGTAGGCTTACGCGTTTCGGAAGACGTGGAATTAGCCGGATTAGATGTAACAGAACACGGTCTGCAAAGTGCTTACAGCGGTTTTGTAGTGACTCCGGATATGACAAATGCTACCGACCTACCGCAATCAAACCCGGCACTTTCAGCTACGAACATGTTTGCTAAAGAACCTGTTTTAGCTACGGATACCGCAGATATTCAACTATCAGCGACAGAAACGACGACTGCTGCCTCTGCTGATCCAAAAGCCGCATGGCGCAAAGTTCCTCAAAGCACGGTGGAAAATCTGCCGATCTCGATGGTCTCTGTTGTGATCAACGAGAACAAACTAGATGAGTTAAAACAAGGATTAGAAAAAATCGGAATCGAAGGCCTAACCGTTACGCAGGTCTTAGGTCATGGGATTCAAAAAGGCAATACCGAGTATTACCGTGGTTCAGTGGTCCCAACGAAGCTTCTGCCAAAAGTAAAAGTCGATGTGGTGATCAGCAGCATTCCGATTCATCAAGTGATCAATACCATGAAGCAAATTTTGCATACCGGAAAACCTGGCGATGGCAAAATCTTCGTTTCAGCAATGGATAATGTGGTTCGCATCAGTAACAGCGATGAAGGAACCGAAGCACTTCAGGGGTACACCGCAGATTAAGCTCCGTCAAATCAATCCTTCCATTCTCATAGGCTTAATCTGCTTCACCTGTCAGTAAAATTACTGGCAGGTTTTTTATTGCGAATAAACGCAAAACTACCTAATCAGCATATGCCGATTAGGTAGTCGGTTTTAATCAGTAGATTTTTCTTGTAAAGCTTTTTAATAAGAATGGTGAAGCTAAGGTAGTAAACAAAATGATTAGAATAAATGCTGAATAATAATGATCTGTGACTAATCCGCTTTGATAGCCTAGCTGAACAATGATCAAGGCCATCTCTCCGCGCGAGACCATTCCAGAGCCCACCATTAAGCTGCTAGTATTGCCAAAGCCAGCCAATTTCCCGCCAATGAAGCCTCCAGCAAGCTTTGAAGCAATCGCGATTATTGTCAAAAGCAAGATGAACACCAGCTGTTTACTGATTCCCGCAAAGGAGACCTCTAATCCGATACTTACAAAGAAAACTGGGATAAATACCGCATAGCCAATGGCCTCTACATTCGTTTGAACATCCTTCCAATCCTTCGTCTGACCGATTGCAACGCCAGTGAAAAATGCCCCAATCACAGAGCTTAAACCGATAAAATCTGCTAAATAGGACATACTTAAACAAAGAATCAGCGAAACAATAATCACCGATGATTCCGCTAAAAGCTTTTTACTCAACCGCATCAAATACGGTGCTCCCCAGCGAATCAAAAGAAATACGCCGGCAAAAAACAGCACCTGTTCTACCAACATGATTCCCAGCGGCCGATCATTTCCGCCATTCGCCCCTAAGAAGGACATGCTCAAGCTGACGATCAAGACGACTAATATATCATCCACCACTGAAGCCCCGAGAATCGTCGAGCCTTCTTTAGTATTGACTACATTCAATTCCTTCAATACCTCAACCGAAATACTGACAGATGTTGCCGCTAAGATCAGTCCTAAGAAAAAGGCTTCATTTAATTGAATCTGAAAAACAATCCCGCCAAGCGTCCCCAGCAAAACCGGAAAAAAAATGCCCAAAACGGCCACATACATCCCTGGTCGGAAATATTTCTTAAGCAAGGACAAATCACTTTCGATCCCCGCCAAAAACATCAATAGGATTACGCCGATCTCAGAAAAATCCTCCACTAAAATATCCGGATGAACCAAATTGAAGCCAGCCGTTCCTAACAAAATCCCCACCAGCAGCTGGCCAATCACCGCAGGTATCCCAAATCTCCTAAAAAAATGACTTGCAATTGTAGTACTGATTAAAATCAAACACAAAACACCGATAAATGCCATTTCCTTCATCCCCTCATATTTCACAATAACGAACTATTTTGACTTTAATCGTGAAATTGTCTCGACCTCTCTAGTCTAGCGAAAATGAAATCGATTGGAAAATAATTGGATTCAATACAGATGCTTTGTGAATGTTCGGATCACAGATATCTTCTTACCGCTTTTTGATATTCCCGATAGCGATCTCCAAAAACAGCGATCAAATAGTTTTCCTCTCCGCGAATCTGCCAATGAAACAGGAAAAGTGCTAGCACCGCCATTACAATCATCAAGACATTCGGAAAAATTAACGCAAAGCCCAGATACAACAAATCAAAGGCCACAAAAGCCGGATTTCGACTAACCCGATAAATTCCAGTAGTCACTAAATCTGTTCGTTGTTGCTCATTAAAGCCCGCTCGCCAATTCAATCCCATCGCTTTGACCGCAACAAAGAATAAAACTACTCCTAAAAAAGTCAAAACTAATCCAGCATATCCCCAGCCCGTTTGATTCACAGCAAAGAAAAATGGCGCAAGAAACTGAATAAGCGCACCAACTCCAGTTATGATCCGCAAAACAATTTCAAAATATTTTTCATGCGAACTCTGTTTGTCACCCAGTAAGTTAACCTTGATTCCCTGTTTTCTTAGTAGCCATGCCTTCCCAAGATAAATCAAATAGAAGGCTGTTAAACCAAGCAATGCGCTGACACGTATCAACATGCCGATCCCTCCTTTTATATATGATTGCATATTCATATGTTTATTATTTCATATGAGCATTCCCCCGTCAATAACAAATCTGCTAATTTACTTCTCACAAAAATAACCACCCAATGACCGTTGAGCCTAGTCATTAGGTGGCTACTTAAAAAATCCGCCTTTTTACAATTTAATATCGTCGATGTTATCTGTAATAATCCAGTCATCCATATTTTTTTCGCGATTATAATAGAAAGGTTCAATCTTCTCTAGATGGCTAACCTCATAGAGCCCGATGCACTTTTTCCCATGCCATCGCACTTTTTGCTTTTTAGATAGATTCAGCTCCTGCCCAAACCCTTCGATAAAATCGGTCGATTCTTCCGGAGTCATTTTGTATTTCTCAATCACTTTGGTTAACACACCACGATGAGTGATTTCCATTTTCCCGCCCTTTTCAACAAAGTATAGAATATCGTTCTCTTTCGCTCGCCCACCAAGCGGACTCTTCTTGCCAGCCGAACCGCGAATAATCATTGTTTTCTCACCATTGATCAATTTTTCCAATTCCTTGCCTTCGTTGTCTAAATAAACCAAATGCTCTGCTTGTCCTTCTCTTTTTTGGTACCAGTCTCTATTTGCCATTCCTTCAACCTCCATCAGCGATAACGTGTTGTTACTAAATACTCTATCGTAGTACGAGATAAATTTCTACTCAATTTCTGGGTCAAAATTGGTAAATTTTCAACCCGCTGATCAAGAGTCAGCCTTCCCGCAAAAAAACTCCCATCATTCATCAATGGCAATTAACCATTTCTTGAACTGAAGAGAGTTTTGATTTATTTTCTAGAAGGGTGATTGAATAACCTCATGAGAGAGCGCAACGGCATCTATTTCTTTTCCATTAAATCCACTTAATCGGAAAGAAAGATTAAATTTCTCAAAGGTTGTTCGGTATTTTTCTAGCTGCCATTGTCCGCAGGAATAGCTGCCTAGAGCATTTTGCTTATAATCGATATTCACCACTACATAATCACGTTCCTTCAAATCGCAGGTATGTTTTGCGTTATCCAGATCGACCTCTTCGTAATAAGAAGTACTAAAATTGAAGCCTTCTTCCTCGGCGATGAATATCCCTTGGTCACGGTCATCGGTTAAAGCCACCCATCTTGTATCCATTCTATTTCCGTTCGCCTGTGGCACAACATAGTTGGTAAACATATCCGCAACTGTGGAATCATAGACACCAAGATAGCCAGCCTCTTTTGAATCCACATAGTTTTCTCGAGGTCCTCTGCCTAAATATTTCACCTGATTGAGGTCTTTGTTCACATGCATGGAGATGCCTAATCGCGGCAGCATAGCCGGTGCACTATCGATTTTCCCACTAGGTGCGCCTTCTAGGTTAAATCGAATATCTCCACTTCCGTAAATCGTGTAGTTATAAGTACACTTGTAATGCCACGCACTATTTGTTGTGGAATTAATCGTCTTCACAGTGACTTGAACGGCTTGTTCGCTTTCTTTCCAATCAAAGGAACTTACGATTTCATGTTCTAAATGAAGAAAGTCTCGCTTCTTCATCTCGTCAATGATTTCCATATCGTTACTAATAGGTGCACGCCACAAAGTAAATTTCGGTCCTCGTTCAAGGATCGTTTGACCATCTCGTACCAGTTTCAAGAGCGTTCCTCTAACTGTATCAAATACTACTGAGAAGTTTGCACCTGTGATTGTCAATGTCGTTGCTAATTGTTCAGCCTGTAAGCTGCCACTTGGTACGACCGCTATTCCTTCCGCTTTGATTGGAAGTTCAAAATTAGCCGCTGCCAATTCGTAGCCTTTCGGAGCATAATTTGTCGTTGCTTTTAACCGGTAGGAAATATTCAAGAAATAGCTTGCTCCAGGCTTCACTGAAAAATTCAAGTCATACGGCAAAGTTAATTGAAGGCTTTTTCTTGCTGGAATTGAAGGCAGTGAAATTGTGCCATCTTCAATTAGCGTTTGATCCTCAAGAATCGCATAATATAAATCAAAAATTTGCAGATCTTGAAAATCAAAGCGGCTTAGCAGTTCGATTTCTCCACGATTTAGATCAATGGCAGTGGTTTGAATCGGCTCAATCACTTTTTTGTATTCATAAAGACTTGGCGAAGGTGTGCGGTCCGGCATCAACATACCATCGATACAAAAATCTTTATTAGAAGGATCATCTCCAAAATCGCCGCCATAACGATAATATTTTTCGCCATCCTCAGTGTAGGATTCAATACCGTGGTCAAACCACTCCCAAATAAATCCTCCCTGCAGCTTATCATGAGCATAAAACAAATCTTGATAGTCCTTTAGGTTTCCTGGGCCATTCCCCATCGCATGACCATACTCACACAGAATGTGAGGCTTCTTCGATTCTTTAATGATCGTTTCCATCAATGGTTGCTTCGTCGGATGTTCCAACCAGGTATACATCGTTGAATAAATGTCCGCCGCTTCAACCTCAAAGTCTCCTTCGTAGTGAACCAAACGAGTAGGGTCCATTTTTTTTGCCACTTCAGTCATCTTCACAAAATTCGTACCAAAAGCTGACTCATTACCAAGTGACCAGAAAATAATTGACGGATGATTTTTATCCCGCTCGATCATTCGGACCATTCTAGAAACGTAGGCCATTTCCCATTTTGGATCGTCACTGATCCAGTCATATTTTCCAGTCAATTCAAACCCATGACATTCCAAATCTGTCTCATCGATCACATACATTCCGTACTCGTCACACAGATCATATAGATAAGCAGAAGTTGGATAATGGCTGGTTCGAATCGCGTTGATATTGAACTGCTTCATTAAAAGGATGTCTTTTTCGATTTCTTCTTTTGATACGACACGGCCATTTCGAGGGTTGTAATCATGACGATTAACCCCCTTAAATTTGATAGCTACACCGTTGACAAGGAAAACCTCACCGGCTAAACGAATATTTCTAAAGCCTACCTTTTGAGGAATAACCTCGATTAAATCATCCCCTTCGTAAACAGAGATCAATAGCTGATAAAGTACAGGTGTTTCTGCCGTCCAATGTGCGACATTAGGGATTTCAGCATGAAAACTTCCGTTATCTCCAGTGATTTTTTGACTCAGCACCTGTTGACCATTCGAATCAATTAGTTCGACTTCAACAACTTTTCCTTTAGGTTCCCGCAGCGTGTAGGATAGATCCAACAGTCCTTTTTCATACTTATCGTCCAAATCAGCAATGACTTTGAAATCATTAATTCCAGCATAAGGGACCCCCAGCAATTCCACATCTCTAAAGATTCCACTAAGCCACCACATATCCTGGTCTTCTAAATAAGTGCCGTCAGACCACTGATAGACTCTCACCGTCAGATCATTTGCAGCGTCTTCATGAACAAACTTGGAAATATCGAATTCTGCCTCATTTCTAGCTCCCTTACTATAGCCAACCTCTTCTCCATTCACCCAAACATGAAAAGCAGAATCGACACCACAAAAGCGCAAAAGTATTTTTTTATCTTTAAAGCTTTCATCAATCATGAACTGCCGCTTATAAATGCCGGTTGGATTTTCCGTTGGTACATACGGCGGATTTATCGGAAAGTTATACCACAGATCAGAATAATGCATCTTACCATAGCCTTGAACCTGCCAATTTCCTGGTACTTTAATGTCTGCCATAATTTCCGTGTCAAAATCAGACTCAAAAAATCCGATTGGACTATATTCTGGTGCATCTACTAACAAAAACTTCCAAATCCCATTCAAATTTTTGAAGGCATGCGTATACCTATTTTGATTTAATAACGCTTTTTCTCTTGTTGGAAATGTCGAAAAACGCGCTCTTGGTTCTAAACGATTGATATGATCTAATTGATAGTTTTCCCAAATTTTCATTTACCTGTCACCTCTACCTTTGTCTCTTCATCATTCATTATTTTTGCTTTTCTTTCATAGCGAACCCAACAAATCCACGCAAAGCCCATAAATATCACAAGTCCTGCGATATTATAGATTAGCATTCCAATCGGACTCGCCTCTCCTGCAGGTAATGTTCCATTAATTTCAGCCATAATCAGCTGTGGATCAGGAACAGTTGACATAAAGAATACAAAAACGAACAGTACCAATAATGCAACTCCGGCAAAAATCCCAAATTGACGACTACCGAATTTGAAACTGCGGGGCATCGAATCTTTCTTCAACCGCAATCCGATATATGCAATCAATAAAAAGAGTACGGGTAGCAAGGAGGTAGATGCTGTCATATTTATCAGCGTCGAAAGAAAGCTGTCCATATTCCCAATTCCTAACGCTGGAATGATCAGCAACATCGTAACGATCACGCCTTGAACAATCAACGCATTGGTTGGATTTCCTTCTTCATTTGTTTTCACCAGCCATTTTCCAAACACTCCCTCTGGAATTTCCGAGAAAAAGACCTTTACAGGGGCCGCAGTCCATAACGCCAATGAACCAAGACTACCGATAAACAAAATCAAACCAACCAATCGGACCATCACGCCGTTTGGAATATGGAAATGGGTACCTAAAATTTTGAAAATATCAAAAATTCCGTTAGAAAAGTTTCCCTTCAAAACATCTGTCGGCACAACAAAACCCACAGCTACCGCACCCAAAACATACATAATTCCAACGATAATCGTCGCCCCAATCATGGTTCGAACAAACGTACTATTTCCGCCTTTTACATCCTTGATGTAAACACCGATACTTTCACCGCCACCGACTGCCTGTAAAATCCACGCCATTGTCATGAAAAAGGTCCAATTAAAGCTGGGGGTGATCGATTGCATCGAAAAGTCTTGTGCTGGTTCCTTGCCAAAGCCAAAAACGACGATAAAAGCTAACACAACAAAAGCGACTCCCATAAACAACCGCGCGCTTCCAGCAAAACTAGTCACCTTTGAAATCCACGAAACACCTTTAATACAGACCCAAGTCATCAGCCAAAAAAGTATAATCGAAATAATTGCAATGATTATCGTACTGTTACCGCCTTGAAAAACATTTTTCCCACCAAAAGCGTAGGAACCATAAATCAGTGTATTCGGCAATAACGAACAGAAGTAAAATAGATTAACAAAAAAATACGACCATGCTCCTAAAAAGGCCCACTTCTCTCCCAAAACCGATTGCAGCCAACTATGAACCCCCGATTCTTTTCCTGAATTAGCAGAAGCAAACTCCGCAATCATCAGAATAAACGGTAAAAAATAGAAGATACTGCCAAACAAATAGCCGGGAATCGTTGCTAACCCAATTTGAATGCTGTTGTTGACAATGCTAGGAAATGCGAATACTGCCGAAAAGGTCATGAGCATTAACGCAACTGACCCCAAGCGCTGTCTTGAATTAGAATTTTCCATCTCAAACATCCTTTCAATAATTAATTACACATTGATTTTATAGCGCTTTCATGATATAAAAAATAAGAAATGTTTCCAAAAACTTGTAATAATGTTGACTCTTCACATTTTTTTATAAAAGGAGTATTCAGATGTACAGCTCATTACCAAGCGATGTCAGTATTTTAATAAACAATGAAATGCTAAGTTCAGAGTTTCATGTTTGCGAAGTTGGTTATGAACAATGTCGCTCAACCAAGCCTATGGAGTACGCTCCGATTGATTATTGGGTGATTCATTATTGTGTCGCCGGAGAAGGCTATTTTTCAACACCTTTTTTTCCTGAAAGAAAAATTACAGCCGGAGACTTTTTCATCATCCCATCGAATTGTAAAAATGTATATTATCCTAATCGCGAGAACCCTTGGCAGTATCGCTGGGTAGGATTTTCAGGTATGTTAATGGATCACTATTTTTCAGATTTAAAATTAAACAAATCCAATTGTGTCATCAGTCACTCCTTTGATCATCGAATGGATGATCTGTTCCAAGATATCTACGAAGCGTTCAAAAAAAATGATCATTTTCGCACGATGGCCTCTTCCTTTATTCTATTCGACACCCTCGATAGAATAAATAAAAAAACAGATGATACACCACAAAGTGAGCACCTGTTTAAAAAAATTCTGAATTACATTGATGACAATATCTCAGAAAATCTCAGCGTCAATCAAATTTCGAAAGCGAACAGCATTGATCGAACCTATCTATACAAGCTATTTCAGACCCATAAAGGTATCGGGCCTAGTGAATATATTCAGGAACTAAAGTTGCAAAAAGCCTGTTCACTGCTACGAAAGAGTTCACTATCGATTACTGAAATTGCCTATGAAACCGGATTTTCTTCCTCTTCGTATTTTTCAAAGTTCTTCCATTCTAAACTAGGCATCGCTCCTTCGACTTATCGGAAGAAATTTATTATTAATTAATACCGTAAAAAAAGCTGCGGAAAATTTCCGCAGCTTCTACTTATTTCTAGTCTAGCTGATGATGCGTCCTTTTATCGGTATATAGCGAAAACACACTGGTTTATCGGCTTCTGCGCTAGTTAATAATCAGTAATAACGACATTAACTTGACCATTTCCTATATTGTTCATATGCATTAAAAAAATTCTGTATTTTGTATTATGGCATTTTTCATTTATGGTAAGACTACCCCAAGCTTATCAGCAATTTTTCTAATTCTCTTTCTAGTTTCTTCATAGGTGTAAGCTAAATTAATCACTCTATAATAGGTCCTACGTGTAATTGCCAACTTGCTTATTGCTTGAGTTACTGGAACTCGATCTTTATTTTTATAAATAAGCAACAAACGTTCGATCTGCTTATCTGACAATTGACATCCACCACGTTTTCCACGTAGCTCTTCCCGTCTTCTTTCTTTCAATTCTGGAGTTAATTCTTCTTTATTACGCTGTTTCTGATAAATAAATGGCCATACTTTATTTGAATCTTCACTGGTATCATCTAAACTTTCAGAGGCTTCACCCAAATCAGATAATATTTTGTCCATCTCTTCAAAAAATTCTTTTATTTCTTTATCAGTACTATTGGTATTCTCGCTTGAATAGGTGTCATTCTCTTTTAATTCAAGCTGCTTCCTTGTGTTTATAAATTGGCTATCCAAGTCTATATTTCTACGGTATTTCTTTAATTGCTCTTCCAATTTTTCGATTCTTTCTTGTGCTTCTTTATTCTCAATTTCCAATTTATTTACTTTTGATCGTTCTTGTTCATAATCATGTTTTATTCTTTTATCCACTTGGTCTGTTATTTTTATATGAAGGAGTTTTCTTAATTTATCATTTTCTCTCTTCAATTTTTCTGCTTCTTTTATCCAAGAGAATAGAATATCATGAACTTCTTCATCATATCTAACATTTACTAATATCCCATCTTCTTTTATTTGAGTTAATCTGAGTAGCAACTCATATGTACTTTCTTTCTTTTTTTCATCCTCATTGTTTCTCATCTTCTCCACCTCCTATTGTATCTTTTATATTAACATAAAAGATACAAATAGTTGAGTACCTATTACTAATTCATCTATTTTTACTAACCGCTAATCCTTGTTTACATAAATAGTTTCAAAATCCTTTTAATACATAATTTCCCTTTTTCTTAATTATTGAAATCTAATGATTATTTTCCTTTCCGCTTAATCTCAATTTTTTTTAATTGAAATTCATTCATCATTTGTTGTACGATTCCAATTAATATATTTACATGTTTTGTTCTTTTATTCACTTTTCCAGAATCAGTATTGAGTGAGTCTTAGGTATTATTCGGCTAATTAAAATTCAAATATATTGTTCGAATTCTAAGTTTTTGCTGGTTTTTTAAGAGTTCGAATTCGCTTCCTTGTGAAGTCCTAATTTCTATTTAGTGATAACCAATCAAGAGATTACTATGAGTTTATTCACCAATAAATCATATAAAAAAACTGTGGCTATCACCCAAAAACTGGATGTTAGTCACAGACTTATTTTAATCAGCTACTCCATACGAAACATTAATGTGATCAACTATTCCCAAGACATTACGCCATAACTTCCAGCAATTCCTTCCATTAACAAACTATCCGCATACCCATCAATAAAGCTTGTTGCCTCACCCTCTGTTGAGAATAATCGACTTCCTTTTTCGATATTCTTTGATTGATCATCACCTTCATAAGCGTAGAACCAGACTGTGAATTGAACTTGTGGGTCTGGAGTCGGTGTCGGTGTAGGATCAGGGTCTGGTGTTGGAGTTGGCGTAGGATTAGTCACCACTCCACCATTATTTGTTCCACCAGATGAACTTCCATTGCCTGTTGTTCCGTCATTTTTATTTTCACCATTACCAGAAGGTGTCGAAGCCGGATCAGAGGATGCGACATTCGTTTGGTTCTGTGTATTTGACATATTTGGAGCTGGCGAGGCCTGACCTACAGACTCACCAATCGGTTGATTCGGAACTATTTTATCCGACTCCGTAATTTGTTGTTGATCAGTCACTACACCATTTTGATCTTGAACAGTTACGACATTGCCTTCAAACACCAACTTATTCCCTGCATAAATCAAGTTGTAATCTCCAATGCCATTCAATGAAGCTAATTTTTCCATTGTGACATTCGTTGCTAAAGAAATACCGCTTAACGTGTCTCCCCAAACAATAGTATATTCTTTTTTTCCTTCAACATCCTTTTTGATTTGCTCAATCGATCGCGCTTCCCATTTACCATCCATTTCTGAAGCTTGTATGTCTTGTCCCTTTAATATGAGTACACCTGCCATTGTAAAAGCACTTAAAGCTAAACCCTTTCCAAGGTTTTTACCCAAATTTTTTCTTTTTTCAATAACTGTTTGCTGCTTTATATCTCTTCTCTTTTTCATAATACTCTCCTTAATAAGTCCTTTTATCTTTTGAAGTCACAACTTGTATTTTTTTCTTATGATAATCATTACGATTATTTTTCAATCTCTCGGATAATTTTTCACTTCTCTTCTTATAATGATTACACCCCATTTTAAAGTGTTCGAGTTGATGTTGTAATCGTTGGATTTCAAGGCTCATGCGTACAATTACCTTTTCAAGATCCTGACTATTATTCATACGCAATCGTTTTTCAACACCATCTAGACTTTCACATTTTTCTTCACATCCTTCACAGATTGTAAAAAGTTCCTTATCAATAAATATTTGCGAAACAGAATAGTTACCACACCATTCACAAGTCATTTCACTAGCTAGTTCTGCCTCATATAGGATATTTTGGATCTGAGAAGACTGTTCACTTGGCTCTAAATCGGTAACAAGCGAAAGAATCCCTTGCTTTCTTTCTACTCGTTCAATCGCTATGCCAAGTTCACTGAGTTCCTTTTCAGCTTTTACCAATATTCGATACCAACCGTGTCCTATCCGATGTCCAAATTTAATTAGAGCCAGACAATTCATGCTTTTGTAATTAATTGAATGTTCTTCCATCAGTTGTCCTCCTCACAAAAGATCAAATTTTTTAATAATCAATCGATGTCAAATTTTTGAATTTAATGCTCTACCTATATTCTCTTATATGCAAAAAAATCTAAAAGAGACACATTTCAATTACTACAAAAACAATATAGCACAGAAATAGGTTTTTAGAAACCTTTTATTTATGAAAAAAGAGATTTTTTAGGTTATTAAAGGCCTAATAAAACAACAGACAAACCTTTAATCTTTAATTAACGAAAGGTTGTGGGACCGATGCTTAGCTCAAAAGTAGCAGCAAGAATAAAAGAGTTACGCTTACAAAATGGAATGACTCAGGAATTTTTGGCTGAGTTAGCTGGACTAGATCTATCCTATTTAGGAAAAATTGAAAGAGGACAAATTGAAAATATAAAAATTGAAACACTTGATAAAATAATTAGAGCCTTCAATATTGATTATCCTTCGTTCTTCTCTTTCGAAAAGGATGATAATGATATCAGCAGAATAATTCATGATTTGAATTCTTTAGATAGACGAGAAGATATAATCAAGGTATTCAAGCAGATAATAGCGATTAGTAAAAATTAAAGATTACTTGTTTACTAGAAGTATATTCTATAGATCAACTTAGAAACCCATATCTTTTACAAATTAAAAGTGATATCTTCACCCTCTTCGAAATAGTGAGGTCGTGTCCACGAATAACATGCCATTCTCTTTCATTTATGAAAAACTAATCATTAATTAAACTTAAAAAACTGCGGAAAATTTCCGCAGCTTTTACTTATTTCTAATTTAATTGATACGTCCAATTATTATTGTATAGCGAGAATCGCTCGGCACGATATGCCCAAGCACTTGTTGGAAAATCACTAAGATCAATGTTAATAACTGTTTCACCGTCTTCGGTGACTTCCATAATCGAGCTAGTCTTACCTTCATCACGGAATCCGAAATTGACTAAACGATTACCGGTATTGTTCAAGTAACGAGCACTACCGATGATTTTAGTGTAATAGTCTTTACCTAGCTCTTCACCAAAGGTCCAAACTTCTTCGATCGTCATTTCTGCTTCGTTAATCCGAACCTGGCGGGCTTCTGAGTATTGTTCAGAGGTTTCTTCATCCCCGCGGGTAACCGAGATGTTATTGTCATAATATAAAATATCGGTCGTCTCATCGTTGTCGTCTTGATCCGGCAGGACGATCGCCGCGTGCTGTCCGCCGCTGGCTTTGACATCGCCTTTTAAGAAATATTTTTGATAGCTCTCCGGCCAACCGCTACTGTCGCCCATGATCCATTTGATCTCGTTCGTGGAATAATCAATCTTCATAATCGTATCTTGATGCCTCCCCGAAATAATAATACTGTCGTCTGCCTCATCGTATTCCACTGAGTTTTGGTGGAACCAATCGACCTTTCCGTCCTCGCGGCTCGTCGAATCGTAGTCTTCGTAAAAGGCTTCCGGTAAAACATCCTTCAGATCAATCGTTTTCTCGATCTCCCCTGTTTCGCGATTCAGCTCAATCATTGTGTCCTCAATGTAATTACTGCCATCATTGACCGTTAGTAAGAAGTTTCCGCTTGGTAGTTCGATGCCATCATGATGGATCACGGTCATTTCACCTTCGCTTTTACCTGTATCGTTTGCGGCGCTAGAGCTTGAGAAATCGTAACGGTGATAGATTTTCCCTAAGTAGTCCGTCTCTAGCAGCACATTGTAGGTATCCGCGTCATTCGATTCTTTGGTCAAATAAAGCAGATTCCCGTTATCCAATTCTTTAAAAATATGACTGTTATAGCGGGTCGAATACCAGCGGACATCGCCGTTGGCATCAAAGGCATAGGCGCGTTTCGTACTTGGCACGACAAAGGTGAGTTCGCTGTCGCCTAGTTCCATTTTTGTTGTATCCGCTTCTTTGACATCGATGTTGGCAATGGATTTCGCTAACGTTCCTGTTTTTATCGTTACCGTTTTCTCCATGCTATTGCCTGATTCATCCGTCAAGGTGATCGTCACTTCGTTTTCTGTATCTGCGTACAATCCTAAAATCGGAACACTGTGATCCGTTGTATAGTCGTCAAAGCTGTTCTTGATGGTCGTCGTCTCATCCTTGCCGGCCACTGAGATATCAACGGTCATTGCGTCTTCTGTTTGGAAAAGCAGCAGCGCCGAAAGTGGACTGGCATCGTAAGGATCAAGCTGGACATAGATATTGTCTTCTGTGTACTCGCCGCTTTTTAGTAGAGTCTGATATTTTTTCTCTTTTTCCGTTTGTTCCTCCTGCCACTCATCATTCAAGGAGACGGACAGCTGTTCTTCCGTGTCCACCTCATTTGAAACTGAGCCGCTGACACCACAGCCGGTTAAGCAGACCGTCATACCAATAAAATAACTGATTTTCTTTAGTGTTGCCCTCATTCACTTCCTCCTTTTCAAGCATTGATTAAGAAACCTGACGAAACATTTGATTTTTCAATTCGTACACGACATCGCAGCCTTTAGCGACATCCTGTTCATGGGTGACTAAAATAATGCATTTTTGCTGCTCATGAGCGATTTCTTGGAATAGCTTGACGATTTCACCTGAGGTCGCTTCATCTAAGTTTCCCGTTGGTTCATCTGCGACAATCAAATCATGTTCGCAGCACAATGCCCGCGTAATTGCGACCCGCTGCTGCTGACCGCCAGATAGCATCGTTACTTTTTTCTCTGCCAGTTCTTTGGTAATGCCGACTTTTTCAAGATTTGCCAAAGCGTAGGCTTTTTTATCCGCTTGCTGGCTTTGAGCAATTTCCATCGCCGTCACTACATTATCCACTGCCGACATGTATGGCAGAAGATTGTAGGCTTGAAAGACGATCGATACATCCTTGCGCCGATATTCCCGCAGCCCGATTTTTTTCAAAGAAGTATCTTCATAAAGAATTTCTCCGCTTTTTGGGGTATCCAAGCCTGCGATCAGGGATAAAAAAGTTGTTTTCCCTGATCCGCTAGTGCCTAAAATGGCGTACATCTTGCCCTTTTCAAAGGTTAAATTCACCTTTTCGAATAATGGGCCGTTGTTCTCATACCAATAGCCTAAATCCTTGGTAGCTAATGTCATAAAATTTCCTCCTTCAATTTGTTACCTTCGTTTTTCATAACTGATCATCTACGTCTAAGAGATCAAGATTTTCTTCGGATTCAATCGCAGAATCCCTGCGGATGATAAGACGATTGAAAATAGACTGATTCCCAGTCCGATGCCTGCAAGACTAAGAATTTCCATTGGCTTCACAGAGATATTCAATTCCTGAATTTCCTCGGTTTGGGTAAATGGATTACCGCCCATTTGACCGCCACCTCGTGGACCGCCATTTCCACCGCCAGGCATTTGTCCTTGTCCGCCAGGGCCGCCATTATTTCCTGCCGCATTGGCTTCTTGTCCTTCCGCATTTTGCGATGTTGTTTGTTGACTTAATAACTGATTTCCGACGGCATTTCCTACGACATTTCCGCTGGCTGCCGCAATACCCAAAGCAAAGATCATGCAGATAAAAATCTCAACGAAAAATTGTGAGATGACCTTCATCCGTGATTCGCCTAATGAAAGCAAAACACCGATCTCATATTTTCGTTCGCGAATCGACAGCATAATGATCAGCGTTAAAATAATCACTCCCGCTGCTGCGACTAGAATCACGATATTTTTCGCGAAACTTGAGACATTGTTTAATGGTTGCAGCATTTGCTGATACATTTGATCGTTGGTTTCTAAACTAAAGGTATCGGTATCGATTAATTTGTTCGCCTGTTTGACGAAGCTGTCCATATCTTTAGGATCTTCTAGGTTATAGACGGCTGAATCGATCGTTTTTCCTTCTGAACCGGTCAGTGTGTTGACCATGGTATAAGAAGAAAAGATCGTGTTCGATGGGTTCATAAAGTTAAACTGCGCGCTCATGCTATCCCCAGAATCGCTGGTTTTGTAGATGCCTTTGATGGTTACTTCAACGTCCTTGTCATCGCTGTCTTTAATTTTAAATTTGTCACCGACACTTAAATCGTTGGCCTCGGCCAAACTTTGTTCAATCAGGACATTGTTGGTGTCTTCATCCGCCGAAGTGATTGCCTCTCCTTCAACCAGACTTGCGGTTCCTGCTGAAAATTCGCTATAAGAGCTGCTTTCAGAAACACCTTTGATTTGGAAATCCCCTTGGCTCATGCCGCCAGGAGCACCGCCTCCGCCAAAGCCGGCCATTTGTTCGTCAGTAGACTCTTCTTCACTATCATCACTGTCGCTGGAAATCGGTTCGATTCCTGAACTTTTATCTGCTGAGGTGCTGGCTTCAAAGGAATAAGATTTTACATTCGATAATTTCGCAATTTTTTTCGCGTCGCTTAGATTTACCGGTGTTCGTTCGAAGCTGCCGGGATCAGGTCGGCTATTTTCATCTTCTGAATCAGATTGCTTAAACATCGCCTCTCGGTTCGTCGATAAGGTGACAGTGGCTCCGACGCTTTTTTTCGCATTGCTTGTTGCCAAGTCTGCGCCGCTGCGGATCGTCAATCCCGCCAAGACGAAAATCAATATAGCCGAAAAGACGGCGATCATAATAATACTGCGCCCCTTCTTGGCCCAAAGGCTTTGAATCGCCCGTTTCATATAGTTCATGTTGTTTCCCCCTTCATTTGTCTGTCTGTAGAATAAGCAAGCTGGCTTAACCGAAGCTTAAGCCGTAGGTAAAAAGTTTTAAGGTTGATTTAGGAAAGCATGGTACACTGAAGAAGTAATAAATGAAGAGGGAGAAAAATCGATGATTAATCTATTAATAGTAGAAGATGATGCGACACTTTCAGAGAATATAAAAGAAATTTTAGCCGATCTAGGTGATATTACCCAAGTTTACGATGGAGAAGAAGGCTTATTCGAAGCGGAAAGCGGGATGTATGATTTAATTCTGCTGGATTTAATGCTGCCAGAGAAGAACGGCTATGAGGTGTTAGCAGAAATACGGGAAAAAAACATCCAGACACCCGTATTGATCTTAACTGCCAAGGATAGCTTAGAGGATAAAGTAACGGGCTTTCAAAAAGGCGCAGATGATTATTTAACCAAGCCTTTTTACCGAGAGGAGCTGATCATGCGAGTCAAAGCATTACTAAAACGCTCGCTGGGATTATTTGCTGAAAATCAGTTGGCTTATAAAAATATCACCTGCAACCTTTCAACTAAAGAAGTGACCGTCGATGATGAGGTCTTGCCGATTCAAGGGAAAGAATTTGATCTTTTAGTCTACTTTATCCAAAATAAGGGTGTGATTTTGACCAAAGAGCAGATTTTTGATCGTATTTGGGGCTTTGATTCCGATACCACGCTAACTGTCGTAGAAGTCTACATGAGCCACCTGCGCAAACATTTGAAGCCGTCAGGTACCGATCATCTGTTCAAAACTCTGCGAAATGTCGGCTACATCTTACAAAAGGAATGATTCAATGAATACAGAAATTTCGAGAAAACAACGGTTAAAATTTTTCTTCATTAATGTCGCGGCATTTGCGGGAATCTTTCTATTATTGGGCTTTATCACTCTGCAGCTTCTGCAAAGCTCAGCCTATCGTCAAACCGATCTTTCCCTGACTCAAATGGCGGAAAATAGCCACCTGATCCAGATGGAGATCAACCGCTATCAGCAGGGCAATCCCTTTTTAGCGCAAATGCCTGACGATCAGCGCATGGATAAAGGTCCTGATGGCAACAATCGCTTCAATACCCAGATCATCCTTTGGTCTAAGGACGGCGAAATTCTGAATAAGGATGTATTAGGCGGACGCTTCACCGAGCTAGAGAATTTGACCTTAGATAAGAAGAATTTGGATTCGGTTCAGGCATTAAGCTTAAAAAATACTGGAGAAGCCAGTCAAAAGCTCTCCTTCCATTCCTATACGATCAAAGCAGAGAATGCGGAAAATATCGCCTATATCCAATTTTTATCAAATACCAATCAAATCGCGGACTCCATGAAGACCTTTGAGACTACCTTGATTATTTGTATGATCATCTTCTGGCTGATCTCGATTGGTATCAGTTTTTATATTTCAAAAATGAACATGCAGCCAATCATGCACTCGTGGCGCAAACAGCAGGAATTCGTCGAAAATGCTTCTCACGAATTGCGTACCCCGCTGGCAATCATTCAAAACAGCCTACAGCAGCTCTTTACTAAACCAGATCATACGATCCTAGAAGAATCCGAGCCAATTGCTCAAGCTTTGAATGAAACACGCCGCATGAACAGCTTGACAGAAGACCTGCTGACTCTAGCCCGCAGCGATTCCAATCAGTTGCTGCTGCAAAAAGAGGCCGTCGATCCTAAAGACTTCATTCAGCAATTAGCCCAGCCTTTTCAAGAGATCGCCGAAATGAACGATAAACAATTCGTTTTGGAAAACTACGCTGATCAGCCTATGCTGATCGATGAAAAACGCATCCATCAAGTACTGGTGATCCTGCTGGACAATGCGCTGAAATATACGGAAGCTGGCGAAAAAATCATTCTGCAATCAGAAATCTCCAATGACAATTGGCTAATTGAAGTCAAAAACAACGGCCCATCCATCAGTGATGAAGACAAGAAGCACATCTTCGAACGCTTCTATCGCGAAGACCGCTCCCGCTCCAAAGAAACCGGCGGCTACGGCTTAGGCCTTGCCATCGCTAAGCAAATCATTAATCAACATAAAGGCAAGCTGACCGTACGCGATTGGGAGCCGCGAGGTGCCGTCTTTCAGATCAAACTGCCGATGAAATAGCACATAAAA
The DNA here is from genome assembly GCF_018917525.1 of Enterococcus raffinosus. Classification (GTDB taxonomy): domain Bacteria; phylum Bacillota; class Bacilli; order Lactobacillales; family Enterococcaceae; genus Enterococcus_A; species Enterococcus_A raffinosus_A. The sequence continues at coordinate 274 of NZ_JAHLOS010000008.1, read as the reverse complement.
TTAACGGAGCTGTGACAAAAATCCGGTTCTTTCTCAAGTTTGGTTATACAGGCCCTTCAAAGAAGATTGCTCAAGGAGAAATCTTCTTGGATTGCCGAAAAAGCCAACAGACATTTTTTGGATAGATTGACTAATCCAGAACGACCATATACAATTCGTTTTATAAGCTTAAATTTGTTGTTATTACCTTCGACGAATCCAGAGCTTATACTATGGGATATCGCGTTTTTTATCGGGGCGATATCCCTTTTTATGCTCTGACAAAAAGAATCAA
>NZ_JAHLOS010000007.1 GCF_018917525.1 Enterococcus raffinosus | reverse complement strand
ATGTATCCAGAATATTATAAGAACGTACTTGGATACGAATTTAGAATCAGTGATCGACAATAAAATGATTCATCTAAACAAAAAGTCCTCAGGAGCGGTTTTCTCCTGAGGTTTTCTTATTGGAAGAGATAAAAAGCATTTAATCCTATACTCAAATTTCAAGTAGAGCTTAGCCGCTAAAGAGGAGTGGCTAAGTTTTACTTGAAATTTTTATTTATCCAGTCTTGTACTCTGTGAACTGGTGTTAGTGGAGCAGAGAACATTCATGTTCTTTTATGATAAAGCGCCAAATGATCCGTCGTGATTTTCCTTTTTTCACTTTACTAAGAAGAGTAGGGGTGATTAAAAGAACGTAAGTATTTTTTCGAGAGCTGCGAACTTTTGTTCGGGGCTGTTATAATCCTCTCCCAAAATGTGTCCACTAAATCATCCTAACCCCAACCCTAAAAAAGCTTTAACCATATTCGTTCAAAAGTAAAAACTAGCGATGCCTTCGAGTTTATTCAATCAAAGAAAATTATCGGGTGGAAATTTGGCAAGAAGATGACTAAAGAATTGGTTATTGTCCCTTTTGACCTTGCGTGTTTAAATCAAAGATCTTCAGAGAACTTGATTTTCCACTCAGATTTAGGTTCTCAGTACACCAGCGAAGCCTATGAGGCAAAGCTAAAAGAATTGAACATCCAACATTCCTTCATCCGGAAAGGAAGAAGTCTATCCGTCAAAAGCATATGAAAATTCTGAAGTTACTCATTTAGCTCTATTTCAGTATATTGAGGGATTTTACAATCACAAGTGAATTCAGAACAATATTGATTATTTAACACCAAATCAGATGGAGGAGTTGTCCTTACAAGCTTAGTTATTGCCAGCCACCTACAATTTTTTGTGAGCATTCCACTGGAGAATTCCTTCATCATTTCGATCAGCAATCAAATAAATTTTGTTTGATGGCTGGTCGAAACGATGAGAGTCTCATCCGTCGGAATCCCCAAAAAAATCTTAAATCATGTCCGATGTATTGACTCAAATCCAAAAAGTATATGGAGAGACAAGTGCCTTTTCTGTCTAGTGTAGCCGATTCACCCAACTTGGGTTTAACTATGTGGTGAGTGATTCACATCTTTCTTTTTATGAGTGGTATAATGGCTACATTAAAAACAGGAGGGCTTTGAGTTTGAGTGGGAGTCAGGAATTAGGACGGATAGAAGAAACTGCTTACTTGAATGCGGAAAATGTAGAACGTTATCGCTGGGTGATGCATTATTTCTTTACTCAGCATCGTCAAATGAATATGCTTCTTTATCGTGATGATGTATTGACATATGTTCAAGAAAAATTTGATGGTTCTTATGGTGAGCGAGAGGTTGATCAGGATCTAGATCAGCTATATCAATGGGGCAACCTGTCTCGGCGGCAGGAGATGGGAGAACCTAAAAGTATCGAGGAGTATAAGAATCGTCGTTACCGTTATCAGATTACGGAAACGAGTATCCAAATTGAGGAGATGCTGGAACGATTAGGGACTGTAAGTGGCAACAGTCAAGGGAGACTAGATAAAAATGTTTTCCAGGAGTTATTGGATGGCTTGCAGGAGCTAGTTCAATCTGATCTTTTTGACGAAGAGGAAACATACAAGTTATGGGAAAGAATTGTCCGTTTGTTTAGCGATATTCAACGGAATACTTCGAATTATATGGGTTATCTTGCGAATGAAGCGGTAGTAAACTACATGCAGACGGAGAAATTTTTGATTTACAAGGATCAATTTGTCCAATATTTACGAGATTTTATTGTAACGGTTCAAGGTCTGCATTATCAGATTGAGCACCAACTGCAACTGGTTTCTCAGGAGAAGCTGAAATTGGTTTTTGAGAGTATGTTGGCGCGTGAGCGAAGGATTCCTCGAATCGATGATTTTCAGCTGGATCAGGAACGGATCAAGAGTGAACTTTTTGGTAGTTTTCAAACGATGAAACGCTGGTTTATTGATGAGGGAGATAAAACGAGTGAATTTTCCACCTTGATTCGTTTGACCGAACAGATGATTCGTCGGATGACTGGTTTGATCCAGCAACTGAGCAGTCAGTTCAAGCAATATCAAAGTCGTCGTAAGGATTATTTACAATTGGCGCACTGGTTTGACGAAGTCGCTTCCTGTGATGAAGCGGCGAATCGTTTTGCCTCGATTTTTGGCAGTCTGACATGGAAGCATTATTATGGTGTCGAACCGATTGAAGGAACAAAAAACGAAAGTATTTGGAATTTATCGCCAGAGGTATTGCAGCTTGATTCCCGCAGCCGCAAGTCGCTCCTTAGTCAGCGAACGATCACCTATACGGTCGATCGCGAACTAAAAGAACAGCAACGAGTGGAGATTGCTGAAAAGAAAAACGAATTACAGACCAAAATCGCCCAGTTTATAACGGATGGTGAGATCCGTTTGATGGATGATCTAATGGTTCCAAGTGAGATTCGTGTGGTTTTTCTTCAATGGATCAGTAGTAGCCTGGCAAAGGATGTCCAAGTGTTTGAAGAGGAACGGCTCGTTTCAACCAATTTAGGCTATCAAGTGGGAATCATGATTCAGCCTGAGAAGCGGATCACGATTCGTTCTGAAGATGGGCTACTGGAGATGCCGCAGGTGACTATGAAGATCAAGGAGACCATAAACGATGAATGAGGATGTATTTTTAGCACTTGAGAACTTGTTTGAACAGTTCTGGATTATTCGGGATGAGCAGCCGGAGTTGTATCGAATGATCCTGCGCAATCGCAAAGAGATTCGAAAAATTTTAAATGAACGCTTTGGCTTGAATTTGATTTATCATCCGCGTTTTTTTCAGGTGCAAAAGCGGCCAATCAAGCCGATGCCTTGGATGGGGATCGAGGGCTTTTCGGATCAAATGGATTATGCTTTGATGATGTGTGCCATGGCGTACACAGAAGAAAAGAATGAAAAGGAAGCCTTCTTACTGAGTGAATTGGTGGAGGAGCTCCAGCACAGCTATCCGCGAGAAAATTTTGTTGATTGGACCAACTATCGCCATCGCCGAAGTTTAGTACGTGTTTTGAAAAAGATGGTGGAATTTCGTTTGATCGAAGTGATTGAAGGAGAGACTGAGGATTTCTTAAGCGAGGGAGAAAATCGTGGCGATGTGCTGTATCAGGTCACGGTCTACAGCCGCTATTTCTTGGGACAGCGGCCGGAATCTTATAGTGATTTTGAGGATTTTTCGGAAATGCAGGCGAGCTTTGAACGAATGTATCCAATTGAGCGACCCCATCGGGTGTATCAACGCTTGCTTTTAGAACCGGTACTTTTGCGGACAGAGGAGACGCTTTCTGATTTTGAGTATTTGAGAAATCAATATACTTCGATCGAAAAATTTTGGGAACAGACCTCCTTCCGCTTTGAATTGACGAGAGATACGGCGATTCTTTCGATCAATCGCCGCAGAGGCGGAAATTATTTTCCGGCTTTCCGAGTGGTGGATGAGATTTTGCTACAGCTTGCGGAGGTCTTTCGGCTGGCTGATCAAGATTATGATGAATACGGGCGGATTCATTTGTCACGAGTAGCGTGGCGAGCGATTGTTGAAAAACTGAAGGATACAAATGATGAGTATTGGTCCAAGGAATATCGTGAGCTGACATTGACTGAATTGGACGAAACACTGCTGAAAACAGCCTATGATCATCATTTCTTAACTCATGATGAAACGGATGTGGTCATATTCCCTTCATTTGCACGAACAATCGGATATCTGAACACGGAAAAGGAAGGGGATACAACAAGTGGAGGAAAATAAATGGCAGCTTAGTCGAGCGGGACTATTTAATTTTTGGTATTATGACAATCAAATTTTCAATTTTGCCGATGGGAAGATTTTATTGCGGGGAACGAATGGCTCTGGAAAATCAGTCACAATGCAAAGCCTGCTGCCGGTGCTATTGGATGGTCGAACAGAGACGAAAAGGCTTGATTCCTTCGGCTCGAATGCGCGGCGGATGGAGGATTATCTGTTGGGCGAGGAAGAGGTGTCCAATCAGTCTGAACGGATCGGCTATTTGATGTTGGAATATCGAAAAAAAGGTACGGATGAGTATTTTACTTCAGGGATCGGCTTGTCGGCCAGACGAGGTGGCAGCCTGAATAAATGGTATTTTGTGATCACCGATGGGACTAGGGTTGGTCTTGATGGAATTGATTTGGTGGAGAAGCTAGGAGCAGATCAATTTCAACCGCTGACCTTGAAACGCTTGAGAAATAAGTTGGAAATTGAGGGGAAAGGGAAGGTTTTTACCAAGCAAAAGGATTATGAAGCCTTCATCAATCAACGGATCTTCGGTTTTCAGTCGCTGGAGCAATTCGATGAGCTGATCAAGCTGTTGATACAACTGAGAAGTCCGAAGTTGTCGAAAGATTTCAAGCCAACGGTAATTTACGAAATTCTCACCGCTTCTTTACCACCCTTGAAAGATGATGATCTGCAACCTTTGTCGCAAACGATTAATCAGATTGATTCTTATAGAGAGCAGCTGGAGCAGCTAGAGATCGAGACTCAGTCACTAGAAAGCTTATTAAAGGCTTACCGTCCTTATCGTAGCGAAAAAATTGGTCAATTAGCTTCAACTTGGCTAGAAAAGAAGAACTTATTGAGTCAGATCACGCAACAGCATCAAGCACTTAGTGAGGAATTAACCGCGACTAAAACTGAGCTGGCGGAAAATAGGAAGCAATCTGAAGCACTGATGATCCGGAAAGAGGTTGTACAGAAGAGCCTACAGCAATTACAGATGGATGATCGACTAAAATTAGTTGAAGAAGGACAACGATTGGAGAAACAGCTGGCAGAAAAAAAAGCTGAGCTACAAAAAATTCAAGAGAAATTGAAGAAAAAGGAGAAGCAGCTTGATCAAGAAATCAATCAGCTAGAAGCCCTTGCTCGAAAGATCGCCGTTTCTGAAAATGAACGGACGGAATATATTGAAAGCTTATTTGATTATGCGTCGGCTTTTGCTTTTGAGGAGGAAACGGAAGAGATTAAACGGCAGCTGCTCCAGCCAGAGGTAGACGCTCATTTGACATATTGGAAAAAGCAGCTTCATGAGAAAAAGGAACAATTAGGGAAAGCTAAACAGCACTTGATCGAAATCGATAAGCTGCGGGAAAAACAAAAGACTGCCGATTCAGCGGTTGGTGAGCAGGAGCAGAGAGTTGAAACGGATCAAAAGCATTTGAAGCATTGGGAAGAATTTGCTGGCACAGAATTGGAAAAATTGCGAGAGAATATCTATCAATGGAAGCAAGCTTTTTCTTTTGATCTATCCAGTGATCATTTTATTGAGTTGATCCAAAATATAGAGACCTTGGGAGAGACCTCGCAAAGCTTTGAACAGCTGAAGGAGCCGCTTTATCAAAGTATTCAACAAATCAAAGCGGAATTGAACCAGCAGCGCTATCCGCTGACGAACCGTTTAAGGGAGCTGGAGCAAAAAACAGCGGAGTACCAAGCTGAACGGAAGAATTGGCTAAAAAAGCAAGATCCAATCCCTTTACGGACTGCCGCAACGATTGAGAATCGTGAACACTTAGTGGGGAAAAAGCAGAAATTTTACAGCTTTTACGAAACGGTCGATTTCCAGCAGGAGATCGATATGGAGAGTCGCAATCGATTAGAATCGGCGATTGCTGAAGTCGGTCTGCTGGATGCCTTGGTCTCAATTGATTCCTTGACGATCGAAAGTGACCGCCAGCTTCAGCCGACCGGAGCGATCGTATTAGGAGAAACATTGGCGGATTACTTGCAACCGGAGACCAGTCTATCAGCAGCGTATCAAAATTTAGTGACAGAGATTTTGCATGAGATCCAGATTACCTCTGAAACGTTAGACGCAGGTATTACGATGACTCCATCGGGCAGCTATTCGGTGGCGTTGCTGCAGGGAGAAGCTCATACGGATTATCAAGCTAGCTATATCGGTAAACGGAGTCGTGAAGAATTTCGTGAACGGAAAATTACTGAGCTAGATCAGCTGATCACAGAGCTAAAGGTGCAACAAAATGAACTGACAAATCAAATAGATCAGTTGGATCAGTGGGAAAAAAAATTAGCTGAGGAGGTGCGGCAATTCCCAACCGACGCTGATTTTCAGATGGCGAAGAGTGAATTGAAGAAGGCTGAGATGCAGCTGAAGGATGATCAATGGCAACTTCAACAGCTTCGGCAGCGCTTGAGCGAATTGCTGCAGGAGCTGCAGCAGACCCGGTTCACCTTTGACAAGGTACTCTCGGATTATTATGGTTCGAAGACCTATGAGGGATTGACCGATGGCATCAAGTCTATCGGTGATTTCGTGGATACTTTGGAAGATTTGCGGCTGAACCATACACAACTCATCAATGACCAAACGCGTCATGGAGAAAAAGACTTATACCTTAAGGATCTACAGGAGGAACAAGCGGAATTTCTGTTTGACCAAGGGGAGATTAGTCGGACCTTATCACGAACTGAACAGTTTTTAGCTGAGAATTATGCGCAGCAGTCGTTAGAAGATATCGAGAAGCTACAGTCGGAATTTCGTCGTTTTAAGAAAGAGGAGCAGGAATTAGACGAAAACGAACGTAGCTTGACGAATCGCAAGGAGGCCTTGATCAAGCTGGAAACCAAAGCCGAGGCTGACCTAGAACGTGTCACCCAAGAGGAAATCGAGCTTCAGCAAATGGAGGAACTGTGGGGAAAGACTTACCGTGCGGAAACACTGCGTTTTAAAGTAGACAGGATTACCGACTTTGTTGAATTAGCCAAGACAGAAGTTCACCCAGTGGATTCAGACAAGCTGGCGAAAAGTGAAGAGATCTTTGAAAATGCTTATCGCCGTTTTGAAAATGATTTATTAGAATATCGGCCGGTAGTTCGTATCGAGCAATCGATTTTGGAAGAGGAACTATTATCTACTAGCGAGCTAGAATATTGGCGCATGATGAACAACCAAAAAATCGTCAATTTGGATGTCGACGGTCAGTATGAAGATCCATTTACAGTCCAAGAAAAAATTGAGCAGCAGATCGAGACGACTCGTCTTTACTTGAGTCAAGAGGACGAGCAGCTTTTCCGTCAAATCATTTTCGATTCTGTCGGTCAGGTGTTGCGCCGTTCGATTGAAAAGGCGCAAAAATGGGTGGCTCAAATGGATCAATTGTTGAAACGGCAGGGAAAAGAAAATTCTTCCGGCTTGACGCTGTCCTTAAAATGGTTGCCGAAGGATCCAGAGCACAAAGATGAATTATCGACCTCGCGTTTGATCGCCCTGCTGAAGAAACCAGTAGAAACCCTACAAGATACCGACCTATTAGCCATTCGTAATCACTTTGAGGATAAGATCAATTTTGCGAAGGAGCTGCAGGCGGGGGATGAAGGGAATGAAAGCTTGTACGATACACTGAGGGATATTCTAGATTATCGGAATTGGTTTGAATTTCAACTGTCCTTTAAAAAAGGAGATGTTAATTTCAAGACGATGAACAACAATCAATTCTTCAAGTTTAGTGGGGGAGAAAAAGCGATTGCGATGTACCTACCGTTATTTGCGGCAGTCTATTCCCGCTATCAGGATGCTAGTGCGAATGCGCCATACATCATTACTTTAGATGAAGCATTTGCGGGGATCGATGATAAGAACATCTCTGGATTGTTTGAGGCCTGTGAACAATTGGGTTTTAACTATGTTATGAACTCTCAATCATTACAGGGAGAGGTTTCAACAGTCACGAACCTGAATACCTATGAACTGATCCGACCTAAGAATTCCGCGGTAGTTTCGTTGCTTTGCTATCACTGGAATGGACGAAAGCTTCAGTTGGTGCTTGAAGAATGACAGCACAGGAGGGTTTAAAGAAAGCGGCTTTGCAGTATTTTGACAGCCCGGCTTTTCGAAAATTTTTTACTGAACTCGCGCGAAAGTTTTACCATCAAGGTAATTTTGGTAAAAGCGTTGGCTTTCAAAAATTTTCTAAAGAAGAGCTGTCAGAACTGATGCATTTCATGGGTTTTAGTGAATGGGAATGGTCAAAAAGGCACAGTATCTCGGTGACCAAGTTTCTTCAAAGTTATCAGGAAAGTCGCTTTGCCAGTCTATCTTTTTCAACGGTGCTTGAATCGGTGCTTGGACAGCCGTTAAGCTACAAGCAGGAGATTTTTCAGGCAGAGCAGCGTGAGTATCAGCGTTTTGAAAGCATGCTACAAGAAAGCCTCTCAGGTCATGAAGCCTATTTATCAACGGAGAAAAAGAAAAGCTGGTTAAAAAGCTTTAAAACTGATCAAGACATATTATCAGTGGGTCTGACCAATCTGAAAAAGGCGTTGGATCATTTACCCGATCACTTTGAGAAACTGCCCTATTTTTCTTATCATTTGTTTCGCGATCCGCATCGTTTAGATCGGTCCACCGTAAGCGGACGTTTGTTTTTCGATTACCTAGAGTCAATCACACGACTGGTCACTCAAGAGCCTGCCTATATGGGCGATGCTGAATGGGAAAACGCGGTCTATGAAAATTTTTATTTGTTAAAGGATGACTCCTTCAATGCGGTTCAAATAAACGGGTTGACCGCCTATCAACAAGGAAAAGAGGTCCAGATGTGGACCGCGGCAGCTCAATCGGCTATCGCATGGAATGTTCCCCTGAAGCATATTTTAGAGGTCGATCGGATTGTACCGTTTGTGGGAAACAAGGTTCTATTCATTGAAAATTCCGGTGTTTTTTCGATTATCTGCGGTGCTTTTCCTCAGCTACCTATCGTGTGCTCCAGCGGGCAATTTCGTTATTCGGTCTGGAAAATAGCGGAGAAGCTTACTGCCAGCGGCGTTGAGATTTTTTATTCAGGTGATCTTGATCCAGCAGGGCTGCAGATAGCCCAGAAAATTCTGCGGCGCTTTGCTCCACAGGTTGTTTTGTTGCTAATGGATGAAGCGGCCTATCGCAAGGTTCCAAAAGAGGTAGAGCTATCAGAGGAACACCTCAGGCAATTAGGCTCCATCAATGAGCCTAGCTTAATAGCAGTCCGAGACTTGATGAAGATGGAGAAGCTAGCAGGCTATCAGGAAGGTCTGTTGGAAGAATTGTTTGAGCTTTTAGCTCAGTGGTAAAAAGTCTCGATATTAGTCTTTTTGTCTAATATCGAGTTTTTCGAAGAGTTTCCAATGGACCAAAACTACTTTTGGATTAAGGAAACCCCGGGGGAGAACTTGCGCTATTCATGACTGGGAATCAATCTAATTCTAGGGAAAAAATAAAACTATTCTCAAATAAATGGGTATAACGAGTAATCTCTAGTAACATCAAAAAAAGATTGTCCCCTACGCATGTAATCGTTTTTTGTTATACTGACATATAAAATAGTTGGATACAACAAGATGTCTTAGTGTAACGCCAACAGAAGTATTTTTTTTGAGACTAGTGAGGGTCATCAAACTCTCTACTAGTCTTTTTGCGCATCCTTCGCTCAATTGGGTGGTGCAGATGGTTCACAACTGTCTAGTCGTAGATTCGATTCCTACAGGTGACATTTAATTAATGAAAGGCTATTGGAAACTAATTATAAAGGGATTTAGTCAATTGGCAACGTAATTTTTTGCAACTTAAGTGAGTTACTGGCGTATCCGTTATAAAATAGAATTGATTATGTGTATGATGATGTTTGATAAATTATAAAATTGACTCAGTTAATAGCTTTAGAAAAGGAATCTTAGAAATCAAGTATTTATACGATAATTTTCCCACAATTTACACTGTACCTGTATATAGCAATTTTTCTGTTATTCCAAAAAAATAGCCGCTTATTTTTGTGAAGAAGTAAAATCGCAAATAATGTCTTTATTGTCATTGGAGCTTTTCTATTCTGACGAAAAAACACAAGGTTTCCTTCATCATCGGGTTTTGCAGTAGTAAATTGAATCAGATTACCGCTTAAACGGGTATAAATACCCTTGTAGTCCTCATGAAAAGGATTCGCAGTTAATTGTTTTAATAATTCACCAGCCTTCATCTTGGACCTTCTTCCGTTGGAATATGCCTGACTACAAATTTATTAGTACAGGTATTACAAATATTTGATAGTCACTACTTTTCTTTGTAGAAGAAAATGGAAAGTTAAGTCGGACCGTTGCAACAGAGTACAATGCCCTATCCAACCTATTTTTCCTGATATCGTTTGCTATCACTTAAATATTATGTTTTTTTACATCTAGATTTTTTTCATACATTTCTTTTTCCAATTTTAACGAACTTGATCCATCATTTCAAACTCAATTTTACCTTGATTTTTTATGTTCAGGTTAGAAAGAATACCAATTAAAGAGTGCTTCTTCAAAAAAACGAACACTTCCAGCTTGTCGTTACACGATAAGATAAATTGGCAAAGTTGTTTTAGTGTTTGTTTATGCGGGAGGCATCTTCAAGTTTTTGCAGATTCGATATGAATCTTGTTATCTCTATTTATGTATCGTTTAAGTTTTATATGATATAAATAGAAAATAAATAAGAATAATGCTAAAAGGTAAAGGAAGTTATAGAAAGAACCATTGATAATAATTTTAATGTGAACATATTGTATTGCTAATGAACATGAAAGCATAAAGGAATACTCTTACGGATTGTCTGTCAAGAAACAGGAATAAAGTAGAATTATCAAGCTTTATTCCTTACTTGCTCTTTTACAACTTGTAATGTTACGCAGTAGATGTCTTATGATTCTTTGGTTATTTTGCCAACTAATGATGTATCATAAGGCATTCAGAATGACTATATAGTAAATTCTCCTCTTGAATCAGATGATCTATATATTGATATCCTTGGCCCGCATGAATAATTATCCTTATTTGACTGTGTAGGAGATTTTTCCTTATACACCACTATCGAAAATGCGAAATTAAATTATGTTTACTCGATTTTATTTTCTGTTTTTAATAAAATAATATTATTATTCAATATTGATCGCCGGTAAACAATATACTATAATATAATTCGGGAGTAATTAGCAATGAGATGATGATATGTGGATTATTTTTGTTCTTATTTTTTAGGATTAATAATGATTTGTTTGATTACTATAAATAACACTCCGTTTAGATTGATGTGAATATTTGATTATAAATTCTATCTAAGAGACGCGATTGGGTTTTACTACAAGTTTCGATGTGCTTGAATTGGACAGGTTAGGACAATTGAATCTTTTCAAAGGCTGAAGAATCGAAGCACAATAGGATCTATTTGTGGAAAGACTTGGATGAATGAAAGGAGCCACTCTTTCTGAACATATTAGGCAGAGACCTAAAGGACCGGAAAGGTTTGAGCAAACTTTTATCCTACTAGCTAAGATGATTGTGAATTTAATACAAAGTAGTGCCGGATATGAGTCACTTGCAGATGGTGCGGTGGTAGGGAATTATTTTCCCTATTACCTAATGAAGTGATTCCCTTACTAAATGAATGAGATCGTACTTGATGAACCATGTGTCCCGATTCACTTCTATCAGGCGAATCAACAAGAGGAAATAAATTGCTAATAGAGAAAAGAAGGGTGAATAGATTTTTATGAAGAAGAAGTACTATCAAAAACAGATAAAAACAATCTATCGTTCGAAGAGAAAACAGCCACGGTTTGTGAAGGCAGGAGTGAGAGGCACGACTACGTTGATTGGATCCGTTTCTATCCTATTAAATAGCGCACCAGTAGCACTTTGTGCAGAAGAGGCTAGTGTAAACGAGGGTACAGGGACAGTTATTCAACAGACGCAAGCAACAAATCAAGTAAACGAAACGGCAGATAGCACTCAAATCGAAAACACCACCGATTCAATAGAACCAACCGAACCGACTGATCCAGTAACTCCGACAGAGCCTACTGAACCAACCGAACCAAGTGATCCTGTGGAACCAGAAGAACCAGTCAAACCAGTGGAACCGATTGATCCAGTGAAGCCGGTAGAACCAACGAATCCAACCGAACCAAAAATACCAACAGACTCAAATATTGATAATCCAACAAATCAACCAACAGAGCCTGCACGTGTTGAACAACCAATCGTGAGTCAGGTCGAAACACCAACGATCACAGAACTGGTTCCTTCAGCTAGTGAGGCAAGCGACGGCGCTCTTCATTTTGAAAAGGATGAATCGGTGGAAAGCTTCATTAAAAAGATAGGTGAACCTGCTCGCAAGATTGGACAGGAGAAAGACTTATATGCCTCAGTTATGATTGCTCAAGCGATTTTGGAATCAGCATCTGGTACTAGTCAGCTCGCTCAAGCACCAAACTACAATTTGTTTGGCATTAAGGGGAGTCATAACGGCAAGAGCGCCACCTTCAGTACACAAGAAGATACTGGAAATGGCAGTATGATCACGATTCAAGCTGCATTCAGAGCTTATGAGAACTATGAAGAAAGCTTTGAGGACTACGCTAAGCTGATGAAAGAAGGATTATCAGGCGGGAGTGATTACTACAGTGGTACATGGAAGTCCAACACCACGACCTATGAAGATGCGACGAAATTCTTAACAGGACGCTATGCGACAGATACTTCCTACAACCAAAAGCTGAATGGGTTGATCGAGACTTACAACTTAACAGAGTATGACAAAGAAAAAGCGGAAGCTGCAGTTAGTGCGCAAGGCTATGCGATTCCAGTGGAAAACTACACAATCTCTAGTCCGTATGGCACACGAGGCAGTGAGTTCCACCGAGGACTTGATATGGCTGCAGCGCAGGGCGAATCAATATACGCTAGTAAATCAGGAACCGTCAATGTTGCAGAGTTCCATTATTCTTGGGGAAATTATGTGGTGATCGAGCATGAGGATGGTATGACAACTCTCTACGCTCATCAATCCCAATATGTTGTGAAACCTGGCGATCAAGTTGAGCAAGGTCAAATTATCGGTTACGTAGGAAGTACTGGCAACAGCACCGGAAGTCACTTGCACTTTGAGCTTTGCCGTGATGCGTCATTAGGCCAAGACCAGTTGATTGATCCCGCATCGGTTCTATTTTTAGAGGTTGACCATGAAATTTAACGAAGAAGATATTAAGAATACGACCTTCCCAAGTGGTGCAATGGGATACAAGAAAAGAGACGTCGACGACTTTTTGATCAATGTTGCTAAGGACTACGGTTCTTACCAGCGACAGTTAGACAGAAGTAAACAGGAAGCTGAAGCCGCCGAGAGGGAAAAGCAGGAACTGCTCAGTCAGCTAGAGAAACAAAAGGCAGAAGGTTCGCAAGCTTTGGAAAAAACCAAGCAGGAAAAACAGGTACTGAAGCAACAGCTTACTGACCTTCAAACAGAAAGCGTGTCGAACAATCTAAATGAAGACACCGTGTTATCGTTAGCTCAAAAAGTCGCCTTGCGGATCGAAAAGCAGGCGAAGGAAGAGGCTCAACTCATTCTTACCAATGCGGACCAGTATTACGAAGAACAGTTGAAAAAGCTGGAAATGAAGCGTAAGGAGATTGGTTCAGAAGTAGTGAACAGTTTTTCGGACTTGATCGGCAGTGAACGGATGATTGTGGCATCGATTGATACTGTTAAACAGGAATATGTCCGATTAATGAATGATATTCGTGAAAAGTACGAAGAGCTGACAGAAGAGCCAATGAAGGAGTGAAAAAGGGTGAATTTTAAACCAAAGGATATCCGAGAATTGACGTTTCGCCGGCGACTATTTGGTTACCGTGCTGGTGATGTGGAGGACTTTATGCGGCATGTGCTGGAAGATTATGAATCCTATCAGGTCAAAAATAGTGAGATCGAAGTTTATCAGGATGAAATCAGGCAATTGAAGGAAATCAACCGAACACACGAGGAGACCAGCAAAAAGCTCAATGATGATATCCAGCAACTTCAAATGGACAATGAGCGTCTTCAAGTATTTGAAGAAGAGGTTAAAGATCTGGAGAGAATGAAGGAATTAGCACAAAAAACCGCAGATACTGTCCAACTGGAGGCGGAGCTTTTATTAGAAGAAGCTAGGCAACAAAAAGACAAGCTGATTCAAGAAGCAGAGTCAGCTAAGATGAATCATTTATTAAATTTCCAAATCGAATTAGGTGAGTTAGTGAATGAGAAGGACCAGCTCAATAATCAAATTGCCAGTAAAAAAAGGGAATTTTTCGAACTAGAACTCCAATACGAAGACATGATTGCCACAAAAGAACGTGTTTCAAAGGAGGCCCAAGTCTTGAAGCAGGAGTTTTTATCACTTAGAAGTAAGTTAATTCAAAAATATTCTGAAGGACTGGATGATTTTATTGAAGAAAATCAATTAATAAATCAGCCACTAGCTGATGAATATGAAAAAGTGTTGAAGCTCACTTCTAAGCGGATTGGATAGAAAATAAGTGATCATAATAAAAGTAACGACCATATTCTATCAGCAATAATAGAGTATGGTCGTTACTTTTATTATGAAACCTAATTGTAAGATATTGCTTTTCCTGTTATCGGAATTATGGTAAAAAATCTGTGGTTGTCTCATATGGTGTTGTTTTTTTCTAGCTATACCAAGGATTATTTACCGAATTTAAAGGACTATACAACTCTTTTTTAAAAGTTGAAAAAAGTTAACTTCGCGAAAACTGCGCTTCATATAACTTCTTATAAAAACCATCTTTTTCCAATAACTCTTGATGACTACCAATCTCAACAATCTGTCCATGATCCAGTACGAGGATCTGATCAGCATTTTGGATCGTTGACAGACGATGAGCGATCACAAAACTGGTATGATTTTTCATCATCGTAAGAAAGGCACTTTGGATTTTTTGTTCAGTCAAAGTATCGACGGAGCTGGTGGCTTCATCAAGGATCAACATCGATGGCTGACTGATCATGGTACGGGCGATCGTCAACAATTGCCGCTGCCCGTCTGAAAGCTTGATGCCTGCTTCGCCGGCGATCGTATCTAGTTTGTCCGGCAAACGCATCACGAAATCATACATATAGGCATCTTTTAAGGCAGCATAGATTTCTTCATCTGTTGCTGATTTGCGGCCGTAACGCAGATTGGCACGCAAGCTGCTGTCCATCAACCAGGTTTCTTGCAGTACCATGCCGAATTGTTGACGGAGACTATCGCGAGTCAAATGGCGAATATCTGTGCCATCAATCGTGATCTTGCCTTGATCGACTTCATAGAAGCGCATCAAGAGATTGACTAGTGTCGATTTTCCGGCACCGGTCTTGCCGACAATGGCGATGGTTTCGCCTGGTTCAACCGTCAGATTAAAGTTTTCGATCAAGGGTTGATCTTTTTGATAAGCAAAGTCCACGTGATCGAAAACAACTTTTCCTTTCGTCTCTGATAACGTAATCGCATCCGAATCATCGGCTTGTTCAATGGGTTCCTTCAATAATTCAAAGGAACGGTCGAGTCCAGCGATGGCTGTTTGAATCTGGATCGTGATACCAGACAGTTCAATAAATGGCTTCGTAAATTGACTGGAATAGATCGTAAAGCTGGAAATGATCCCAATCGTTACTCCGCTGTCAGTTTTTAATGCTAACAATCCACCCACGAGCCCAACCATCAGATACGCTAGATGGTCAACAAAACGTGAAGAGGGATTAGTCAATGATGACGCGAATTGTGCCTTTTGTCCTCGTACATAAAGCTCTTGATTCAAGGCTTCAAAGTTCGTTTGATTTTGATTTTCGCGTTGGAAGGCTTTGACGATTTTTTGATTGCCCACCATTTCTGTAATAAAACCAGAGATCGAACCGACTAATTGCTGCTGGCTGGTAAAGTACTGCTGCGAAGTACGAGCCACGATATAGGTGATCAAAAAGATGATCGGCGTTGCTACCAATACAACTAGTGTCAACATTGGACTTAGATACAGCATAAAGACCAAAGCCACCAAAACGACAGTCATCCCGGAGAATACCTGATTGAAGACCGCAGAGATCGCAGTAGAGATATTATCCATATCATTCGTAAAGCGGCTGACGATATCGCCTTTTGAGCTTTGGTCGTAATAGCTCAATGGCAGCTTATTCAAATGAGTGAAGGTTTCTTCCCGTAACTTAGCGACTGAGTCAAACGCTACGGTGTTTCCCAAACGTTGAATGAAGTATTGACTGACCACCGTTACTAAAAAGATGCCGATAAACAATTGAAGAATTTGGAAGAGCCGAGGAAAATCAACGGCTCCTTGATTGACCATTTGATCGACAGCGACACCAATGTAATAGGTCATTAATACGGAAGTTATCCCGCTGGCGATTCCTAGAATAATTGCCGTGATCAATTCCTTCGGATAAGCAGACAAGTAAGGCATGAACAATTTTAACGAAAGAAAAAAGTTTTTCTTCTTAATCATTGAACAATACCACCTTCCGCTTGAGATTTGACCAGCTCTTGATAGAGTGTGGATTCCTGCAGCAAGACTTCATGTTTTCCTTGTGCTGCGATTTTTCCATTATCCATCAGCAGAATCGTTTCAGCGTCTTGGATTGAACGTAGGCGTTGGGAAATAATGATCACGCCGCAATCTAGATCACGTTTTAATGCTTGGCGTAAATCTAAGTCTGTTTGATAATCCAAGGCGGATAAGGAATCATCCAAGATCAGCAATTTTGGTTTGCGGATTAATGCGCGGGCGATCGTCAAACGCTGGCGCTGTCCGCCAGAGAAGTTCTTCCCATTTTCCAAGATCATTGTATCTAATCCTTTTGGCAAGGTTTCGACGAATTCACTGGCTTGAGCAGTGGCTAATGCTTGCCAACATTCTTCATCTGTTGCGTCGGATTTACCCCATTGCAGATTTTCCCGGATGGTTCCGCTGAATAAGACTGCTGTTTGGGGGACGATTGCTATTTCTGAACGCAAGCTGTCCAGTGTCCAATCTTTAACATTACCTCCAGCGAAGCTCACCGTTCCCTTGGAAGCATCATAGAAACGTGGAATCAAACTGATTAAGGTAGATTTTCCACTACCTGTTGCCCCGGTAATACCGAGGATTTTGTTTTCCTGTAAGGTGAAGGAAACATCCTGTAAAGCAAGTCCTGATTTTTCTGTATAGCGAAAATCGACATGATTAAAATCAATCAAAGGCGCTTGTTCGTCAGCTTCTTTAATCTTGCCATCATCAGCTAAAGTCGTGTCGGTAGCAAAGACTTCATTGATCCGATTGGCAGAAGCTGCTGCGCGAGTGAAGAGCACGACTAGGTTGGAAACGACGATCAAGGCTAGGAGCATTTGGTTCATATAGTTGATCAAGGCCAAGACTTGTCCCTGCTCTAAATGACCAATATTAACTTTGAAGCCGCCGAAATAGAGCAGGCCAACAACGCCGGCATTCATAATTAAGGTCGTGCTAGGAGAGAGCAGCGCAGAAATGTTCGCTACTCGCTGATTTAAGCGAGAAATGACTTCGGTTTCTTCATTGAAATGTTTGGTTTCTGTCTTTGTCCGAGCAAAGGCGCGAATCACGCGGACACCGCTCAGATTTTGAGTAACCAATTGATTCAACTGATCGAGCTTTTGCTGAATCTTTTTGTACAAGGGCACCGAATAATGAATAATCAAAAAGAGGATTAAACAAAATAGCGGCAGCAGGATCAAGAAAATAATTCCCATTTGCCAATCAATATAAAAGGCCATGATGACTGAACCGATACTTAGAAAAGGCGCACGAACGACCAGACGAACCAGCATCGCTAGAGCTCCCTGCATTTGATTGATGTCATTGGTCATGCGGGTGATCAAGGTATCCGTGCCGAAGCGATTCAACTCATTATGGGAAAAGCTGTTGATTTTTTCCATCAGGCGATTCCGTAAAACCGTGCCAAAACCCTGTGAGGCGATCGAAGCATAATATTGACAGACTAAAGCGCAGAGCAGTCCAACGATCGATAGACCCAGCATGGCGACTGTCATCTCGATCACCCTGCTTTGATCATGGCGGGCGATCCCTTCATCGACCAAGCGCGCCATGAACAATGGCAGAACCAGTTCGAAGACGGCCTCCAAAAATTTGAAAAAAGGACCAAGGATGATCTGTTTGCGATAATCTTTGGCGTAACGTAAAAGCTGAAACATGTAAGTTCCTCCAATGTATAAGTAGATAAGCGACCAAACCAAATAGGATCGCTTCTATTGTAACTTACTTGTCAAACAAGTCCGAAGAATATACTTAGAATTGTCAGAAAAGCTATTCATTGCTTAGAAGACAGGTCAAATAAAAAAGAGTGAAAAATTCTTTCACTCCTTTGTAACTTCTTCAATTTTAGATAGCTCATGTTGCTTTGAGAGATCGCTGATTGTTTCTTGAATGAAATTCCTGCTTTGATTAGTGATGAATGGATCAATCACGACGACTGGGTAATCTTTTGGCAAACCTTCGGATGAACCTGTTGTGATTAGACAATCATAATTTTTCAATTCTTTTTTTAGATTAGGTAAACCACCCGATAATTTTTCAAAGTGCGTAATAGTGAAGTTACCATAGATATTTTCAGAAATCTGTTTTGCTAAAAAGGTCTCTTCTGTTGGTGCTAAATCAGATAATAACAAAATTTTTAGCGGTTGATCCTGACTTGCCAGCCATTCCATACTATATACTTCTGTCGTGATTAATAGATACACATAATTTTGGATAAAGTCTTTTTCTTGATACATATTATATTTTTTCACAAATCGTTCTACCAATGTACGGATTTTTTGAACGCCGCGCTGATAAACCTTTGAAGCTTGTTCGACAAATACAGAACGATTACGCCAGAGTACGCCAATATATTTTCCATTTGGATCACACAAGTATAAATCGTTGCATAAAACAGTGGCGATATCTAAACGATTCAAGTTGCTGAGGCGATTTCCTAACATCTCATCAAATTCTTTAGCTAAAGC
Organism: Enterococcus raffinosus; assembly: GCF_018917525.1. Classification (GTDB taxonomy): domain Bacteria; phylum Bacillota; class Bacilli; order Lactobacillales; family Enterococcaceae; genus Enterococcus_A; species Enterococcus_A raffinosus_A. The sequence continues at coordinate 123,178 of NZ_JAHLOS010000007.1, read as the reverse complement.
ATAGTGTTGCACGAATAATCTTCGGTATTTAGGATTATCCAGTAATGCGACTTCTCGATGTAGCAAACTAAAGACAATAGCGTCTGAAAAAGTTAGCCAGAGAGTGTCTTGAATCATGTCCATAGTGAGCTTCAATCCTACCCCTTCTTTAACGGCCTGCTTTAATTTATTATAGGAAATACCTGTTGGAAGAAGAATGGCATTTCTTCTTAATTCTTTTTTAGGAAATTCATGTCCGCTTTTTAGTCGCCAAAAACTAATATACATATTGTAGATCAAACGTTTCTCATAAACATATTTCTCATGAATACAGTTCATTTCGATAAACTCTTGGATATATGTTTCGATGATGTGATAATGCTCAGTCGGTAGTTTAGGCAGAGTACTTTCGAAGGCACTTTGTCGTTCAGTATAAAAGCGGTAATAGAAATTTCGAATTTCACCTTCGTTTCCTTCTAATCGTAGTGGACGATAATGAAGTTCCATTCCTGCTTCAGTTAGGGTAGTTTCGATTTTTTTTAAATAGCGTTGAGTATTAGAAGAGCTTAAATATAGTTTTTTAGAGAGTGCAGTAATATTTTCGCATTCTTCATAAAGAAGTTCCTCGATGATTTGAAATTCAGGACAGGCATTTAGAAAATCCGCATAGATACTCCCGAGGCTCATTGATTTATCCATGACAAGACGAAACAAGCCCTTCACTTTGAGAATTTGGAGGACATTTGGTTTTTCAGAATTGATCAAATCGATATCGTTCAATAGGATCGGCAGGGAACAGTTCAGCAAGCTTAATAATTGAGCACTAGATAGACCATCTCGTTGATAGTATAAATGCTCTAACAACAACAAGCGGCGTTTATTGCTGGTTCCTAAAGTTGTGCGAAAATCCATCGTCGTTACCTCCTACTTTTTTGAAGTCAATATTTTTGACTAAATAAAACTTTTTACGAAAATAATAAATCGATAATTTTCAATTACTGAAAGTGACAATGTTTAAAATAAATATACAGATATAGTAACAATAGTCCTTCGATAAAAACGTTTTCTATATAAAAATCATAAAGGGAGGAACCGTTAAAAACAAGCTTTAATTGTAAATACATGAAAAAAATAAGTGCTTTCTAATGTGTTGAATCAGCCATTTTTATAGTCGATTACTTACTTCGTTGGGTTGAGTCAACGAAATTTTCCGAAAAATTGGCTACAGAAAATACAACGCTTAATGGACAAGTCTAGTTAGCGAAAAAATGTTAACTGAAAGGCAGCTACAAGAGTTTTCGCTGCTACAGTTGAAGCGGTCTATCCACAAGGTTATGCAGAACCGCTATAGAGAATTCAAAAGTTAGACAGGCAAGATGCTTTCTGAAGTTAAGCACAAGGCACATTGTGGAAGCTTTACCCATGAAACTAGCATTTTCTGACTATCCGTGGAATAATGAAAGCCAAGCATTCGTTTAATGGAGGAAGAAAATGGAAAAAATATTTACGATCATTGTGCTCTTATTTTTTTGCTATTCATTTATTGGTTGGTTATGGGAGACGATTTATTGCTCGATCAAGGCGAAACATTTCGTGTATCGCGGCTTCCTATTAGGACCAATCACACCAATCTACGGTTTTGGAGTCGTTGGCGTGCTTTATTTTATTGAACCCTATCAGCAGAATATCGTGCTCCTGTTTTTCTTAGCGCTGATTCTCGTGACCGCCTTGGAATATCTGACCAGCTTTTTATTAGAGAAAATTTTTCATCTGACATTATGGGATTATAAGGATGTTCCATTGAATATCAATGGACGGGTGGCCGTACCAGTCTCCATCTTTTGGGGCATTGCCTGTGTGTTTATCGTTCGTGTTTTAAATCCTTATTTAATGAGTGTCGTTAGTATCTGGCAGCAGCGTTTTGGTATCTTTCTACCAATGCTTCTATTAATGGTAACAAGTTTTGATCTAGGTTTTACCCTAGCGAACCTTGCATCATTGCGTCAGGCGATAAACAAGATGAGTGCTACGATCCAAGATAAGAAAGAACAGCTGCAAGCAGATCTTGGAGAATTAAAGGTAGCAGCAGAAGAACGTCGCCAGGGTTGGATGGCTGAAATCAAAGAACAGCCTGAGTGGCGTAAACAACTGCCAAGGCTGAATTTCCAAGAACGCCGCTTCTTGAATAGCTTCCCAAATATGAAATCGAAGGAAATAAAAAGCCCTTTAACGGAGATACGCCAGTTATCTAAAGAGCTACGGAAAAAATAATATTACAAAAATATGACAAAAATTAGTCCCTTCAAAGCTTGAAGGGACTATCTTTTTTGTGCGATTTGAGGAAAATAAAACAAATGTTACTAAAACACCGATCATTTTGTAATGAAATGTAATGTTGGTGAAACAAAAAGTCCGTCATTTTCTCGTATAATAACTGAGGGTAAATAGAAAGGTGGACTTTTAAGTGAGAAAGCAAATGTTTGGGTTCGTTGCCACGCTATTGTTGGGTGCTAACGTACTTTTACCAGTCTTTGCACAGGCAGAGTCACTGAATGAGTTAGATAAAAAAGAATCCGCAATCGCTCAACAAAGTGATAAAATCAGCGGAGAATTACAGATCGCACTGAATGATGTCAACGAAAAATATCAAGAAGTTAACAATATTCGGACAAAAATTAGTGAGAATGAAGCAGTTTTGGAAAAGACCAAAACAGATATTGTGGAAACAGAAAAAAAGATTGAACAGCGTAAAGAAGCAATTGCAGAGCGGATGAAAACTGCTCAAGTCAATGGTATGACGGATCGTTCGATTAATGCATTATTGGAATCAAAGGATTTTGGTGAGTTTTTGAATCGTGCCTTTGCGATGTCCGTTATCCAAAATGCAGAGAAAACAAAAGTTGCTAGTCTAGGCGAGGCTAAAGACAAATTAACCGAACTAAAAGCAACACAAGAAAAAACACAAGCCCAATTAAAACAAAATAGTCAAAGTCTGGAAGCTGAAACGACGAAGTTAGATGAAAAAATGGCCAACTTGAAGCAAGAGTTAGCCGATAATAAAACTAGCTTAGAAAAAATCAGCCAAGACAAAGAAGTAGAAAAAGCCCGCCAAGCTGCTGAAAAAGCACAAGCGGAAAAAGCGGAGAAAGAAGCAAAAGCGACGGAAGCTGAAAAAGCATCAAAAGCTGCGACAGCACAGGCACAAGAAAAGGCGAGGGCTGAAGCGTCATCGCAAGCCTCTGCTCAAGCGTCAAAACCAGCTGCATCAGCGTCAAGTTCACAACAAACAACACAAACAAGTGAACAACCAAAACAAGAACCAGCGCAACCAGCACCAAGCACACCGACGACATCCGGTCGTACGATGCAAATGGAATCAACGGGTTATTCATGTGCAGAGTCAGTGAATACATTTTTTACAGCGATGGGGATTGACTTACGTCAAAACCCACAGGTTGTAGCTGTTGATCCAAGTGTCATTCCATTAGGTTCAATGGTAGAAGTATCTGGCTATGGAATTGCAATCGCTGGTGATACCGGTGGTGCCATCAAAGGAAATATTATTGATGTCCATTTTCCAACGGTTGAACAATGTATCCAATGGGGACGTCGTTCAGTAACTGTGACCGTTATTAGTTAAGACAAGTTAAGCACCGTTTGAGATCATAGGATTTCAGACGGTGCTTTTTTTGCGTATTTAGTCGTTATTCTGAATGATAAGATTATCTAAATGACTTTCTATTTGTTCTACGTCCAACTTATTTGTGAAGTTAAACTAAAAAGCTTTCAATCACAGAGCTAGGTGTTACACACCAAAAATGTTAATTCAGACTCGGTTAAAAAATGTAGAAGAGCTAAATTGTAGGTAAAAAAATCGTTATTGGAAAATAGGTCCGAATGGCAAATTATTGATGATGACACATAAATATGTTCAATTGTTGCTTAATATTCAAACAGAACCGTTTGATTCGCGGAATTATTCGTTTTAGAGATAGTAAATAGTAAGAAAGCTATTGACTACACTAAAACGTAATCATAGATTCTTTGGAAAACGAACATAGCGTGTCAGAAAAATGGAAATAATTATAACAAACAGAACTTGATACCATAGTCATTCAAATGATCACTTAGAGACCTCTAATAACATTAACAATGCTAGCTTATATTTAGGAGAAAAACTAAATAATAATAAAAAGAACTATTTTATCATCCTCAATCATCTTTTACTTTGTTAAAGAAATAATTGAGTAATCACCTCTTTTAAACATTACGAGTGTTATCTAATGTTTCTATACAAGAAACTTTATAAAGCTTGTACTACTTATAATCTTTCTATCATGTCATGTATACCTTATTTAGAATAAGTATTATTTTAAGTTATAATATAAAATTTTTCATTGTGACTAAGTATCATTTTTTGATACTTAAGAAAGTGAATTGTTTAACATATGCCTGTAAATCTTGTATTGTAATAGGTGTAGAACAACTCGTGTTATTAAAATAATGAATTAGAAGGGTGAATGTAAAATGATTAAATTGTATACGTCAGCTAGTTGTACATCATGTAGGAAAGCAAAAGCTTGGTTAATAGAAAATGGACTTGAGTTTGAAGAAAGAAATATTATGTCTAATCCGTTAACGAAGGACGAAATTAAAGAAATTCTCTCAATGACTGAAACAGGAACAGATGAAATTATTTCCACACGTTCAAAGGTCTATGAAAAATTAGACGTTGATTTCGATGAGCTATCTCTAAGTGAATTAGTTACTATCATTGAAAAATATCCTAGCTTATTGAGACGACCACTCGTTTTTAATGAAACGAAATTCCAAGTAGGTTACAACGAAGATGAGATACATCAGTTTATTCCGAGAGAAGTTCGTAGAGTGACTTCGAAAAAAATGTCTAGAGTTTTACTCTATATGGATCTGAAAAAAGAAAGTCTTGTATAAAGACATAAATATAGATGAATCCCCATCCCGTTCTTTTTTGTTGGTAGGAACAGGATGGGGATTATTTTGCGAGTTAGGCCTTTCGCAGTGTATTAAGTTTGAAGTATAGATATGATTTTTTAACAAATTAATGAACAAGCAGTTTAGCCTAATCGTATGCGTACGAGAATAGAAGTCATTTTTCACGCTTTTGGAAAAATGATTACCATTCAACTGAGCTAGCTGCGAGTTAAGCTTCTTGCAGTGTATTGAGCATGAAACGAAAATAAGCCTCATTTTTCTGTTTTTAGAAAAATGAGGCTTATTCTACTAACTAACTGTTTGTCGAATCAAATAATCAAATGCACCGAGGGCAGCGGTTGCTCCAGAGCCCATCGAGATAATGATTTGCTTATATGCGCTGTCTGTACAATCGCCTGCGGCAAAAATGCCTTCTACATTGGTTGCGCCATGTTTGTCCACTAGAATTTCACCACGATCGCTCAAAGCGACGGTATCGGCTAACCACTCAGTATTCGGCATTAGTCCGATCAGGATGAAGACTCCCTCAACATTCAAGGTATGTTCCTCATTCGTTAGGCGATCTGTATACGTTAATGCTTCAACATGGGAAGAACCGGTGATCTCCTTCGTTGCTGCATTGGTAATTACCGTGACATTCGACAATGAGTAAAGCTTTTCTTGCAACACTTGATCGGCCTTTAGTTCAGGAAGAAATTCCAGTACATAAATATGTTTCGCTAATCCAGCTAAGTCAATGGCGGCTTCAATCCCTGAGTTTCCGCCACCAATCACCACAACTTCTTTATCTTTGAACAATGGGCCATCACAATGTGGACAATAAGCGATGCCTTTATTCTTAAATTCCTTTTCACCAGGAACATTGATGGCACGCCAACGGGCACCGGTTGAAAGAATCGCAGACTTCGCAGTTAATTGTGCGCCGTTCTCTAATTCCACTTCGATCAAGTCGTTTTTCTGAATAGATTTGGCACGTTGACCCTTCATAATGTCCACATCGTACCGCTTCACGTGTTCTTCCACTTGACGCATTAATTGTGGACCTTCCACGTAAGGCGTGCCGATCACATTTTCGATTCCCAGCGTTTCTAAGACTTGACCGCCGAAGGTATCCACGACCATTCCGGTCTTGATTCCTTTACGAGCAGCATAAATTGCTGAACTGGCACCGGCAGGACCGCCCCCGATGACTAAAACATCAAAGGTTTCTTTATCGGCGAATTCATCCGCACTCAAAGGTCCGCTGACTTTTTCGATAATCTGTTCGATCGTCATTCGACCGCTATCAAATTCTTCATTGTTTAGAAAAACAGTCGGTACGGCCATGACTTCCTTTTCATCAACTTCTGCTTGGTACATCCCGCCTTCGATCATAGTGTGCGAAATCTTTGGATTCAACACAGACATAATGTTCAACGCTTGGACGACATCCGGGCAGTTATGACAGGTTAGGCTGACATAGGTTTCAAATGCTAACTCCCGATCAATCGATTTGATTTGTTGAATCAGCACATCATCAATCTTCGGTGCCCGACCGCTGACTTGCAGCAAAGCTAGAATGAATGAAGTAAATTCGTGTCCCATTGGTAGACCGGCAAAGACGATGCCGCTAGCATCTGCGCCCACCTGATTAATCTCAAAGCTTGGGGTCCGTTTTAAATTCTTGGTTTCGATCAAAATTTTATCATCCATCGCCGCGACTTCAGCCAAGAAATCTTCTACTTTTTTCGACTCTTCAGATTCATCCAAACTTGCTGAAAAAACGATCTTTGATTCTAATAAGGCTAAATATTGTTTTAGTTGTTCCTTCGTTTCATTATCTAACATAGGAGCACCTTAAATCTTGCCGACTAAGTCAAAGCTTGGTTTCAGCGTTTCACCGTCTTCTTTCCATTTAGCAGGACAAACTTCACCTGGATGAGTGCGAACGTATTGCGCTGCGCGAATTTTGTCGATCAAGCTGCTGGCATCACGGCCAATTCCGTCAGCATTGATTTCCATTGCTTGGACAATGCCGTCTGGGTCAATGATGAAGGTTCCGCGTTGTGCCAAACCTGCTTCTTCATCTAACACATCAAAGATACGTGAGATATGATGAGAAGGATCACCGATCATCGTGTAGTTGATCTTACCGATGGCATCTGATGTGTCATGCCATGCTTTGTGCGTGAAATGAGTATCTGTTGAGCAAGAATACACCTCAACACCTAACTCCTGTAATTTTTCATATTGATCTTGTAAATCCTCTAATTCTGTTGGACAAACAAAAGTAAAATCTGCTGGATAAAAACAAACGACGGACCATTTGCCTTGTAGTACTTCTTCAGAAACCTCGATAAATTTTCCTTGACGATAGGCTTGTGCTTGAAACGCTTCAACTTGTTTTCCGATTAATGACATGAATGTACCCTCCTGTTTAATAGTGAGAAAATATTCTCGTAATTGATAAAAGAAAATCTGAAAAAACTAGTATTGATCTTCTTTTATTTAAAATAATTATAAACAAAAAACGATTCCATTGTAAATGCTTTTTTGGCATATTTCTGAAACTATTTATCCAAAAAAGCGAAATAATATAGGAAAAAAGATTTTTTGCAAGTAGGGTCTTTTCATTCATAAGCAATCAAAGTAAGGAAAAAGTGATTGCACGGTAAGCGAAGAACCGCCATAATTGAGGAAAAGTAAAGTGGGTGAGAAAATGAAGCGGGTACTTTATTTTCTTTCGTTGGTACTAATAGGATTATTCTGGTGCGGCACAGTCCAAGCAGAGAATATCTATGTGGAGGATCATGCAAATGTCCTGTCCTCCGAAACGAAAGAACAAATCTATCAATACAATCAAAAATATAAAGAATTGGAGCTACGTCCTCAGCTAGCCGTGGTAACTTTGAAACAACTGCCAGCTGATCAGTCGATCGAGAACTTTGCCAATGAGAAGTTCAATCAACTGGGAGTTGGGGATAAAGAGTATGATTCTGGAATCATGTATGTGATTGCGGTAAAGGATCGTAAACAACGGATTGAAGTAGGCTACGGTCTGGAAGGAGATATCCCTGATGCCTTGGCGATGGATCTTATGACAGAAGAAGCAAAGGACTATTTTCGCGGGGGAAATTATAATGAAGGGATCAAAATCGTTACAGGTAATATTAATCACATTTTAATAGGAAGAAAAACGATCAAGGATTTTGAACCAGGGTTCTTTGAAAAACATTTTGCAGGTAAAAGTGCTTGGCAGATTATTCGCAACTATGTCTTTCCGGCACTGGTTGTGATCGTGATTATTTATGCCTTTCTAGAGACGCCAGTATTGAAGCTTTACAGCTATTGGAAAAGCCGCAGAGAATTTGCTGCTGAGTTGAAAAATGATTTAGAGAAAGATGATCCGAAATTTCAACGCTATTTGGTTAGAAAAATGATTCATAGTAAAGAACCGGAAGTATTGATTGCTAGAAAAAAATTGTGAAACGCTATAAGCGGCTAAAAAATAAAAAGCCACGTTACTACCATTTCTATTATGCTTTTGGAACCTTGAAGCTCATGGATTTGTTTACGCAGAAAAAGAAAGAAATGAAGCAATACTCCGTGTATTATCATCACAAGGATTTGTGGAATGAGGGTGGCTCCAGCAGTGACAGATATGGCAGTGGAAGCTCGTCAGGCGGGGGAGATTCATTTGGCGGCGGCAGCACTGGCGGTGCAAGTTCAGATTGGTAAAACTGTTGAGAAATTATTTTCAGCAGTTTTTTACGTTAGAGGAAGTACAGATTTTAAGCGTTTCTTTTCCTATTAAAATAGATAGATGAAGGATTGCATGAGTTTTTCCTAAAGGATAACTAGTATAAGGTACTTTAAAGGGAGTAATGGACAAAGTAGCGCAAATTCTACTATATTTTTTATTAAAAAATCGTCAAAGCTTCAGAACAGTAGTCGATAAATCCTTAAATCGGTATTATTTCAACTATTTTAATTGTCTCAAACATATTTCAACTGTGACAAAAATAAAGAGTCTAATTATTTGTAGAGTCCTAATAGTCTAGGTAACCCCTTTCTTATTTAAGGATAATAGTGAATTAAAATACAAATTAATTATAATATATGAAAATGCTTTTAATTCTTTTATATTTTTCTGAAATAAATAGTGCATATAACATTATATTGGTTGTTTAAATAATCATTGATATTGCAGTCTGTCTGAACTATAATAATAACGTTGATTGTGTTTTTTAAGTTAAAATAGAATAAATGTGTAAACACACAAGTGAATGCATAAACAAAAAAACATTGTATTTTTGATTGGTGTTTATTGTATAAAAAACAAGAAAACTGTGTTTTAATGTAATAAAGAAGTAATTATCATGTTTTTTTATGAAAAAGAAAACAGCCTAGTTTCATATAGAGTAGCACTTGTAGAAGGATTCAAAGAGGACGGATCGAGATAGAAAAGTTCTTTTTCTTTATAAAAATTGTTGAAAAAAGAAGCTAAAATTTCTAAAAGGAATGCCTTTCGTTTCAAGCTTATTTGATATAATATGGCTGCTATTTAAGGGAACTAACCAAAGGGAAAAAAGTAAATTTTAGGGAAGTTGAGGGTCTTATGGAACAAACAATCAGTATCAAACAATTATTTGAACTACTAAGGAAGAGGATTGGGTTAATCATATTAGGAGGACTAGCAGGCCTTTTGATTTCTGGTCTATTAGCCTTTTTCATTTTAACACCGAAATACAGTTCACAAGCACAGTTGGTGGTCACATTGCCGCAAACAGAAACAACCAATGCCAATGACGTGAATACCAACTTGCAGATGATCAATACATATAAAGACATTATCACTGGGGACTTGGTAACCAAAGAAGTCTCTGAGAAATTAAGTTCTGAGTATGGGTTGAAAATGAACACCAATGACCTTAAAGATAGTATCAAGGTAGAACAAAATCAAAACTCTCAAATGTTTTCAATTATAGCAACAAGCAAAAGCCCGAGAGAAGCAGCGAATATTTCAAATACAACTGCTGAGATATTTAAGGCTAATGCGAAAGATGTGCTGAATGTCGATCGTATTTCAATTATCTCTCAGGCGGTAGCAAGCAGCTCACCAGTTTTTCCGAATAAAAAGCTAACTATTGCTGTGGGACTATTACTTGGTTTGATGTTAGGAATCTTTTTAGCGGTTCTTCTGGAATTATTAGATCGTACAGTTAAAGAAAGTAAAACAATAACAGATGAATTTGGCTTAACGCTTTTAGGAAATGTTCCAGAATTAACACAAAAAGAATTGAACGCTAAAATTCGTCGTGAACCAACATCAACAATCACTAAAAGAGAAGTTCCTAAAAAAGAAACAGACATGACTCTTGATCGTCGCAGACGTAAACGGGTCTAGGAGGTAACTATGGCTAAAAGAATGAAACAATCTGATGTAGCACAGGCAGTCAGCCTGATCACTTTAGTAGATAAAAGTTCACCGGTATCAGAACGCTATCGTACGATTCGTACAAACATCCAATTTGCGTCTTCAGCAGATCGACAAATTAAGACATTAGTAATCACTTCGTCAGGCCCAGGTGAAGGGAAATCAACGACAGCAGCCAATCTTGCAGTGGTTTTTGCTAATTCAGGACAAAGCGTTCTATTAGTGGATGCGGACATGCGGAAAGCAACAGTACACAAAACCTTCCTATTAAATAATGGGGTGGGTTTGAGTAATGTTTTAAGTACAGATATGAATGTGAGCGAGGCAGTTCAACGTAGCGTTGTTCCAAATTTATATGTAATGACAAGTGGTCCAAAGTCACCCAATCCATCAGAACTATTAGGTTCAACTCGAATGGATCAATTGGTCAGAGAATTGAGAGCTGATTATGATTTTGTGATCTTTGATATGCCGCCAATCGTAGCGGTAACCGATGCCCAAATCGTTGCCTCTAAAGCGGATGGTACGATGTTGGTCGTACGTGAAAATGTTACCCGCAAAGATTCTTTGCAAAAGGCTCGTGAACTGCTATCCATGGTTAATGCCAATGTATTGGGTGCTGTGTTTAACGGTAGTACAGATGCGAATGATCAAGGCTACTACTACTATGGTACAGATAAATAGTACAAGAGGGTGGAAGAATTGATTGATTTGCACAGTCATATTTTACCAGGTGTCGATGATGGTGCTCAAACGATAGATGATAGCATCGCAATGGCTAAAAAAGCAGTTAGTCAAGGGATCACTCATTTAATGTGTACACCGCATCATAATAATGGTAAATACTCCAATCCTGCTCAGCAGGTTATTACTAGGGTTAATGAGTTACAAAGCGTATTGGACCAAAATGATATTCCTCTCACTTTGCTTGAGGGACAAGAAGTACGGATCACGGGTTCGCTAATAGACGATATTCGAAATCAAGAAATCTTGTTTACTGATCTAGACAATACCTACGTTTTGATTGAATTCCCTTCTGGCGACGTGCCGGAGTATTCGGAGCAGCTCTTTTTTGAATTGATGAGTAATGGGCATGTACCAGTAATTGTTCACCCGGAGCGAAATGCGGTTTTTCGAAAAGAACCGAACCGCTTAATCCCGTTTCTCCAAATGGGTGTACTCACACAATTAACTGCGCCGAGTATTGTCGGCGTATTTGGGAAAGATATTCAAAAGACAGCAAAGCTCATGTTGAAGCACAATATGTTGTATATGGTTGCTTCTGACGCGCACAATCTAAAACATCGAACCTTTCTTATGAAAGAAGCCTACAAAGAAATTCATAAAATCGGTGGAGCGAGAATGGTTGAAGAGATGCAGCAGATGGCAAGAGACTTAGTTAATGGTGATGAAGTTGTACGTCCAGAATTTACAATGATCAAGGAATCACGCTTCAAATTCTTTAATTAAATAGTTTGTTTGGGGGAACATATTATGAAAAGTGAAAAGACTTTTGGGGATGTGAATTTTTTGAAAAAGAAACCTAGCTCTGAATTAGAACAGTCAGAGTTGATTTGGATTGATAAGGAAAAAATCCGAAAACAAAAAGGGTATGATTTTGTTAAGCGACTCATTGATATAGTTGCTGGAACGATCGGAATCGTATTGATTTCTCCGCTTATGCTTTGGGTTGCATATAAAATACATAAGGATGAACCGAATTCACCAGTAATCTTTTCACAGAAACGTGTTGGTCGAAATGGAAAACTATTTACGATGTATAAGTTTCGTTCAATGTGCATAGACGCTGAGAAAAAATTAGATGAATTGGTTGATAAAAATGAGATTAAGGGTGCTATGTTCAAAATGAAAGAGGACCCGAGAGTTACCGAATTTGGAAAATTTATCAGAAAAACTAGTTTGGATGAACTGCCCCAGTTAGTCAATGTTATTAAAGGGGATATGAGTTTGATTGGTCCACGGCCGCCTCTACAACGAGAGGTAGCAGAATATACTCAATATGATATGCAGCGTTTACTTGTTAAGCCAGGTTGTTCAGGGTTATGGCAGGTTAGTGGAAGAAATGATGTTCATTTTGATGAGATGGTAGGTTTTGATATAGATTATATAGAAAATCGAAGTATTGGAATGGATATTTCTCTAATTATTAGAACAATAAAAGTAATGATTAAGCCAGGTGGGGCTTATTAAGGAGTTTTTTTGTGAAAGATAAAAAGCAGCATGTCTATATCATTGGTTCAAAAGGGATTCCGGCAAAATACGGTGGTTTTGAAACGTTTGTTGAAAAGCTGACCGAATATCAAATGGAAAAAAATATTCAATATCATGTAGCGTGCATGACTGAAAACTCAGCCAAATCAGGAATTACTGACAAGCACTTTGAGCATAATGGCGCAAAGTGCTTTAATATTGATGTGCCGAAAATTGGGCCAGCTCGAGCAATATATTACGACATTGCAGCTTTAAACTATGCAATTAAGTTAGCACAAATGAATCAAGATCATCAACCAATTTTCTACGTTTTAGCATGTCGAATTGGTCCTTTTATAAGTGGAATAAAAAAGAAGATCGAAAAAATAAAAGGAAAACTGTATGTTAATCCTGATGGCCATGAATGGATGCGAGCAAAATGGAGTTATCCCGTGCGTAGATACTGGAAATACTCTGAACGGTTAATGGTAAAATATTCAGATTTGTTAATCTGTGATAGTAAGGCCATTGAAAAATATATTAACAATACATATCACGAATACAAACCCAAAACAACTTACATTGCGTATGGAACTGATTTAGCAAAAACCAACTTGAGTGAAAATGATTTAACAGTAATTAAATGGTATAAAGAAAAGAACATTCAATTCAATAATTATTATCTAGTAGTGGGGAGATTTGTACCGGAAAACAATTATGAAATGATGATAAAAGAATTTATGCTTTCAAATTCGAAAAAAGAATTCGTATTAATAACAAATGTGGAAGAAAATAAATTTTATGAAAAATTAAAAAAAGAAACTAATTTTGATAACGATGTTAGAATAAAGTTTGTTGGAACTGTTTATGATCAAGAATTATTAAAATTTATTCGAGAAAATGCATACGCTTATTTACACGGCCATGAAGTGGGAGGGACTAACCCGTCGCTATTAGAGGCAATGGCAAGCACTAAAACTAATTTGCTACTAGATGTTTCTTTCAATAAAGAAGTTGGAGAAAATGAAGTGTTGTACTGGAGAAAAGATAGTGGAAATTTAGCAAAATTAATTAATGATTTAGAAGAACACAATTTTGAATTAAATGTTAATCCTACTAAAATCATTTCAAAAAGATATTCTTTAGGTGGTATTTCTAAAGAGTATGAGTCTCTTTTCATGAAGAAGTAGATTTATAAGAATTAGACAGGCTAATTGTTTATTTTAGTAAGAAAATAATTTTGAATGCATTATTATTAATAGTTGACTAAAGTACTAATGAAGATTGAGGACGAAGTGATATGAAAAAGATTCTAATTGTTTCAAATATGTATCCATCCAGTGAATATCCTCACTATGGAGTGTTTGTTAAAAATACGGAAGATATTTTGATTGAAGATGGATTCCTAGTTGATAGATCAGTAATGTACAAACAAGTTGGAATTATCAAAAAAATATTATCGTACTCATCATTTTATATTAGAACAATTTGTATGATGGTTTTTAGTAAGTATGATTTTATTTATGTTCATTTTGCTTCATTATCCTCTGTACCTGTACTATTTGCAAACAAACTGTCTTCATCAAAAATAGTAGTCAATGTACACGGAAATGATCTTATTCCAGAAACAAAGAAAGATGAAAAATATAGAAAAATTGTACAAAAAATCCTCAATGTTTCAGAAATGATTATCTCGCCATCTCAGTACTTTACTAATGTAATTATTAATGATTTTCATATCTCAGAAGAAAAAATTGTTGATTTTCCTTCTGGTGGTGTAAATAACAATATTTTTTATCCTATGGATAAAAAAGAAGCGATAAGTAAAATGAAACTTGATGATAGTAAGTTTTATCTAGGCTTTATTAGTCGACTTGAAGCAAATAAAGGTTGGGATACTTTTCTAAGAGCATATAAAAAAATATTAGAACGAGAACCTTCGAAAAATATCGAAATTGTAGTGGTGGGGGACGGTAACGATAAAACTGCCTTTTTATCGCTATTAAACGAGTTAAGTATATCCAGCCGGGTTCATTATTATCCTTTACTTGGACAGAATGAAATTAATGTTATTTTAAACTGTATTGATGTATTTTGTTTTCCAACAAATAGAAAGAGTGAAAGTTTAGGTTTGATAGGACTTGAAGCAATGGCTACACGTACTTTAGTTGTTGCTAATAATTCATTTGGTCCGTCTTCTTATATGGAATCAGGTAAAAATGGAATATGCTTTAATGAAAATGACCCGGATGTACTATATGAGGCGATAATACGTGCTATGAACCTGAGTAAAACTGAGAGAGAGTCGTTTCTCTCCAATGCATTTAAAACTTCACATGAATACTCTGTTTCTAATCAAAAAAAATATTTAATTGATGTTTTTAAATAAGTGAAATTGATTTTCAGTAAGAAAGTAGGTGTAATAGATTGGAATCAAGTGAAATCAAAAAAAATAAAGTTGAATATATTGGTTCAAGGGATATAGAGTCCAAAATTTTAAATATTTTCCTTTATCTTTTCCTAGGTTTAATACCTATTATCGATATGATTAATGGATACAACCTTCTGTCTAATACTGGTTTAGGATCACTAATTGGAATAATGTTTCGCCTTGTATCAATAGTTTTTCTATTCTTTCTTATTATTAGAAAAAATAGAATGTCACACTTAATTATTTTATACACGTTCATTCTCTTTCTATTTACCATAGTGAGTATAAATTATTTCAGAAATGGAGATCTAAGAGGCTTTTTGGATGAGATAACTTATGCAACAAAACTTTTGTTGCCTATACTGTATACGTTGGGGATTTCAAATGCCGTGAATAACGGAATTGTGAGTAAAGATATTGTGGATAAGGTGCTAACTTTTTTTTCAATTCTTGTACCATTGACACTGATTCTTCCTATGCTATTTGATGTAGGCTACTCGTCATACGCTCTGGGAGGGGGATACAAGGGATTTTATTACTCAAATAATGAACTCAATATTCTGATGATCAGTATTACAATATTTGCATTTTGGCAATGTGCTATGTACAAAAAGAGAATGTTTATTATTCTGTTCCTTTTAAACTGTGTAACAATGCTGTTAATTGGATCAAAAGCAAGCATATTTTGTATAGTATTATTAGGAGTTGTCTATTTATTAAAAAAAATGAGTGTGAAATCAATTGTCAAAATTTTATTAGCTACGTTATTTGCGAGCGTGTTTGCATCAATATTTTTCTCAAACTTCATTGATGAAATAGTATTTAGGTTTCAATATTATTATAACATCACTAATGGTTCTGAAAATATATTCAATTTTCTATTAAGCAATAGAAATCTTCGAATAGTCCCGGCCATTACTGACATATTCCTTAATAATGAGAATGGATTTTTAAACTTTCTCTTTGGATACGGGCATTATCAGCAATTTGATGCTACTGTATTACAATCAATCATGGAAATGGATTTCATAGATACTCTGATTTGGTATGGAGCGTTGGTTTCTCTTTCTGTATTAGGGTTCTATGTTTACGTGCTAATTTGTGGAATAAAGAAAAAAAATGGTTTTTTATATACTTTTATATATATCATTATTTTTGCTTTCTCTATGATAGCGGGACACGTATTATATTCAGCTTTAGCTGGTGGGATATTCGGAATTATCGGTTCTTGTCTTCTTCAGAAAGAAGACGAAGACAAAAAAAATAATGAAATTAGTAATTTGCAAAACGGTTAAACATAAAAATGTTATTTTCAAAGAAAAAAGTGGTGAAAAGATGAATAAAATTGCGATTTTAACCTTACCTGGGAACTTTAATTATGGCAATAGACTGCAAAATTATGCTTTACAAACAATTATTGAAAACAGAGGATATAAAGTTGAGACCTTAGATATCTCTTTTTCTAGAAAAAGTAAATATAGAAAAATTTTTGATGCCGCAATGAGATGCTGCCAATCTCCCAGTTTAATTAAATTGATGTTTCGTAAAAGAGAATACGGGAGAAATTTTATCGATATGGCAAAATTGAAATCTCCAAAGTTAAAACCATTTACTGAAAAAAAATTGAAAACAAGAATTGTAGAGAAGGAAGATTTAAATAGTATTGGCTCACAATATGATGTTTTTATTTCAGGAAGTGATCAGGTTTGGAATCAATCATCCATGAGTGACTCAACATATTTTCTAGATTTTGTTCCTTATGAAAAGAGATTTTCATACGCGGCAAGTTTTGGGAAGTCAATGATTTTAAGAGCTGACAAAAGATATTTTAAAGAGAATCTAAACGGTATGAGAAAAATTTCTGTTCGAGAAATTCAAGGTGTAAATATCGTTGAAAAATTAACCACCAAGACTGCCCATGTACACGTTGATCCAACAATGTTGGTGACATCTCATGAGTGGAGAGAATTGTCTTTACAAGAGGATCTAAAATGGTTACCTTCAAAAAAATTTGTTTTGGTATATACTTTACGAGGCATGAGTGCATCAAAAAGAGAAGAGCTAAGTGAAATTGTTAAAAAAAATGATTATGAGATTATTTCGATAATGGGCGATTCAATTGATGATAATAGTCAAATTCTTACTGTTATTCAATTTATTCAAGCAATTGATAGAGCAGAACTTGTTATAACGGACTCTTTCCATGGAGCTGTTTTTTCGATTATTTTTAATACACCATTTCAAGTTTTAGAGCGAATGACAGGTAATATGAATTCTAGATTAGACACATTACTAGAAAAATTTAACTTAACTAAAAACTCAAGTAAAGAGAACATGGATCTAGAGAAGGTTCTAGAAACTGATTTTTCTGGAGTAGAATCAATTTTATTAAGTGAAAGGGAAAAATCAGCAGAGTATTTTGATAGTTTTCTTGACAATAAAGGGGACTGGTAATGGATAAGAGTTCTGAACGGAAATTTGCGGTAGTTCTTTCATATGCAAATATTATAATAAAAAATTTGATAGTTTTTCTTTACACGCCGTTTTTATTGAAATATCTTGGACAATCTGAATATGGAATTTATCAGATGACTAATTCTGTTATCATGGGTCTAAGTGTTCTGTCTATGGGTTTTTCGGGCTCGTACGTTAGATTTTATATGAAGTTTAAGAACGCAAAAGAAAGAAAATCTATTAATAGTTTAAATGGAATGTATTTATTATTATTTTTAGGAATGGCACTTTTGAGTCTCTTGATAGGTTCAATACTAGTCGTAAATACAAAAAAATTTTTTGGTGCTTCGTTTACAGGAGAACAAGTTCATCAAACAAAAGTACTAATGGGGATACTAGTCTTAAATATTGCTCTTACATTTCCGTCAACTGTCTTCGACTGCAATATTTTAGCTAATGAAAAGTTGAAATTTCAGCAAGCTAGGCAGGTTGCCCAGACTATTTTAGTACCAATAATCAGTATTCCATTAATAATCTTTGGAGCAGGCTCTGAAGCAATTGTAATCACTCAAACGGGGACTACATTTTTATTGCTAATAATGAATGCAAATTTTGCAATTACCAAATTAAATATGCGTTTTAGCTTTAAATCAATACCAATAGATCTTCTTAAGGAAGTATCTGTATTCTCATTTTTTATATTTTTATCACAAGTAATAGATTTAGTGAATAATAATGTTCCTAGCTTCATTGTTGGAATGTTTCTTGGAGCTAAAGATGTGGCAGTCTATTCTGTAGCATCACAAATAAAAAATCTTTTTTTTATGCTATCTGTAGGACTTTCTGGAGTATATGTTCCTCATATTAATGAATTAGTGAGTTCTGGTACAACAAAGAAAACTTTATTGAATTTAATGATTAAAGTAGGGCGAATGCAACTAATTCTATTGACCTTTATTTTGGGTGGTTTTATTGCGATAGGAAAGTATTTTATCGTCACTTGGGCTGGAAAAGATAATATTCAAGCTTACTATCTTTTGATACTAATGATATTTCCCGTATTAGTACCACTCAGCCAAAATGTAGGTATTGAAATACAAAGAGCTATGAATAAGCATTATTTTAGGTCAATCATCTACTCAATTTTTGCATTAATTAATATTGGTGTGACTGTATTATCAGTAATTAAACTAGGATTAGTAGGATCGATTTTCGGTTATACAATTGCTACGGTATGTGCAAATGGGGTTGCAATGAACTGGTATTATCAGAAAAAAATGGGGTTGGATATGAAAATTTTCTGGAAGAATATCATAAGTGTTTTTGTCCCCTTTGTGATATCTACAAGTATTGTTTTTACATTATCTAATTTTATGAAAAATATTAATATATGGATTTTTATTTTGTTGGGATTAATTTATTCGATACTGTACATAGCTATTTATTTACGAATAAGTGCTACTGATTCGGAATTAAGTAATGTTAAAAATTTGATTAATCATATAAAGAGATAATTTAGTTTAGGGAGAGATACTAGTGGAGAAACATTATACAGATGAAAAAAATGCTCAAATAGTAATAGCACTTCTGAAGAAACATGGAGTTAATCAAGTTATTGCCTCCCCAGGGACAACCAATATACCGATTGTGGGAAGTGTACAAAACGATCCTTTTTTCACCGTATATTCTTCAGTGGATGAAAGATCGGCAGCTTACATGGCCTGTGGGTTAGCTAGGGAAAGTGGAAAACCTGTTGTATTGACATGCACAGGTGCAACGGCATCCAGAAATTATTTGCCAGGTCTTACTGAGGCTTATTACAGTAAGATTCCTGTAATCGCGTTAACATCGCTTAATGATTTACAGGATGTAGGAAATTTGAAACCTCAAAATATCGATAGGAGTCAGTTGCCAAATGATGTTATGAAGTTATCAGTTAATCTTCCAATAGTTAATTCTTCACAGGATTACTGGTTTGTAAATCACCAGGTGAATAGAGCCCTTCTGGAAATGACTAGACATGAAGGCGGACCTGTCCATATTAATTTGAATACAAATTATATGGCAACATTCACCACTAAACAGCTTCCTAAAGTCAATTTTGTTGAAAGATTTTTTTCTCATAGTCAAAACTTACCTCAAATTCCTGTAAATTCTAAAGTTGGTATATTTATTGGTAGACATAAAAAATTTACTAAGGAAGAGGAACTGTTGCTTGATAAATTTTGTGAGCAATACAATGGAGCGGTTTTTGGGGATAGAACAGCTGGATATAATGGGAAGTATCTTTTGAATTCTTCATTAGGTGGTGTAAATTTAACTAGAAAGCACGCTAACTTCTCTAACTATGCACCCACAATGACCATTCATCTTGGTGAGGTCACTGGCGATTACTCTAGTATGGATACTTTCAATAAAAGTAATGGCCCAGTTTGGAGAGTTTCAGAAGATGGTGAATTGAGAGATACTTTCAAGAGACTTAGATATGTATTTGAAATGAATGAGAATGCTTTTTTTAGCAAATATATTAAAGAAGATTACGAAAGTAAGGATATTTCTTTTTTTGAAACTTGGAACCAATATATATCTTCACTACGTAATTCAATCCCAGAGCTGCCGTTTGCTAATTCATGGATTGCACAAAATACTATACCAAAAATCCCCAAAAATTCTTTTGTAAATTTAGGTATTTTGAATTCACTAAGAAATTGGAATTTTTATCCCATAGATTCATCCATCCAAGTTGAGTCTAATGTTGGAGGCTTTGGTATAGATGGATTAATTTCGACTACACTGGGTGCATCTTTAGTTAATGAGAATAAGTTATATTTTGTTGTTTTAGGAGACCTAGCTTTTTTTTATGATGTAAATAGTTTAGGAAATAGACATCTAGGGAAAAATCTAAGAATACTATTAATTAATAATGGGACAGGAACTGAGTTCAGGAATTCTTCTCATATAGGATCGCAGTTTGGAGAGCAATCTGATCAATTTATTGCTGCAGGAGGTCATTTTAGACAAAAATTTAATTTGAATGATAAGAAATCGTCGTTAGCACAGGCATGGTCAACTACTATAGGATTCAACTATTACTCAGCTAGTTCTAAAGATGAATATTTAAATATATTGCCTAAATTCATGGATTCAAGCAGTGATGCTCCCGTGATTTTAGAAGTTTTCACAAATCCGGAAGATGAGTCTGATTCTTTAGAGAAGATGGTTGGATTAGATAAAGAATATTCTTTAAAGGGAAAGGCGTATAATTATTCTGAACGGATTTTACCAAAGGAGAGTTTAAAAAAAATAAGAAGAAGTCTTAAGAGATAGGAGATAGAGATGAGTAGCCTAAAAAAAATGAAAAACCTTTTCTTATCAATGAGACAAAAACAAAAAATACCTATTATAAAAGAGTCAACTAAGGATGATTTATTGAAAGGTAGAACTGCTATAATTACTGGTGGTACGGGAGCGATAGGGCAAGCTATCGCTTCCGCTTTTATAGAAAGTGGTGCTACTGTTTATTTGATAGGTAGAAATACTGATAAGCTAAAAAAAGAGTCAGCTAGACTTGGGAATAGCTGTCACTATTTTCAGATGGACATTACAAATATTAAAATAATGGAGGAGCAGATACCCAAGTTATTAAAAATATCTAATTATAAGATTGATATTCTTGTTAATAGTGCTGGACTACTTACTAGGGAACAATTCGGACATGTTTCTGAAAAAACTTGGGATGACGTTATAGATACAAATTTAAAAGGTACCTTTTTTTTAAGTCAAATGGTTTCAAATGTTTGGATAGAAAAGGGTATAAAAGGAAATATTTTAAATATATCTTCCGGGAGTGGTTTAAAGCCTGGCTGGACTCCATATCAAATTTCGAAAAGGGCTTTAGATTCAGCAACAGTTGGAATGGCTCAATTCTTAATTTCTTATGGTATTGTAGTAAATTCAATAGCTCCTGGTCCAGTTTTTTCAAGCATGCAGGGGTTGTCGGAATCTGATTCTATGGAAAGCATTGATAACCCTACTGGACGATTAATTACACCCATTGAAATTGGAGAGTGGGCAGTTTACATGGTTTCGTCTATTGGACAATATGCTGTCGGAACTAACGTTCACCTAACTGGCGGAAATGGTATATTTCAATTTGAAGATAGATAATAATTTTATTGAATAGTAAATGTCAAAAAATGAGGGTAGATAAAATGTCTGATAGAAAAAAACGTAAGCGTCAAGGTGTCAAACGTACTAGCCGATCAAAGAAGATTTTCTTAACATTGTTAGGACTCTTGCTAACGATCATTCTGGTAATTGTTGGTGTCGGTGCAAAAATGTATCATGATGTAAAGTCTACGGCGGATGGTGCCTATGAGACGGTGAAGCGAAGCGGATCTGAAAAGCGGCAGGTGAATCTGTCTGAGCAGGAGCCTTTTAGTATTTTACTTTTGGGAGTGGATACTGGCGCACTGGGACGAACGGAGCAGGGGCGTTCGGATACAATGATGGTGGCGACGGTGAATCCGTCGACGAGTGAATCGTTATTAATTAGCTTGCCGCGTGATACGTATGCGGAGATCGTTGGACATAATACGCAGGACAAGATCAATCATGCTTATGCTTTTGGCGGCGCTGCGATGTCGATGGATACTGTGGAGAAATTATTGGATATTCCGATCAATCATTACATCACAATCAATATGGAAGGTATTGAAGCCTTAGTGGATGCTGTTGGTGGGATCGAGGTCAATAATCCTTTTGAATTTACGTATGAAGGCACCACTTTTCCTAAAGGTTCTCAGCGGCTTGACGGGGAACTAGCTCTGAAGTATTCTCGCATGCGCTACGATGATCCGAATGGGGACTATGGTCGGCAGGAACGGCAGCGCCAGATTATTACTGGTGTCTCGAAAAAGGTTTTAAGTACGAATGGGTTGACCAACTATCAATCGATTTTGACAACAATGGGTGAGAACGTGAAAACGGATTTGAGTTTCACTGATATGCGGAATTTGATGGGAGACTATCGCGCAGCCTTTGGCAATATCAAATCCGATCAGATGAAGGGCGAAGGATTTATGCAAGATGGTGTATCTTATCAGCGAGTTGATCCTACCGAGTTGAAGCGTGTGCAGGATGAATTGAAAGCACAATTAAAATAGACCTTAGTTTAGAGCTTCGAAACCAGAAAGTGAAGTCGGATGTTGTCTGGGGGCGAAATCGGTAAAAAGATAGGGCTCTCAAAAAGAAAAATCGGCTAATCTTTTATTTAATTGTAGAAAGACTATTTTGATATTTGTAACTGCTTGTTAAGAAGCCGGAAAGTTAACTTTCCGGCTTTTATAATTTTTCAACGAGGTGATTGGCATTCTAGCGATAGATAAATAATTTATTGTATGTTATTAATATTTTCTTGTTAATCAAATTGCATTTTCTTTGCTTGTAAATAAAAAATAAAATGTATTGTCTTTTAAAATGATAAAAAGTATACTTGTATCATCGAAAAATATTATTTTCGATGATTTTTTTGTTTGCCATTTTTTAGTAAAGGAGGTATGTAGATGAAGAAAATTGTAAGTGGGTTCATTGCACTCATTGCGGTGATTTTATTTGTGGGGCCTAGTGCTCAAGCGGATGGTGCGATTACTGCGGATGAGCAAAGAATTTTGTCGGAACTGGACAAAGGTGTAACTGTGGGCGGAAAGACGTTCAATATTGGCGCATCTGAACGTGCGCAGGCAGAGAACTTCTTGAAGCAGAATGATGTGTCTGCGGATAAGGTGAATGTGGTGGTTGAACAGATTCAGAGTGCTCGTGCTTTAGTTGAAGCGTCAGGTCTTGATGTATCAAACATCCATTCGATCGAAGCGTTGATTAAGGCGTTGCCGCTGAACACTAAGAACCAATTGAAGGATATGATCACCAAAGCGGCGAATACACTTGGGCTGACAATTACCTTCTACCCTGGAGGCTATTCTATTACTCAGCCAGGCTCTGGTTCAGCCGGTTCAACAAGCTCAGGCAACACTGTTTACACATCAGGTGGTGCTGTGAAGCAGACAGGCGTGACCTATTTGTCTAGTGCGATTTCCTTCGCAAGCTTACTACTCGTTGCAGCAGGTGCATTTGTAGTGGGACGTAAAAAGTTTGCCTAGGTCTTCAAGCTTGAAGAGGGTTGGAGTGACTTTAGTCGCTCCAATCATCTTTCTGGTTATCGGCTATTCTTTGATTTATGTAATAGGAAAACCTGTCATACAATTTGTCACTTCTTCTATCCAACTGTTTTTATTGACGGATACCCCTAACTTTGAGCCTACGAAACAGTCATTTACGGCTGTGGACAATAAAAAGATCGCAACGAATGCGAAAAATGAACTGCCATCGAGTAAGATTGATTATCCGGTGGGTGGACAGCTGTATGGGAAAGTGAAGATAGAAAAACTGCAATTGAATGTTCCTTTGTATTTTGGAGATACCGAAGAAATTTTGCGTGAAGGCGCGGGACAATTTATGGGTTCTGTTTATCCTGGAGAACTGGGAACATCGTTGATCGGCGGACACAACGTCGATGACTTTGGAAAACTGGGCGCGGCACAGGTTGGCGATGAGATTACTCTTCAAACAACCTACGGAAATTATGTTTATCGCATCAATCAAATTGAAGTACGAGATAAAAAGGATAAAGAGATCAATGACATGATCTATCAGCGCAATGATCGGCGGATCATTATTTATACCTGTTATCCAATCGATAGCTTGGGATTAACCAACGAACGGTTATTTGCCATCGGAGAATTTGTCTCTGGGTCGATGATCAATGGCAATGAGTAATGGTAATTATCAAAAAAACGATCGCAGAACAAGGAGGAAGCAACGACAATGAATCATTTAAAACGAACTATTCCCCGATGGATTTTGGCCTTTATAGGGTCCTTGCTTCTTTTTGCGACGTTGGCTTTGGTGTGTATTCGCATGACATTGTTCAATCAGAACTTTATGATCCAACAGGTTCGCCGGACGGGCTATGTTGAGACGATCAGAAAGGATATGACGGAAAGTATTCAAGACTTAGGTCGGGGGAGTAATATTCCACCTGAAGTCTTGGCGGATGTTGTTCCAAAAGAGGCGGTTTCTTCGAATGTTGAGAATTATATTCGGAGTATTTATCAGGAGGTCCCTTTTGAGCTTCAAGGGGAGAATCTGATTAAAGAAAATATTCTCAAAAATGTCGATCAGTATGCGGAACAGAAGAATTACACGATCGATGGCGCGACACGCACGAATTTGAGTAATTTAGCGGAGAGTGCAACCAAGAATTATTCCTCCTATATTGAGATTCCGTATTTATTGGAGTATGGGAAGAAGGTCATGAGCTTTCGTTCTTCGTTAAATCTGATTTTGATTTTGGTGGCAGTCGCCGCATTGTTTATTTTTCTAGGATTAATCATGATGGTCAAAATGAAGCATCAACGCATGCGCTGGAGCAGTATTGTCTTTTTTGGCGCGGGGCTGATGTTAATCGTCTTGCCAGCAGCGATTTATTTTAGCGGTGTGATCAATCGACTAGGAATTATGTCTGAAGGCTTGTATCGTTTTGTGACGCAATATATTACGGCGTTTGATCTGAGTTTTGTTTTTGCGGGACTGAGTTCGACGGTTCTGGCGATTCTATTGGTGCTTATCAGTGAACGGTTTCGTCGTAAGAAAATACTTAAGGTTCGTTAGTGAGGGGAAAAGTGATGGAAGAGACAATCAGCATAGTAGAATTAATTCAAATTTTAAAGAAGAAGGCATTATTGATCATCATGACCACGATCGCTGGCATTGGTCTGGCAGCTGGGGTCACCTTTTTCATGCTCACTCCGATTTATGATTCAGCGGCGCAGCTGATCGTACAAAATAAGCAGGCCGAGGGAACGGCGACCAATCTGCAAAATGATATCAATGGGAATGTGCTGTTAATCAATACATATAAAGATATGATCAAGGGCGATATCGTGATTGATGCGGTTCAAAAGGAGCTGCAAAAGGAATATCAATACACCTACAGTAATAACGAGCTGAAGGATATCATCGAAGTGGAACAAGCGCAAAATTCTCAAATGTTCCGCATTATCGCGAAATCTCCTGAGCCGCGAAAGGCAGCGACGATCGCTAACGTGACCGCAGGGATTTTCAAGCAAAAGGCGGAAGATGTACTGGAGGTTAGCAAGGTGACGATCACTTCAAAGGGCGTCGTTCCATCAAAAGCGATCTTTCCTAATAACAAACTGAATCTACTGATCGGTGCAGTCGTAGGGATGATGCTTGGTATCGGATTAGCGTTCTTGATCGAATTGCTGGATAAAACGGTCAAAGATGATCGGTTTATTGCTGAATCATTAGGGCTGCCGATTTTAGGGCAGGTATCTGAAATCAGTAAAAAGGATCTGTTCGAAAACCGCGGCGTGATTGTAAAAACACCGGAAGAGACTCAGAGGAAAGGGGCTCGCACAGTCAGTTCACGGAAACGCAAGCGTGTGTAGAAAACGATATTATTGAGAATTAGGAGAAGATAATAGATGGCGAAAAGAAAACAAATGATCAATCCGGTTGATTTGATTGCTTCGATCAACCCTTTTTCTACAGCAGCAGAGCAATACCGTAAAATTCGGACAAATATCGAGTTTTCTTCAGCGGACAAAAAAATTAAATCATTGGTCATTACTTCGTCAGGCCCCTCAGAAGGAAAATCGACGACGGCGGCCAATTTAGCGATCGTTTTTGCCAATACGGGAAGCCGTGTGCTATTAGTGGATGCGGACTTACGACGACCAAGTGTGGCGTTGAGCTTTAAGGTTCCTAATGTGAATGGCTTGAGTAATTACTTGACTGAAGGCAATTCATCCAGCGGAAGCTTTCATAAAGAGAGCACCTATCTGACACAGGGGAGCACGGCGCTTGATAATCGGTTGATTGAAACTAGTACAGAGAATTTGTATATCATGCCAAGCGGCCCGACTCCGCCGAACCCTTCTGAGCTGTTGCGATCACAAAAGATGCAGGACCTGGTAGAGGTGTTGGAGGAATCGTTTGATTTAGTGATTTTTGATATGCCGCCGGTGGTGACGGTGACGGATGCGCAAATTTTATCTGCCTATGTGGATGGGACGATCCTAGTGATTCGAGAACGAGCGACCAAGAAGCAAGCCGTGTTGGAAGCGAAAAAAATGCTGGACATGGTTCAGGCGAAAATCATCGGGGTCATTTACAACGGGAAGAAACAAGGTGACGACTCCTATTATTATTACGGTGCGGAAGGAACTAAGTGAGCAATAAATGATCGATCTACATAGTCATGTCCTGCCTGGGGTGGATGATGGCGCACAAAATCTAGAGGATAGTTTGGAAATGATTCGCAAGGCGATTAGTCAGGGAATCACTCATCTGATGTGTACGCCCCATCACAACAACGGAAAATATCACAATCCAGCAGACAAGATCATTCAACAGGTGGAAGCTTTACAAAAAGAAATTGACCAGCGGGGATTGAAGCTGACCTTGCTGGAAGGACAAGAAGTTCGGTTAACGGAATATCTCCTGATGGAAATCGAGCGTGGAGAACTTTTATTTACGGATTTAGATAATATCTATTTATTAGTGGAATTGCCGACAAATGAGGTTCCGTTATATGCGGAGGAAGTCTTTTATCATTTGTTGAAGCAAGGACATGTTCCGGTAATTGTTCATCCTGAAAGGAACACCGTTTTTCGCAGAGACCCCAATCGCCTACTGCCATTTCTTGAAATGGGGGTGCTAACACAACTGACGGCCCCCAGTATCGTAGGTGTCTTCGGAGATGAAATCCAGCGAACAGCTAAACAAATGCTGGAGCACCAGATGCTGTATATGGTCGCTTCTGATGCTCATAGTTTGCGGCATCGGAATTTTTACATGAAGGAAGCCTACAAGGTGATCCAAAAAGTTGGCGGGAAAAAGATGGTGGCGGATATGCAGCAAATGGCTAGGGATTTGGTGAATGGTGATCCAGTCGTGCGGCCGAAGTATCAAGCGATAAAGGAAGTGCGAGTTAGCTTTTTAGGAATGAATAGTATCTTTAGAATCTAATAGTAATGAAAAACAGGACTGTGGTTAATAAGAATCACAGTCTTATTTGTTTGTAGAGATGGAATATTATTCAAAAAAGAACAAAAAGTCTAAGAAATATGGCGTTTAATTGTATAGTAAATCCCAATTCTATTTAATGAGGTGGTGCAATTAGTTATTTATAAGTTGATTTGATGATAACTATTATATTTCCCTATAGCTATACTAAATCGAGATAGTTAGGTATAGCATAAAGACATCTTTCCAATTTGAAAAGATGTCTTTATATTTTTTTATGAATTATTGAAATTTAAAGTATTTCTATTTTTGAGATTTTTTTCTTAGTCTTGTAAAAAACTAGAAACATCAATAACTAAACAGTTCTAAATAACTTATTTGTTTAATATATCAATATCATTTCACAGATCAATTATATATTATTGATTATTAATAATCAATATAATTCATAAAAATAATTATTTGTAAGAGAGGAGATTGTGGTTATCAAATAATCGTTTTTTTTAAAGAGAGTTAGAGATGATATTTCAAAAAAATACGCCGTCTGTTAAGCCGTCAAATAGGAGGAAATTTTACATGCGTAAAGGTGAGAATATTTATCTGAGAAAAGATGGCCGTTGGGAAGGAAGATACCCAAAAGGTCGAAAACTTAGTGGGAGGATAAAGTATGGATATATATATGGAAAAAACTATAGTGAAGTCAAGCAGAAATTATACCCTCTTCGTCTTAAATATCAATCGTTGCAGCAAATTCAAGGATCCTCTGCCGAAACTTTTGAAGAATGGACGATTGAATGGTTCAATGAGGTACAAAATGAGGTAAAACCATCTACATTTTCCAGTTACTACTATAAATTATGCACATATGTTTTTCCGATAATCAGAGATATTTCTTTAAATGAGCTCTCGATTGAGACAGGAAAAAAATTGCTAGCAGATTTGCAAAAGAAATTGTCGAACTCTACAATTCAAGTTATTTTCCGGATACTAAATAAATGTCTTAATCATGCCAAAAAGCTTGGGAAAATCAATGTTAATCCTTTTTCTGAACTAAAAATTCCAAAGAAGAAACAGCGGAAAATTCGAGCGTTATCTTTGTCTGAACAAAAGAATGTAATGGCGATTGCTGCAAAAGAAAAGAAGGGATATGGCATCCCAGCATTATTAGCCTTGTATTCAGGGATGCGCATTGGTGAAATAGCTGCATTGAAATGGTCTGATATAGATTTTGATGCAAACTTAATTAATGTTAGTCATACTTACCAAAGGATCCCAATTATAGATAAACAGAGAAAAACGCAATTAGTTCTGACAGACTCGAAGACAGACGCATCTGTTCGAATAATTCCAATGAGCAAGACGTTAAAAAAACTATTATTAACTCATCGTAAACACTCAAAAGGTGCTTTTGTCTTCTCTACAAATGGTCAACCTTGTGAACCGCGCTTACTCACTTACCATTTTCATCAAATTCGGAGGAAAGCGGGTTTGTTACACATTCATTTTCATCAACTACGCCACACTTTTGCAACGCGTTGCTTGGAAGCGAACAAGGATATTCCATCGGTAAGTGCAATCTTAGGGCATGCATCGACTCAAATGACTTTAGATACATATGTAGATGCAATGCTGGAGCAACGCTATCAAGTAATTGATGATTTGGATTGCTTTATAAGTTAATTTTTTTTAGAAATAGAATTTTCGGGTATTCTTTTTTTAATCCCTGAGTAAGCGCTTACTTTGGGTGGCAGTTTTCTGTGCAGATGGTTTTCTATTCATGAAAATTGATTTTTTTCTGGTAATCACATGAGAGTAGGTTTTCAAAAAAAGAATAAGCCGTCATTCATCGTCAAAAGGTTTGAAGATTCCTTGAAATATAGGTATCTTCAGACTTTTTCTAGTTTTTTACAAGACTAGGCAAAAAATGTGTTCTAGATAAAGTAGGAACTAGAAAAAAGAAACAAATCAAATTAACTTATTGCAAACTTTGAAAGGAGGTATGTTTATCGAGGGACGGACATACTAATTTCTTATTAATTCCCAATACCCAAAGAGAAAAAGGAATCTCATTCAGGTATTGGAAAAAATAAATAATTGAGAAAATGGCGGCTACCTCTTCTCACTTATTTATTTTAGCTAATTTGGGAGTAAAAAACAAAAAGTAAAGGAGTTTATTTATGAAGAATAAGAAAAAATGGATAAGTAAAGCAGCATTGACTTTGGGTGTATTAACAATGTTAGGATCAACAGGCGCTGGATTAGGCTCGATCGCTTATGCGGATAAACCAGATCAAAACATCAGTGCGAATGCAGTATCTGATAATACATCAAAACGGTCGATTACAATTTGGAAGTATGAGATACACAGTGCATCAGAATTGGGAGGACGTGGAGACGGAGAATCGTTAGACCCTTCAGTAGCACCAGATTTGACTGGAAAAAAAGTTATGCAAGATGTCAATTTTGAAATTGTTCGTGTCATTCCTAATACAGGAGTAGATTTGACTGATCCTTTAACGCAAAAAGAAACGACTCATTACACAATTGATCCAACGTTTACTAAACAAACAGGAAAGACTGCCGCAGACGGAAGTTTGACATTTGATGTAGGAACCGGTAAAGCAGCTGATGGTATTTATTTAGTACGAGAAATTACCGACAGTAGTGGTAAATACACGTATACAGATCCAAGTACAGGTGAAACTGACCTTGAAATCAATAAACCGATGGACCCATTCTTTGTTTGGTTACCGCAAACAAAACGCGATGACACGTCTAAGTTAATCTATGATGTGCATGTTCATCCAAAGAATATTGTAACAAATACCGATTTAGACAAGACAATTGAAGGTGGTAAAGGCTATTCAATTAAAGCAGGTCAAGATTTCCAATGGGAAGCAACGACGGCCTTGCCTGATGGATTGTATAACCAAATCACAAAGGAAATGACGATTACAGATGTTCTTGATCCTACAACTGGAACAAAATCAGATTTGGTTATTACTGGTAGTATGCTGCCATATGATTTATACGCGAACTACTTTACAGTAACCGATACTTTGAATAAAGATTTGAAATTAAAGGATATTGAAGTACAAGTATTAGACAAAGATGGAACAACTTGGAAAACGTTGACTATTGGCACTGACTTTACTGTTAAGTTAGACGGTACAGCAGTAGCTGCTCATCCTGTCACAGATATGACTGTTGGGGCTGCTAAAAAAGTGGAAGTCGATTTGACTCAAGCGGGAATGAAGAAAGTAACAAATGATAAAGATACACATATTCGTGTTGTTTATAAGACTACCGTAGAAGAAGATTTCAACGGACCAATCTCTAATGAATACGATGTTGATTACTTGATTCCTGGTCAAGATCCTGTGACTGATACCAGTGACAAACCAGAATATTACAATGGTGGATTTGATATTAAAAAGACTGATAAAGCCGGAGCAGATTTGTCAGGTGCAGAATTCCATATTGCACTAACTGAAGCAGATGCAAAAGATAATATTTTCTTAGCAAGTGATGGCAAAACGTATAGAAAAACAGCTGGACCGGGCGGAACACCAGCAGCTGATACGTTACCAACTGGTGTGACTTATTTAACTTCTACCTCAGATGCAACAGGTAAAGCTCATTTTGATGGTTTGAAATTAGAGTGGTTTACAGATACAGATGGAGATGAAGAACAGGATCCTTCTAATACAGCGGAAGCAACTTGGCCAAAAGTTGATCCTGGTGACGGTACGCCATTTATTTCTAAAGAATATTGGGTAGTGGAAACAAAATCACCATCTGGGTATGAATTGTTGAAAACTCCGCAAAAAGTAATTGTTACATTGGATACACATGATAATTCTGCACCAGAACTTGAAGTGGTCAATGAACCTAAAACCAACTTACCATTCACTGGTGGCACTGGAACAATGTTACTAGTAATTATCGCAATCGGAGCTATCACTATTGGTACAGCAGCAATCGCAATTGATAAAAAACGTCGCGCCGTGTAATGGAGACGACAGAAAGGATGGGTAAGTTATGCAAAAGACGAGATTGATTAAAAAAATCGCGATCGTTCTTCCCATCATTTTCCTATTAGGAGTAGCTGCATTTTTAGCTGCTCCTTATGGGGGGCTTTTGAAAGCTGATGACACGGCTCACACAGTAGTAAAGATTTATCACGATAAAGACGATATTACAGATGGTTCTTTCCAAACGAAAGAATCATCTGTGGTATTAGATATTAAATCTGATGAAAATCAATTAGTTCAATTCTCTGAGTTGGATTTCTTGGCAGTTTCCTCTAAACAAGAAGATCTTTCGGTCAAGCAAGTTACCGAGGCGGATTTCAATGCCAAAGAAATACTTGCGACAATAGAAGAGTCCAAAGAAGAATCTAGCGATAAGACAATTAAGGATGAATTATTTCAAGTTGTTAATGATGAAGGGAAAGTTACAGGCTCATATTTACAGATAGTTAAAGGCTCCACTGTAAAGTTACTTTTTGAGAAAAAGGTAAGTGGCAATATAGAAGCACTATTAACTTCTGTTAAGGAATCAAAGAAACAGAAGCTGTTTCAATTTACCGAAAAGAAGAAAACAAAAGAAGATATTAACTTACCTACTTATGAAGAAATAGAAAAGAAAAATTTTACAGCAAAAGATTCTTTTAAACCGATCGCATTTAGGGGAGAAATTCCTGATTTGGCGAAAGAAACCTTTAAATCGACGAAATCGTCACCTGCTGTCAAAGTAACAGGACTACATCTTAGTGAACTAGATGGTACGCCAGATAAATCTGGTAAATTTGATCCTGACAATTCGCCTGGATACGATAAGGATCAAACGAACAAAATCGTAAGAAGTTATGATTCACTTACGTATAAGCTGGCTTTCTCAATGGAGAGTACCGATCCTACAACGAACTATACCAATATCAAATATCGAGTAGATATGGAACTTCCAGATGCTTATACCATTGACGGTAGCGGAGAAGAAAGATTTAACGCCGCTGTAATGTCAGGAATGGATGATTTTGGAGAGTTGATAGATGATACGGCAAGCTCGAAGAAATCAGTAGGCTATGTAGAAGATGTACTGAGAGAACCGGGAAATAGTAATATTATCATCCCGATGATTGTCAATGTGTTTGGAGCGAAACATGGACACACACTTCAACCAAAGATTAAATTAACGATCATAAGTGCTGAAAATGAAAAAACTGGTGAAATTGTTACTATAGATAAGGAGTATACCTCTAGCGATCCAGAGACAGCGGCTCTAGCGACTTCCGTTATGACCGTGTCGGCTAAAGCATCAATCACGCCAACACTGTATTCTGGCGGGAAAATTGCGCATAATGCGTTTTTAAAAGGAACTTCTGCAAAAGATGAGAATTGGGATGCGATTGGATTAGGTGTTACTTTGACACTTAATCCATTATCTGGACGAGATTCAGATGATTTTCGGGGTTCAACATTCCCGAGTGGTCCGGTAACATACCAAATTGATTCAAATTCGAGTTATTTACCAGACGGATTGATGGTGAAACCACCTGCGACTGAAGTAACACGGATCCCTGTACCTATCGGAACGGGGATGTATGATCCTAAACCTGTTGTTCCTATTGCGCATTCTCCAGCAACGACGAGTCAGACACCGACTGATTGGAACTGGATCAAATATAATTCTGCAGGGAATTCATTAGCCTTCACCGCAAGCTTAATCGATATGGCTATTCCTAAAGGAAACTCTGGAAAAATTTATACTGAAGAACCGTCTAGTTCGATTGACAAAAAACAAGTTGGTGTATATAAAACTGGTAATAACGTCATGGCTACTAGCGGGGATTCCTTCACCGTGACTAATACAGGGTATTCTCCCTTGCACAATCCTTACACCTATACGATGCGGGGCGGAAAAATCGGCGCTAACCAGAAAATTTTCTCAAGTACAAGTATGGTTGTTGAATGGTCGAAGGAACATCTAGCAGGCAGAGCGGCAGGGGGATATGAGACTACTATAAATATCTCAAGTATTTCCTATGAAGGGAATACTTACTCGACGGATTCTAAGCAGACCTTTTATGCTGGTAAAGAAATATCTGGTGCTTATGTAACAGGTGTCGGTGTTGTACGGATACCTGAAGGGGAAACACCAAAGGCATATGATAGTGCTGGCAGTACTCATAGAGCGATGAAGGGAGATGGGAAGATTGAACCTGGTGCGAGTGATGTGTATCTGGGGAATATTGCATATGCGAACCCTCTCGAAGTAAGAAAAGTATTTACTTATTTGAGATGGAACCCAAAATCCTTTAAGTATGATAAAAGTCGAGAGCTGCAGCTTGATCCAGAAACAACAGCAGGGTATGTAGATAAAGCCCAGACTGAATATGGTGTGAAAAAATCAGCAGGGACGCCAATTACTCTTACGAGACATACACGATCCAGTTTAGAGAGTGAATACGATTGGTTTCCGACAGTCGCTGCTGCCCAGAGTCATGGGGATATCGGAGCGGTCAAAGTAGTTTCTATTAAAGCAGCAGAGTCAGACTATTCATTCATGTTCCGGGCGCCAGTACAAGTTATTGGGAAGTCTGGAGCGACAGATAGTAGTGGAAACCCTCATGTTTTGACAATGGATTCTTATTCTTATGATAAGGATGACAAACTACTCAATCAGTATCCTAATATTGGCGATACCTATTATCCATCTACTTTTGATTCGGATGGAAATCTCGTGACCAGCCATACGGGTGATGGTTATCATGGTGACACGATTTTCATTAAAGAGTTGGGGATTGAAACAACGACAGCTCCTAAAAAGAAAATCTATAAAACCAATGAGAAAGTCAAATGGAAAGTTACTGGAGAAATTCATTCCAACACTGATAAGGAACATACGATCCGATTGACAACGACACTACCGAATGGACTAAGCTATGATGATGGTTCAGCAGTGGACAACTTTGGTAATAAACCGGATCCATCTGATCCTTCTACTACGATCAAGGAGACCGTTACGGTCAATCCAGATGGAACGACTACGATCGTTTGGGAGCTGACGGGGCGTAATCCGACCAAAGGACATCTGGCGGAAGTCGAATTTACCACATCTCCCGTATTGAAAAATTTAACCTTTAATTCCGCCCTAGTGGCTGAACAAACTGTCAAGACGGTCGGAGAGATCTGGTTGACCGAAGATCCTAGTCGAAGAGATGACAAGGACGAAGAGTTCCGTAGTTCTAGTGGAAAAGTTCAGTTGACGCAGAGTCAGCAGGTCATATTGAAGAAGAGTGTAGATAAAGAGGAAATTGAGGTCGGTGATAACGACCCGGCGAATCCATCCTTAAGTACGGATATCACCTATACACTCAATCTTACAAATAATAGCTCTGAGAAATTACTAGAAATGAAGTTGTTAGATGTTTTACCTTACAATGGAGATGATTATGGTAGTCATTTTACTGGGGATTACACCATTAAAAAGGTAGAAATTGTTAAGGGAGACGCAACTATTCACTATTTGGAGACAATTCCTAGCAAATTAGAAAGAACGAATCCCAAAGATATTACATTATCCTCATGGTCTACTTATAAACCAGGTGTAGATAGCGCTACGAAGATAAAGGATGCGAAAGCTTTTGTATTCCAAAAAGATGAGATGCTAATCGAGGAGAAGCTGACTGTTAAGATTACAATCTCTCCAATAGGTCAAGTAGCTGGCGATTTGTACAAAAATAGAGCGTCTATGAACACTAAATTAGATTTGCCGATTAAGAGTAATGAAGTAGAAACCACGGTATATAGTCGAGATCTTAGTGGGTATGTCTGGTATGACGATGATTACGATGGCTTAATTGGGAATAAATCAGATGGTTCTCCAGAAGATCCTGTTGGAGATATCGAGGTGAAGCTTTACCGAACAAGTTTAGAGAATCCTAGTTATACAGACAAACTGGTTAAAGAGGACTTACTTGGTAATTCATTGATTGATGGTTCTGGAAATTCGACTATCAAGACCGATGTGAATGGTAAATATAAGTTTGAGAATCTTCCAGAAGGGGAATATGTTGCCGAGTTTGTGGTAGGTGATCTGGTGCTTGTCAAAAAAATTGTCATTGTAACGAAAAAAGAAGTCGGCTCAGATCCAAGCAAAAATTCGAAAGCGGATCCTAGTGATTTTAAGACCGATAAATATACGCAACATGAATTAAAAGATTTGCCGAAGGAATGTGACCCAGGCGACAATGTTTTTCATGTGAATCACGTCAATGCAGGGTTAACGCGACTATCAAAGATCCGCCTCTTCAAATACGAAGAAGGTACCGTTATTGATGCCAATAACGATGGAACATTGAGTGCCGCAGAAATTGAGGCGGTAACAACTCATGCATTAGCGGGAGCTGAATTCCAGTTGTATAAAGGAAACAGCACCGCGGATGCGGATAAGATTGGTACGCCAGTAAAGACTGGTGCTGATGGCTGGCTGGAGTTTGGTGGCCTACCACCGGGTGACTACACCATTGTTGAGACCAAAGCTCCTGATGGTTTTGAACTGCTGAAGGAACCGATCAAGGTAACAGTGCCGACATATAACTTCATCGCGATCGTCCACGTACCGGATAAAGGTCAAACGAAACTACCATTTACCGGTGGGACCAAAGCCTTGCGGATTATTCTTATCGCGGCTGCTGCGTTATTCGTAACTGGTATGGCCGGAGTATTCCTACATTTTCGACCGATCAAAGTAAAGGGAGGAAAATAAAATGAAAAGATTACGCCGTTTATTGTTCTGTTTGTTTGTTTTCTCCCTGAGTTTTGGCGGTGTGGCGACTGCTAATGCCGAAGCAGAAGCCACTGAGGTGGAGGGAAACGCTGGTTATAGTATTTTTATCCAAAAGTACAAGATTTTGGACTTTGATAAAATCGCCGATACGATGCCATTGGATGGTACCAAAGTGGATCAAGTCAAGGATGAGAACGGGAAGACACTTGACCCGTTACCGGGGATGACCTATGAGATCACACGTGTGACACCGATCCAAGGAGGCTCAGGATTTGAGCCTGTCCAAGGGGATGGCGCGTTCCAAACGACAGTCACAACGGATGAAAAAGGGCTCGCGCATGCGGGGAATCTGGTTCAGGGGATGTACCAAATCGTTGAGAAGGAACACAAGCAGCTAAAAGACGTGATGGAACCCGTTATTGTCGAGCTGCCGTTCCCCCAACAGACTGGTGAACCGTTGAACGAGGTCTATATCTATCCGAAGTCCAGTGTCGTAAGTGCTAATCCTAAACTGCCTGTAACAAAAGGCCCGGATGGCAAACCGATCCCTGTCGAACTCGATGAAAAAGGCGAGATCAAACGACTGCCGCAGACCAGTGGGAACATTGGTACAGCGCAAGTCTTGCTGTGGATCTTGGCGATGATCGTCGCGATGGGATGTCTCGGGATGTTCAGTATCCATCGTAAGAAAGATGTTTTTTAAGAATTGATTGAATGCATCATTGCTGAAGAAAGAATCTTGGATGCGTAACTATTAGTGTCCTTGATTCTTTCTTTCAAATTGTAACTCTCTATTGGAAAGAAGGCCCCGTCATGAAGAAGATAAAAAAGAAAAAAAGACAACATTCCTTTTTAAAAATTTTCGCGATTATCATGATCGTCGGCGGAATCTTAACGCTTCTTTATCCAATTGTCGGGAATTATTTAGCCAATCGTGAACGGAGTCAAGCAGTCTCTGAATACGATGACACGATGAAAAAGATGTCACAAAAAGAAAAGGATGAACAGTGGGCTTTGGCGAAAGCCTATAACGAGTACATCTACAATAAACAAGAAGGATTACCGAAGGGTGATCCAGTGGTTTATAACAAGATCATGAAACAAGGGGATGTCATGGGCACCGTGGACATTCCATCGATTGATATCAAACAAATGCCTTTTTTTCACGGCACGTCATTCAAAACATTGGAAAAGGGTTTGGGTCATTTTGAACCCACATCAATCCCGATTGGTGGAAAGAATACCCACTCGGTCATCACGGGTCATAGTGGGGTCAAGAACCAAGTGCTTTTTACCGATATTCGAAATCTAAAAGAAGGCGATTTGTTTTTTATCAATATTTTAGGCAAACGCTTGGCCTATGAGATTGACTCCTTTGAAGAGATATTACCCAGTGATGTCGACAAGGTCAAGATACATAAAGGCAAAGATAAGGTTACGTTACTTACTTGTACACCACCAGGAATCAATACGTTCAGATTGTTAGTTACTGGCCACCGTGTTAGCTACAAAGCGGCTGTCCAGAAAAAGGTCAAGAAACGCAATACGTGGAGCTATCAAAACATTGTACTAGCAACACTAGGCTTGAATGTGGCTATCTTCGCCTTATTGATGGGCTTATATCGCCGCTTCATTAAACGCTTCCGCTCCGATGACCCAATCGTTTCGGCGAAAGCACGAAAAAATCTGAAGCGTCTATTTACTGTTACAAAAACACTCTTCATCATTCTGTTCGTCACGATGACGGCAGTATTGGTTACAGCGATCTATGGCTACCTACACATGGAACAAGAGCCAGCGTCGGCGGCGGTCAATATCGGACCTAAGGAGGAACTAAACGCCTATAACATTGATAAGATCGATGAGGCTAGCTATGAGGAGAAACAGATCGCCAGTGTCAAGATCTCAGACTACGCCAAAGCAAAATCAGTAGTCCAAAACACGACAAACAATTGGGGGATCGGAAAGATCGTAATTCCCGACGTCTCCATCGACTTGCCAATCCTCGCCGGTATGGCCAATGAAAATCTGCTGACTGGAGCGGCGACTTACCGCTCCGATCAACAATTAGGCCGGGGAAATTATGTTGTGCTTGCCCATAACATCTTTGATAAGGACGTATTATTACACCGTATCCAAGATTTAAAAAAAGGTCAGCTGATCTATGCGACGGACTTCAAAAATGTCTATGTCTACGAGGTTTCTTTGAACAAGATTATCGAAGAGACCGAAGTTTCTTATGTAGAAAAAGAACCGAATAACGGGATTGCGAAAATCACTCTCTTACGATGTGAAGGAGATATCGGAACCATCTATCGGCGTCTTGTTCAAGGAAATCTCAAGAGCGTGGAGCCTTTGCATGATGCACAAGATGATCTATTCAAAAAAATGAAGCTCAAACGAGAGGATGGGAAAATCGATGGGACGATCATGAAAAATGATCCAGTTTCAGAACCTGAGCGGGTGAGTATGACCTTAGCGGCGAAGATCATCTCTGATCCGATGCAAACGGTTGTGCCGTTATTCTTATTGTTTCTCTTACCGATTTTATTCTTTAGTCTGATCTAGAAAGGAACCAATGCATGAAAAAGATAGTGATAGGAATTTGTAGTGTACTGGTCTTCATCGGCGGACTAGTAAGTATCCGCAGCGGAGTATTAAAGGCAGGAGAGCTGACAAAGAACTCTTCTTTAATAGTAGAAACAGGAACAACAGAAAACTCGTTTCCTTCTTCACAAAACAGTGGAATACTTGCCAGCGAAGAAGTGGTGCGAGAATCTGACGCTATGACCTCTGTTGAGGAACCACCCGAAAGAGAAACTGAACCATCAGGCTCTTCGGTTAGTACAGAAACGGATAGTTCAACTTCGTCAGAGACTGTGCCTTCTGAAAGCGGTACGACCAATCCATCAACGAGTACGACTTCGTCCTCGTCAGAATCAAGTTCGGCACCGTCTACATCCAGCAGTTCATCGACTTCAAATACGACTAAACCAAGTAGTACGAGTCCTAGTAGCACAATGCCCAGCAGTGTAACGCCAAGCCCGACGACTCCTAGCAGTACGATTCCCACACAGCCGTCTACGAGTCCAAGTCAAGAACCGCCGACACCGTCAATGCCAGCCGCATCAATACCAGTGGCGCCAAGTACTCCAGCTGGTACGACACCAGCAGCTTCTCATTCGACGAGTGTTCAGTCGCGCTCATTTGTCGCACCAACCGCGCCGGATGCTTTTTCAGAGACGAGTAATTTGAATTTGCCAAAAGAGTTGAAGACGACAGAAGTGACCCAATCGGACTTGAAAGGTTTTGAACTGCCGTTATTAAGCAGCTTTGAAAACAAGTCTCATGCAGCATTGATCTATGAAGGAATAAAAAAACTCGGCACCGAACAAGAAGAAAACTATAGCGCGGAACAATTAGCAACAGATATCTATCAGAACTTATTCGATTTAGAAATTTCAAGAAAAACAGAAAAACTGCCGGAAGAAATTACCGTCGGCAGTCTGATTTATCAAAAGAAAAAAGATAAGAATATCTTGCTGGGGATCTATATCGGAGAGGATTATTACTTAACTGTTGATGATGTGGAAATTGAAGAAGAGTTAACTTCTGCTACAGAACAATCGACGGAAACCTCTGACTCAGAAGCTATAGAAGTAACGAAAAAAGACACCCAACGTCAGGTGGTCGTGGAAACAATCGATTTAGAAGAAGATCTTTTGGTTCAAGAACAGCCGGAAGCCTCGTTGACTGAATATGGGGAACAAGTTCTGGCGGAATACCCCGCCTCTACGAACTTTACTGAAAATGATAGCGCGAAGAATTTTATCGAAACCGTCGGGGAAGACGCACGAAAGTTAGGGCAAGAATACGATGTCTTTGCTTCAGTTATGATTGCGCAAGCATTAATAGAGAGTGGTTCGGGAACCAGCACATTATCCTTGTCGCCAAACCATAATCTGTTCGGGATCAAGGGAACCTATCAAGGGCAATCGGTTTTGATGGCAACACAGGAGGACCGTGGGAATGGCGAGCTGTACTCCATCAACTCCGCCTTTAGAAAGTATCCAAACTTCGCCGCTTCACTTGGAGATTACGTGCAATTAATCCGAGGAGGTATCTCAGGGAATGATTCGTATTATAAGCAGGCTTGGCGATCTGAGGCGAAGAACTATCTACGTACGACGAATGCTTTAACAGGAACGTATGCGACCGATACCACCTACGGACAAAAGTTGAATTCGATTATCGCACTGTATCATTTAACGCAATACGATCAAGTCGACACAACCGATGGGAATTCTGGCGTATTCATCAAAGGCAAAAATGAGATTCCAGAAGAATACCGAAACCGTATGAAATATCCCGATTACAATGGGGTGAATTACAACAGCTCTGGTTCTTATCCAGTTGGTCAATGTACCTGGTATGCCTTTAACCGTGTCAAACAATTAGGCAAATCGGTTGATGATTACATGGGTAACGGTGGCGAATGGGCAACCAAAGGCAAGGCGCTCGGCTATGAAGTCAGTCAAAAACCAAAGGCCGGTTGGCTGATTTCCTTCAAACCGGGCACTGCCGGTTCAGATCCACGTTATGGACATGTGGCGTTCGTGGAGGTTGTTCGTCCAGAAGGGATCTTGATCTCAGAAGGGAATGTTTATGGCGGAACAGTTATTTCGTACCGCGTCATTGACACCGCATTAGCGACCTCTGATCAGGTTTCATATATCAAAGCTAAGTAAGAAAAAAGGAGCACCGTAACTTATGGCAACTGTTCGATCACGTCAAACGAAAAAAGAAGAAATTCCGCCACAACGATCCATCGGAAAAAGTCTGATACTGACCATTTTGACACTTTTATTACTGGTGGTGATGTTTATTTCGGGACAACTCGTACGAAGAGAATATAGTTTTCATCCCATTTCAGGCACTTCTATGAATCCGACATTGACAGAAAAAGACATGGTTCTCGTGAAAAAAAGTGATTCAATTCAGCGATATGATGTGATTGCTTTTTCAGTCAAAGGAGAATCTGGGAAATTTGTCAAACGAGTAATTGGGATGCCAGGAGACACGATGTTCATCCGCAATGATCGAATGGTCCTGAACATTGGAGAATACGGAGACTTTGAAACCACCTATACGTTTCAACTCTCTCCAGCAGTGGCTGAAGAGTTTCAACACTTAACGAAGATTCCAAAGGGATATTATTTCACAACAGGCGATCATATTGATGTATCAAAGGATAGCCGAACGTTTGGATTCGTTGATAAAAAAATGGTTGAGGGGACAGTCCAATTCCATTTACCGTCTCTGATCAAAAAACAAGCAGAAAGTGAATGGAGAATATCTCGCTAAAGGGGAAAGAAAGATGTTCATATTAGGAATAATTGGTGCGGGTTTTGTTCTCATTACTTTCGTGATTATTATTTTTCGACTCATTTTTGATTTACAACTCACTAGGGTTCAAAAAGGTGTGGATCAATCTCCTTTATTTCGAAAAAAAGTCAATTATCTAAGGAAAATTGAACAAGTGAGACACATTCGCTATTTGTTATTTATTTGTTTGTCAATTGGAGTTGCCTTGATGCTCCTGATTATTTCTTTTCTGATCTTATCAAATGATTACCAGAGAATAGGAGTAGAGAAGGCTCAATTAGAAAATCGAATAGAAAATTTAGAGAGTCAACAGAAAAAAGTAATTGCCAGTATTCCTTTGAAAAATTATCCAGAAGAGGGAATTGGGCTCAAGGAGTATGAATGGGACAAATTAAACAAAGATTCAACTGTACAAAAACAAATTGAATCAGCGATTTCGCAAAATACAAGTACTTATTTTGGTTCAATGAATACGGTTGTATCCTTATCTGTTCCCAAAACGTTAACGCTTCAAATAAAAGGGCAAGCAGAAGACAATGCCAGCAAGGTAACGATCAAAAAAAATATTGATGACTTTGCGAAAGAAGCTGAAGCGATTTCCGAATTGGCTGACATTCATGTTCGGATGGTCACTTCTGTTGATAAAGAAAAGCAAATCGTGTATAGCGTGAATTATTCCCGTGAGAAAAGTGGGGATGAGTTCACTAAGAAGAATGACTCTGAACAGAATCTAAAGAATGATGGTGGAAAAGGCTAATGGCAGAGAATAAAAAAAGGCGAAAATGGCTATCAACGCAATCATTGAAAGAATTCATCAATGATATTACCGAAGAAGAGTTGAATGCGGAAGAACTCTATAACGACTCGCAAGGGGACGATTATAAAGTTTTCGAAATAGAAGAAGAATCAGAAGCTGAATTGGGAGAGTTGATTCAGAGGCAGGGAAATTCAGAAGTAGAAGAAGCCGTAGAATCCAACCAATCTATGAAACAGGCAGAAATCCAGGAGCTCCAAGCAGAGTTGGATCAATTAAAAGCTGAAGCAGAAATTCGTATCCATGAGTTAGAAATGGAAAATGAGACATTAAGTGAAAAATTGTCTTTTGAACGGATACGAATGGAAGATGCGCTAAACGACCGTGATGAAGAATGGCAGACAAAAGTTACTGAGATGGTTGAAGAGAAAAAAGAAATCGAAGCGACTATCGCTGAGCTGCAACAACAACTTGAAGAAAAGCAGAAAGAATTAACAGAAACGATCGAACGACTTAAAAAAGAAGCAGCAGATAAAGAAACAGAGGTCGTTGATTTAAAAGAGCTTACCCAACAGCTCAAAGAATACGAAAGAAAATACCAAGAGTTACAGGCAGAAACGAGTGGAAAAGAAAAAAAGCTGGTTCAGATCAAAGAGGATTATGAAGAAGAGAAGGACCGATTTGATCAGTTAAAAACGCACTATCATGATTTGGAACAAGATTATCAACAGTTACATATGATCAATCAAAAGAATGAAGCAAAGCTAGTGGAACTTCAAGGGGAGAACGATATACTGAATGAGCTGCTTGAAGAAAAAGAGCAAGAAATTTCGACAGAGTTGAAGGAACTGAAAGAAGACAATACGAGATACAAAAAAATAATCCAACAGTTAAAAGAGCAGGTTGCTCAAAAGCTTGAAAATGCATTGGAGGAATCACAAATGGCGATTGATGAACAAGGACAACTACCGGGAGAACAGGTGGAAGAAGAAACGATTGAAGATATGGAACAGTTTGCGGCTGAGAAAGAAGCCCTTAACAGCGCCTTGTTTGATGCCCATGAGGAGATTGCAAAACTAGAAGAAAAAAATAGTGTATTGGAACAACTAGAGGCCGAAAAAGAACGCTTGGCCAGTCGTTTAGCCGATGCTCAAATTGAATTAAGCAAATTGAAAGAGCAAAAGGCCGATGAAGAAAGTCTTGAACTGATTCAAGCGAAAAAACAAGTGGAAGAATTGATTGAGAAAAATGAACGCCTTAAAAAAGAAGTTGTCCAATCGCAGCAAGAAATCGGGGAAGTGTTGATCTCAGCCAAAAAACAAGCCAATCGTACCATCGAGGAAGCACAAGTTGAGGCGAAACATCTAATCAGTTCCGCCGAGTTAGAATTAGAAAACATCAGTAACCGAGCGAAGAAAATTTTGATTGAGGTATCCGAGTCGCGGAAAAATGTCCTTTCTATCTATGATGATTTGGAATTTAAAGTAGAAGCATTGTCGAACGGTACGCTGTTAAAAGAGATAAAGAAAAATAAACAGGACCAGAAGTTAGCTGATTATTTTGATTAATCACGAAATCAAATAAAAAAAAGGGGATATAGCTATTTTGATCATAAATTGGATTAGCGTTGCGCTGGTCATTTTGATACTGATTATTTGGTTTCGTCGAATGGTTATTAAGATTCAATTACAGAGGCTTAAGCTACCACCGAACACACCGCTGTCCTTTCGACGAAAATTGGAGGTTGTCAAACAAGCGGAACAGGGCAAGCATGTTTCGGCTTTATTGTATCTGACCATTCTCTTAGCGGCAGGGTTACTTTTAGCCACTTATGGACTATTTCAGATGGAAGATCAATTGCACGTTGTAACCGAACGGACCAATCAGTTAAAAGACGAGCTGTACACGATTAAAAAGGAACAGAAACAAATTATAACAAAACTGCCCATCAAGGTTTATCCGAATAAGGGGATTGGCTTGAAGGAGTATCCATGGGAGGAATTATTCGCAGAAGAAAATCGAGAGAAACAGTACGAAATAGAAAGTGACCTTTCCACAAAGGTTAGTCCATACTTTGGACTTTCCACAACATTGATTGTGTTGGATATTCCGACACAGACCTTGAATATCGCTTTAGCGGGTGATTCTGGTAGTGAGGAAAATCGACAACAGATCAAGGACAATATCAAAGCTTTTGCGAAGGAAGCAAAGGATGTATCCAAACTAACCCAGATCACGTTCCAAATGAACTTGATGAACGACAAAAATAAGAAAAAAACGTATAG
This sequence comes from Enterococcus raffinosus, assembly GCF_018917525.1. Classification (GTDB taxonomy): domain Bacteria; phylum Bacillota; class Bacilli; order Lactobacillales; family Enterococcaceae; genus Enterococcus_A; species Enterococcus_A raffinosus_A. Next base: position 78,389 of record NZ_JAHLOS010000007.1, on the reverse strand, counting down.
CTGTACTTTCTCTCGCGAGAGTGCGGATGAAGAATTTACATTGATCCAAGAAGAAGAGTAAAGAAAGAGGAGAGAAAACAATATGACAGCACAACAAAAAAAGAATGGCTGGTTTTTCAACAAGAATATTATTGATGAAATCAATTCTGTGCCAGAAGAAGAAGTAATGATTGAGGAGAACCCCAACACGACAGTTGAAAGAACGCCCCGAGGACAAAGTGATGAAGTCTCAGAATTAAGACGAACCATTTTAGAAAAAGATGAGCAAATCGAACAGGTCAAAAGAGATACGGCACTAGAGGCTCAACGATTAACGAAAGAAAATGAAAAATACAAACAAGCGCTTCTACGAACCGGTGAAGAGAAAGCGGATAATCGTCGACAAATCCAAGATTTAGAAGCGGAAGTTCGTCGAAACCGGCAAGAGATTCAACGCTTGCAGGACAATAAAGAGACTGGCTATTTGAAGGAACAACTGGAACAAGCGGAAGAGGAAGTTACCTCTTTAAAAGACTCATTGAAGAACTATCAGACAATGGAAGATGAACTGAAAGAAGCGAAACAACAAATTCACGAATTTGTCATGGGTCAAAAAGATGACGAACTGCAACATCAGGAATCACTTCAACAATATGAGCGACAAATGGACGGTTTAGTCAATGATCTGCATGAAAAAGAAGAATTGGTTGCACAACTAGATCAGTTAATAGCTGATAAAGACCAAACGATACTAGAAAAAGAAGAACTAGTTCAACAATTAATCGAGGATCAGAGGCATGAAGATTCCATTGTTGAAAGTGAGGTTATTTCAGATCTACAACAACAGCTTAGCAATCTGAAAAAAGAAAATGAGCAATTAAAAGAAGAAGCAGTCCATTCGCAACATGAAATTGGTGAAGTTCTAATATCCGCACGACGTCAAGCGAATCGAATGGTGGAAAAAGCAAAAATGGATGCGCAGCGCATCGTCAAGGATTCAGAAGCAGAATTACAAACGATCCATGATCGGGCAAGGGAAATTTCTTGCGAGGTGGACGAATCGCGCCAAACAATTCTAAGTATTTACGAAGAACTGAAAAGCAGAGTCGATCAATTGGCCCAAAGTGATGTTCCAGACTTAGAGGAAGTCAAAGGACGTTATGAGTATCCAAAAGTCTCTGTGATAAATCGTAAAGAATATCAATAATAGCGATAAAAACAATTGTTAGTTATCAGTGTTTAAATGGAGGAAACAATGTAGATGGGAACTATAGCTTCATTGTTTCCTTGTACATAGTGTTTCAACGAATTATATGAATCATTATATAAGTATCAAGCTTTTTTAAAAAAGGGGAGATTTGAATGAATCAGGTGTTGATTCTAACGAAGAATATTTTAGCTGAGCAGGAAATTCAGCAAAAAATTCAAACATTAAATTATGAAGTTTATTGTTCGTCAAAAGTATTTGAAAATTTTAGTCAACGAGTAGAACTAGCGGATTTTTTTAAGTATTTCCAATATATCATTTTAAGCGAATCAATTTGTGAGTCAGAAGTAATAGAAATTATTCAGCTAATAAAGGATCATTCTATTCGTATCATTCGAAAAGTAGAAACCAAAGTCACTGAAATGGATCATCAGTACTTGGAAGAAGAACTTCTTCATGCGATCATCTCGAACGAAGATTCAGTGGATGAGCTACGGGAGTGCTTATTTGCATTGAAACCTCAAAAGGATTCGGGAAGGCTCTCTTATGAAGCTAAGAAATATGTACAGTTGTCAGATAAAGTTTCTATGATCCGCCCCAACGCATTGCAGAAAAATATTTCCTCCCCGGAAGAAAATTATCAATTTTTAGAGGTGATGCATCATTTGTCTCAGACCGAAATGAGGATTCTATATATCCTTTTTCAAGCAGGAAATAAGGTAGTTACTCGAGAAATAATCTGTCATAAAATTTGGAATGAAGAAGTTAATAAGTCACATTTGGCTTCATTGTCCAGTACAATCACTAGAATCAAGAATAAGTTTGAACAGACGAACTTAACCCATAAAGCGATCCAAACCTTATGGGGAAAAGGATACCGAATTAATCCAGAACTGTTAGACCGTATTCAAAAGAATGATGCTCTTCAGACACTTGTTTCGAATGAATAAAACAATATGGATAATTAATAGATTACTTATAGAATAATTATTACAAAAGACTTTTCAAAACAGCACTAGTCTACTATTAGTTTTATAAATAATCTTTTGTAGTGGTGCTGCAGTGAATGAAGTCTATAGTGACAGTGCCTTTCATTAAACTTTTCTTGCGAAGTGTTCTTTTTAATGTTCCCTTTGAAATGTTTCGATATAATAGTTTGCTATAAGACTGTCGAGGAGGGGATCAAATGAAGAAAATCATTGCAGGGATCGTGTCTTTTATACTGAGTTATGGGATGGTATACTATTTGGTCATGCCAACGCTCCAGAATTATCCCCGCTTGGATTCGATGGCACAGCGGTTTGAGCATACGGATGAGGCGTTGTGGGTCTTCATCTTTTTGAGTTTATGGCTGTTTTATTGGCAGTGGGAGCAGCGACGTTTGTGGAATATCTATCTGTATCTGTTTTACAGCTGCTACTTTTTATTATTGTTCATCATGCTTTTCACGAAGGCACGGGCTTATCATTCGTTTAACATGAATCCCTTTGAATTGTTTTTGAATAATGAGCAACAGGTTGTTGAATTGTTATTGAATATTGGCTATTTTATTCCATTAGGTTGTCTATATGGTCTGCGGGCGAAGCCGCTGGAAGCGGCAATCATAGCACTGATCACGATCATCGGGATCGAGACGATCCAATATGTCTTTTACATCGGTACCTTTGATATTTGGGATATCATCACCAACTTCACTGGTTGCATCATTGGCTATTTATTTTCTTTACAAATTAAAAAGAGAATAGTACAAACGAGATACTAATGGCTGGGTATTTTTCCCCAGCCATTTTTTAATGGCATTATTTATTTTCTGAAAATTCAAACATTTATTTGTAATAAATAATTCCATTGTAGTTCTCAATCTATATTACTATGTAAAAGCATTTGAATATTTAGTAAGATAATAGTAAAATTAAATTATAAAAGTCATATTTCCGTTAATGAAATTCTTTTTTTTATAACATGACTTTAATTATCTAAGAAAAGAATAATAAAATGAATTGAAGGAGGGCTGCCAAACGATGATCAGGAAAAAATGGAATACAGGGAAAATCATGGTTCTAGTAGCAATCTTCTTTTGTCTATTCTCCTCAGTATCTCCGATTCTCTCATCTGGCCAAACAAATGAGAAGAACCCTTCTTATCAACCTGAAAGTGAAACGCTGAACAGCAGTGATAGTTTGTCCATTCTTGAGTCTGATCTGAGTATGAATTCAGTCAATACTGAAAGTTCTGAGGACTCTGTTGTTTTAGATTCTAGTACAAGCGAGACAAGCAAGAAACAGCCTGTGAATGACAAACAGAACGATCAAATTACTCATGAAACTAGGGCTGTAGCTCAAGATATTCTTGATTCGGTTATTGTCACTGATTGGGAGCTGTATCGTGAAAAAGGTGGTGTAAAGGAATCACTAACTGTCGAACCGAAAAGCAATGCTGTTTCAAATCAAGCGTACAATTTCTATTTCAATTGGATGATATCACCAGAGAAGTTAGGCAGAAATATTTTACCGGGCGATCACTTCATTTTGGAGATTCCACAAAATGAAAACCGGGATACAGGACATTGGTATGCGGTTCCGGGGGAATGGCAAACGATGATGACGAGCGATGGCGTCAACGCTGTTTATAGGTATCGAGTTGAAAATTCAGTCAATGGGAAAACACAGGTAATTCGTGTTGAGTTCTTGGAGGATGTAGATCAACTTCATATCAATACGCTTACCTCAGAATTAAATTTTACTGGATTTATGAATTATGTAACAAAAGAAAGCGTTCAAAATGTCACCTTTGGCCGGGATACAACTGGTGCCGGGCTTTCAAAAAGTATAACCTTCAATCAAATCGCGCTGAATGCTACGAATGGCTTTTCCTATAAATATGGTTCTGCTGGTTCGAATAATTCTTTAAAGTGGGGCATTCAGTTTAATGGAGCCGCTAATGTGGAGCTGGGCGGAGATGAAGTAGATTATAACGTGAACGGCGGGGTAGGAAATAAGTATCAAGGTTTCTACACGGACAAACCAGGAAGGGATGTCTGGCATCCATGGGGCACGAACTATACAGATATTTTTGCACCAGCAGGAAAAGAAGGCGGTGGTGAATTAGGCGGCTATGTTGAGGATGAACTTCCAGCAGGAGCGGAAATGACGACGCTGACAATTGCAGCTTATATTCCGATCCCGATTGGGCTGACGCAGGAAAACTATGCGAAGCAAGAAGGGGTGTATCCATCTTCGACAGCCGCTTTTCAATCGTTTGTGCTTGCGGATTACGGCAGTGGTCCAACGTATCGAGGAAGCTCCGATAATAGCGAGACACAGCAGCCAAAGCAGGGCACTGGCTTTACTCTTTTGGCACAGGGAGCTAGTGAGACGAAAGCACAGTTCAAAGCTCGGATTCAATCGTTACCCTACCAATATGGGGTGTATAAAGAAGCGTCAGGTGTATCGACTGTGATGATGCATTATGGCTCGATGAAAAAGGTCGGAAATGAGCAAGCAAGACTAAGCGATCTTACCAATGACTCCTATACAGGCCGGGTAATCACAAATCCTAAATCTGGACAATCTGTTCAAATCACTCAGTTTGCAGCAAAAGCGGCTGATTATTCCATCAAACGCGGTTATTACGCTGAAGAAGATCGCGAACTATTGGAAAATTATTATTCAATTACTTTTGGGGATTCCAATGTTATTGGCGGTAAAAGTGCTGCATACAACATTTCTTTGACGGTTCGTTACCCTCCAAGCACCCCATCCGGATCTGTACGGAATGAATCAGCGATCTATACTCATAGTGCTTTGACTTTGAATCGCAATCAACCTGAAGCGATGCCAAAAAGAGATGGGGCTACAGCAGAATTAAAAAATCCTTATGGGAGTATTACCTTGAATGCCAATCAAGCACTGCTGCAAAAGTTTGATGTTGAGCGAGATGAAAATGATCAATATGTTCCAATCAATGGTGCTGAGTTTAAGCTCCAAGTAAAAGACGGTAGCAATTGGAAAGATGTTAAGAAAAATGATGATCTATTGCTCTTCATAACAGATGGAATCAAGTATTACGAAGTAGAAAATGGCGCTACCGTTGAGAAAACGGTCAATGGCTTGGTAAAAGTAGATTTTGGAGAATTAGGATTAGCAAATGGTACTTACAGATTTGTTGAGACGAAGTCAGCAGCTGGCTATGATGAAAAAGAATCGCCAAACTGGAGTGAAACAGCAAACGCAGTAGTATCAGATGCCTTTGATATCCCTTCAACAACGTCAAGAGGACCAACAGTCACGGTATGGAATAAAAAACTTCCCCAAGTGAAATATACTGTAGAGCATTACGTTCAGAAAAGTGAAGGAAATACGGCAAAAGAAAATTTTGAGCTGAGACAGACAGAGGAGAAATCGGGCTATCTCGGACAAGAAGTCGTCGGCGAACCCTTGATGGATTTACTGAAGTCCTATGAATATGATGAAGATTTGTCGATTGATTACGGAAAGATAACAGGCACGATAACCGAAGATGGCGAGTTGAAATTGCAATTGTATTATACGATTGCGGCAGAAGTACCATTCACCTTCTATAAACAGGGAATGAATGGTGAGATGATGCCATCTGTTGATTCGAACGGCCATCAGCTGTACGACGAAAAAGGGCGGGAGCTGAAGGTTGCGTTTGATATTTATGAGTGGGATGGAAAATGGAGTGAAAGTAATCCCTACAATATTGGGAATGGCCCAAAAGCGAAGCCTGAGGTTTGGACTAAAGTGAATAAGGAACCCTTAACTACTGATGCACTAGGAAGAGTTCGGGTTCCTAAAATTGACGATTTAACCAAGTACTATGCAATCGTAGAGGTTGGGACGTATCCAGAGTATGTTTTACCAAATAATGAACCTCCCACAAATCTTACGACCTATCGTGAAGTATATTGGTGTGTTCAAATGAGTACGAACCTCATTTTCTCAACGCCTTCTTGGGCACACGGAACAGAGGTAGACAAGCCAGACTTCGAGAAACCTAGTGAGACAAATGGTAATCGATATATCCTCAAGAATCGCAAGCCGGATATTTCTTTATTCAAAGTCAATGAACAGGATGAACCGATGCCATCGTCGGACAAACAAAAGGTACAATTTGAAATTTATCGCTGGAATGCTGGCGGTTATTTCTATGAGAATTATCCATACTCATGGGGACAATGGACGAAAATAAACTCGGATGCCGCTACGGATAATCAAGGCTACTTCGCGACGATCGGACAGACGGGTTTAAACGGTGCTGATGATAAGAATTATGACTGGTATGTTGTTCGTGAAACAAGTACCTACAGCGGCTATCAAAAAGCAGAGGGGTATTGGCTTATTAAGACGGCCTGGAATACGACCACTCAACAATTCGAAATCTTTGATGTGAAATATAAGATTATTCAAGGAGGGTCTGTTATTGATGGCGATGATCCGGGTCACAAAATCAGCGCTAACAAAACAGAACTCTATCTGACGAACAAAGCGAAACCGATCAGCTTTACCAAGGAAGACGAGAAACAAAATCCGCTTGGCGGCGTTCATTTCTCTCTTTATAAGACAAAAGAAGGCGAGCAAGGAACCACTGGTAGTGAAGATCCAACGGCCTCAGATACTAAATGGGATATGGCGAATCCAATCGAAAAAATCAGCAGTACAAATGCTTCAGATAAGGGGAAGGTCACATTTGACAATCTATCCCGCGGAGATTATCTGCTGATGGAAACTAAAACAATCTCGGGCTATCAACTACCTTTGGGACATTGGATCGTGACCATAGATTTTTATGGTGAGATTGAAACGATTCGTGGAAGAGGTGATCCGCTGCCACCAGCATTTCGAGTAGATAGTGGCAAGTATTACTTGCCGAACTATTTGAAGAATAGCTTGCCTAGAGCTGGCGGATATATGCGGATGATCTTAGTCGTACTAGGCATTGTATTACTGGGTTCGGCGATCATCATTTTGCAAAATCAAAAAAATAAAACAACGAATGAAAAAGGGGAAAGAAGATGGGAAAAAAATTAAGTAAACTAATCGCTGTACTATTCATTTTATCAACTACATTAGGTGGAGCGATGGCTGGATATGCAGCAGATGAAGCTATCCGACCAACTGAAGGGGATCTAACGATTCATAAGTATTGGGCAGAAACAGCTGATGATGTGAAAGCTGAGGGCGATGGTACTGAGTTAACCACGCCACCAAGTAATCCTCCAGTTAAAGGGATTCAATTTGATGTATATTCAATGACACCTAATGATTCTTCAACACCAGAAACACCGCTATCAGATAAAGACGGTTGGACATATTCAAGAAGCGGTACCGAATTAACTGTAAAAAAAGGTGGTACAGAATACAAATACAAATTAGTAAAGCAAGTAGCTGATGGAACTTATGCTGATGGTAAAACTAACGCTAGTGGCGAATTGAAGTTTTCTGGTCTTGATGCTGGCTACTACTATGTAGAAGAAAACTTGACAGCTTCTACAGGATACGAAGTCCAAGGAAATGGAAATAAGGATAAAGTAATCACTTCAGCTTCAAAACCATTTATCGTAGCTGTTCCAATGACAAATACTGCAGGTGACGGCTGGAATGATGACGTCCATGTCTATCCGAAAAACCAAGGACTGAATCCAGAAAAGAAACCGGACAAGCCCTCCGTTAATGTCGGAGATGAAGTTGAGTGGACAATTACTGCCAATGTACCAACGGATATCGGTACTTATTCTAAATTTGATATTACCGATGAATTAGACAAACGTTTGAACTATGTATTTGATTCTGGTGATATTAATGCAAGTGCGGTCGTAAAGGGTCTTGATGCTAGTGATACTTCATTAGTTACTTTAGATAAAACGGTCGATTATACTGTAAGTCAAACAGCTGCTAGTCCTGGGACCAAAGAAAAGATCGTTATTTCTCTAACTCCTGCTGGAATCGCTAAGTTAGCAGCAGATACAAATATTGTAAAAATAGCTGTTTCGTTTAAGACAACAGTAAATGGGAACATCGCTTCTGATTTAGAAAATATCATCGAAAATGAAGCGAACATCGAATTTGAAAATGATTCTACTACAGGAACTGAAAAAGTTCCTACACCGCCATCTGAAGTTGATACCGGAGAAATCGTGATCGACAAGAAAGATTCTGATGGCTCAACTGATTTAAAAGGTGCGGAGTTCCAGTTAGCGTCTGACGATACCAATGCAAATAATGGAGATTTCTTGAAGGTTAAGCTTGATTCAACAAACACATATATCGTTGATATTCTTGATAAAGATGATACAGGATATGCTGCTGCCCTCCCATGGGTCGTTCGTCCCTATGAAACTGTTGCAGGTAACCTAGGTCTACAAGGCACAACTTTCTACGCAACTTCTTTTGAAGGATTGCAAACTCATACTGTTTCGGGAACTGATACTAATTGGAATAGTTACTGGGTTGTCGAAACCAAAGCGCCAAAAGAATATAATTTGCTAGGTTCACCAGTTCAAGTGACGTTTAAATCTGGTTTAACAAATTATGTTTTATCTGAAACGGTCATCAATAAAAAAGGTTTCACGCTGCCAAACACTGGTGGCATCGGAACGATGTTGTTAGTGGTAGTAGGGATCGTTCTGATCGGCTTAGCTGTGATTTTAACAATGAATAAGAACAAAAAGAACGCTTAAAGGATTTAAATAGATGGCCGAGTCAAAAGGCTCGGCCTTTCTACTACATAGAATTTGTCGGAAGTGATCAACAATTAGTGAGAAATTGATAGAAAGGATTATGCGATGAAGCGGGCGATCTTGATTATTTTGTTATTAGTAACGGGGATCGGCGTCATTGCCTATCCTTTTATCGGAAATTACTTGAATCAAAAAAATGCGACGAAAGTAGCCGAGACGTATCAAAAAAATGTCGATAAATTATCCCTAGAAGAAATCACTGATATTTTTCAAGCGGCTCAAATCTATAACGAGAATCTCTTGGGTCAGCCAGCTCATGATCCTTTTATCCCAGGCTCTGGCATCGTTATGCCGGATAATTATTATCGCGTGTTGAATGTCAAGGGAACGATGGGGCAGCTTAAAATTCCAAGAATTGATGTCGATTTACCGATTTACCATGGGACAAAAGACAGTGTATTAAGAAAAGCCGTTGGGCATTTGGAAGGCTCGGCTATGCCGATCGGCGGTGAAGGAACCCACACTGTGCTGACTTCACACACAGGATTGACGGAGGCTAAGTTATTTACTGATCTGACCGAACTGAAAAAGGGAGATCATTTTTATATTCATGTATTGAATAAAGTTTTCGCCTATGAAGTTGATCAAATCCTAGTGATCGAACCTGAACAGACGGAAGCGTTGAAGGCGATCAAGGGAAAAGACTATGCGACCTTGTTGACGTGTACTCCTTATGGGGTCAACTCTCATCGCTTATTAGTGCGGGGAAAAAGAGTGCCTTACCACGCCCAGAAAAAAGTGAAAAAAAAGAAAATCAGTCAAGAGGATCGTATCTTATTGAAAGCAGTCTTGATAACCACTGCTGTAATGGTATTATTGGTTTTATTAAATTATTTAAGGATCAAGCGTAAAGATAAAAAAGCCTAATCAAAAAAGTTGTTCCTAGTAACAATTCATGTTAACTTACAATTAGTAAGTGAGGTGTGTGAAGATGGAATATCTTTATCAAGCAGGAAAACCAGAGGGAAAAAAGTTTATTTTGCTTCATGGAACAGGCGGCGATGAAACATCGTTAATTGAATTGGCCAAATACTTAGATGCAGATAGTACGATTTTATCCTTTCGTGGCAAGATCGTAGAGGATGGCATGAATCGTTTCTTCAAACGCAATGGCTTGAATCAATTTGATTTTGAAAGTTTAGAAAAGGAAACAGATGATTTACTGGAAGTGATCAAGGAGATCAGCGAAGAAAAAGCAATCCCCTTGGAGGAATGGATCTTAGTCGGGTACTCAAATGGGGCAAATATCGCAGCGCATCTATTGCTGGAACGTGAAACGACGCTAAACAAAGGTATCTTTTTCCATCCAATGTCATTAGAGGTTCACACCCAATCGTTTCCTTTAATCGATAAAAAGGTTTGGGTTTCTTATGGCGGAGACAATGATCCAATCGTTAGCGATGCTTCTTTTGCGAAATTAGTCGCGGCCTTTCGCGATCGCGATGCCGATATCACCGTTATTGAGACACCCCACGGTCATCAAATCTCGATGGACGAACTTCAAAACGCTCGCGAATGGCTGAAAGGGTAGTTACACTTTTTCGGATGTGGTAAAATGAATCGAAGGGGTGGCACAATGGCAGATTCATTTGAATACAAGGGCTTGACCATAAAATCGACAGACTTGGCCTTCAGTGATGAAGAATTACAAAAATTATTGACCTTTGAAGGAGCGATCACACATGAACGCTTGAAGGGCTTCAATTTTCATTATTTTTTGATGCCTGAATACGACTTAAATGGTCTGTTGGCAAAACTCGGTGAGGCTGAACGTAAAGCAAAAAGGATATACTACATTACAGGGCAGCTAGTCTCCAGCGATTTGAAAAACATGGCGGTAGATGGTTACTATATGCCGACAAACTGGGGCTTTATGCACGTAGATAGTCATAAATAAGAGGTGGAAGATGAATGCGCATCTTTCGCCTTTTATTTTTTGTACACAAAAGGTCTTTACCACACGTGGAGTTGAAAGGGATAAGTAGGATGCTAATCATTGTTTTAAGCCGGAAATTCCCCATTCCTAGCAATCGTAGTAGTAAGTTTGTCGATTTTCTTTTGTTGATAACTTGGAGCATGGCTCGTTTCTGTGGAATTCGTTAGGAAAGTATCGGGATTTTCCACATTTTCCACAAAATCCACAAGTGGATAACTAGATGGTACTGATTAAGAAGTTATGTAGGATTTCCTTGATGGAGCTAAGAAAAATATTCTCGAGTTTTTTTCAGAATGATGTTATTGTACATGAACCAAAACTGTTTTTTTAGATATTGATAGAACTACTCACCTAGAAACACCAAAATTAATTTTGATCCCATCGCTAAAACCACTATAAACTCTGTTAGTATATCCACATATTCTATGATAGAATGCAGACGGAATGAACGATAGCTAGGAGACAGGCCTATGTATACAAAAGAAGTTTTCAATAATAAGATGAACAGCTGGATCAACATCGATGCGGAAAATACAGACGAACTAAAGAACCTTTATCGGGATTATGGAATCGATCGTGAATTTGTGGATTATTCCTTGGACCGCAACGAACGTGCTCATTTAGATTATGATAAAGCAACGGATGTCCTGTTGCTGATTTTTAACGCACCGAATCGGCGCAAGATCGACAATCATTATGAGACAGTACCGATGACTTTTATCGTTGTAAATCGAACACTAATTACAGTGACCAATCAGCAAACGAAATATTTGTACTTTGAAATTAAAAATTATTTAGAAAAAAATCCCGAGAGCACGCTGTTTGAGCTGCTATTTGGCAGTCTCTTCATTATCTCGGAGCAGTATTTCCCATTTGTCGAAGGAATGGATCGCGATCGCAAACGTATTAGTAATTTGTTAAAAGAAAAAACGACGAAGCAAAATTTGCTGCTGCTATCCGATTTAGAAACTGGAATTGTTTATTTTGTAACAGCTTCGCGGCAAAATGTGCTATTAGTGCAACAAATCAAAAGCCATGGCATCTATCGTCGCTTAAGTGATCAGGAAAAGGAACGTTTAGATGATGTCCTGATTGAAGCGCAGCAATTAGTGGAGATGACGAAGCTGTCATCGCAGATTTTACAGCAGCTTTCAGGCACTTATAACAATGTTTTGAATAATAACTTGAATGATACGATGCGTATTTTGACTGTTCTTTCGGTTCTTTTGACGATTCCTACGATCGTCTCTGGCTTTTTCGGAATGAACATGCCGCTACCATTGGAGCACAATGCTTTTGGCTGGATTATTACGATCATCGTTAGTCTCTTCTTGTGGTTTGGATTATCGTATGTTCTGCGGAAACTGATGAAATAATTCTAAAATGACATAGACTCGAATTGAACAACTCAATAAAACAGGAGAAGAGAATGGCACGATCTCTTTTTCTGACATTAAAATCCGTTTGGTTTATAAGCTAAACAAGGATTATGTATAGAAAAATCTTTGACAACCACTAATTGAACAAATTATTATAGTGATACCTAAACTTGACTTTAAGTTGAGAAGCGGAATAGAAAGAGGTAAAATAATGTATACTATTGGTCAAGTTTCTCAAATGTTTGATTTACCAGTATCTACGCTGAGGTATTATGATAAAGAAGGTTTGTTTCCAGACATTCAGCGAGTATCTGGCATTCGCAAATTTTCAGACAGTGAATTAGAAGCTCTTAGAGTTATTGAATGTCTAAAGAAATCTGGTTTAGAAATCAAGGATATCAAACAATTCATGGAATGGAGCAAGCAAGGAAGTCAGACTTTTGAAGTACGCAGGGAACTTTTTGAGAAACAAAAAGCAGCAGTTGAAGAAGAAATCGCCAAGTTGAATAAAGTACTCGATATGATTCACTACAAGTGTTGGTATTATGATGAAGCCATGAAGTTTGGCAATGAAGAGCGGCTCAAAAACCTTACACCGAATGAGCTGCCTGAAGCAATCAAGCCTCATTATGAACGATCTCACTAAGAATCAATCAAGCTAAACGGACACTGTTTCCTTTTTTAGAAGGAATATGTCCGTTTTTTTATGGAAAAAAAATATTTTGAATAAACGGACATTTTTAAGGTAAAAGATGATACCTTATGAAGTGGTTAGTGCAATGAGTATATCAGTTATTAACGATAAAGTTGCTTTACTATACTTTATTTTTTACTCGAAGGCACTCTATATCCTATAAAATATGGATTTTTTGCACTAGAGTAAGTGCAATCATTTCATATTGTTGAAGGAGAAATAAATGACTATAGTTAAACGTGTAAGGAGAGAGCATCATGCAGCAGATTACGAAACGACAGATCCAAGTATTGCTTCAATTGCTTGAGGATTCGCAACCGGTGACTACAAAGGAATTGGCTACTCAGCAAAATGTAAGCGTACGCACAATAAAATATGATTTGGACACGATTCGTTTGTGGCTAAAGGCGCGAAATCAGGATTTGACAAGTAAAAGAAGCCAAGGTGTTTGGTTGACACTAAGCGATTCTGAACGAATCAAGCTGAAAAGTGAGCTGATGGATGTTGACCGTCTGGAATTGTATGCCGATCAAACCTTGCGACTGGACCGCCTAAGTATTTTTTTGATGCTGACAAATCAAGCAATCACCTCTTTTGAATTGGCGGAGCGTTTGATGGTCAGCAAGGATACGGTTCTTAACGACTTGGAGGTTTTGGAAAAACGTCTAACTGATCAGGGAATGACGCTTGAACGTTTGTCCCGCAAAGGTTTTTTGATCACAGGTCCTGAGCATCAGGTTCGATTGTTGATTGAAGAAGTACTGCAAAAGGACTTAACCGATTATGACATCTACAAAATTATGGATTTACTTTTACAGAGTGAAAAAAAGGAAGGCTATGAGCTTTATTCAGCCAAAGGCACAGCTTTTCAAGAAGTTTTTAATCAGGTTCTTGCGGACATGCGACAGTTATTGAAGCAGATCGATACGGCGGAGTTAAATTACGCGGAACTGCTGAACATGCTGATACGAGTAGCGATCGCCACAATACGACTGCAAAATGAATATACGATTGGCCGTTATCAATTGCTGAACGATCCAAAAGAGCATCAGGAACTCTCTTACTTATTGATGCAACAGGTCTTTGCACATTACCAGCTGCCGCTATTTGAGGATGAATATCGCTACATCTACAGCGATACCTTCGAAAATGATCTGCAGCAGGATGTGATGGTGTTGACCGAGAATTTGATTCAGAAGGTGAGTAAAAAGATCAACTATTCCTTTTTCAATGATCCACAGTTGCTGAATAATCTCTATGCACATTTATCGATGCGATTATCTCGTAAACAAAAATTCGTCAATGAATACAATCCGTTCAAGGATGACATCAAGGCAAAGTATCCTGAGCTGTTCGATGCGATTGAAATGGTCGTTCGACGTGAGATTCGAGGGAAAAGCTTGCTGATCAATGATTCGTTTATTGCTTATATCGCCTTGCACTTTCTCGTGTCTTATGAAAAGGCGGCGGACATGCGCAGTGTTCGGGCGGTCTATGTTTGCTCTACTGGCTTAGGTGTAACGAGTTTGATTAAGCAGAAAATATCAGAAGAGCTTTCGAATATCGAAATCGCAGCGTTTGCTTCGGTGCTGAATGCAAAGGAAGTCATTAAGCAAAAAGAGCCTGAATTAGTCATCAGCATTTTTCCAATTGAAGGAATGGATTGCGAGTTTATCAAAGTGCATCCGTTACCGACGAAGCAGGATTTGGAAAAGATTCAACAAGCAGTCAAAAAAATTCTGAGCCAAACACCGCAACACGGTGTCAGAAAAGTGAGATGGGAGCCGGCAGGAAATCGAACGTCATTAGAAGATTTCAGTAAGGAATTGATTTTACAGGCATACACAATTTACGAAAAGCTATTGCTCCTATTCCAAGAGCAGCTAAACCAAGAGTATCGTGAAGCGTTCTTATTGCATGTCTTTCTAATGGTCCATCGAATTACCTTTGATCAGCAATATATGATGGAAGGAAATAAAGTGGATGAAGTGTTACCAACTTCTACATCATACAACAAACAGATCGAGGAGCTGTTTGCCGAACACAACTTAGCGATTAATCAATCAGAAATCACAGCACTATTTGCGTATATCAAAGGAGGAAATGAATGACCGTGACTGGAGAGGCGTTACAAATTATATCAACTAGCGAATATCAACAAGAATTAGAAGAATTGATTGATTGGTTAAAAAAAGAACTTGCATTAGTGAAAATTGAACCTACTGAGCTGCAATGGACAATTCTAATCAATCATTTGAATGAAATGTTGAAGCGCTCAAAGGAACAGGAAACAATTCCAGAGGTTGATCCAGAAATGTTCAGTGAAGTATCAAAAGAAGCATTGCAGTTAGCAGACGGCGTTGTAAGAAAAATCGATAATTTATCCCAAGATGAGATGTATGTTTTATCGATCCATTTTGAAACAGCCAAACAAAATGAACTTTAGGAGGAAATATAAATGATCACAGTAGTAATTGCAGACCGTATGGGCAAAGGACAAAACGTAGCAAAAGGGGTAGAAGCAGCAGGCGGAAGAGCAGTCGTTGTTCCAGGAATGGGCGCAGACATGCGTTTAGGCGATGTGATGCAGCAGGAAAACGCGGACATGGGGATTTCATTCTGCGGTAGCGGCGGAGCAGGAGCGCTGACAGCTTCAACGAAGTACGGTTATCCAGAACGGCATGGCATGCGCTCCATCGAAGAAGGCATCACAGCGATCAATGATGGCAAAACGGTTTTAGGTTTCGGTTTTATGGATCAGGAAGAATTAGGCAAACGTTTAGTCGAAGCCTTTGAAAAGAAACACAATTAGGGAGATGAGTAAATGAGTATTCAAGATTGCCAACAAGTCATCGTGACAGTCGAAGGCGAAGGGGATTCTAAGCAGCACGCGTTTGCTAGTGCGCTGGGTCAAATCCAAAAGAAGATGATGCAGGAATCAGAAGTGATTTTACGAATTGAACCGATTGAAGTAGAAGTGATTAAAGCGATCGAAAAGACGTATAAGGAACGCTTTCTCTTTTTCTTCTTTCCAAGAAAAAGAACGAGCTATCATGTGGAATTGGAAGTAACGGTCAGTGTAACAACGCTTCAAGTTGGTGAAGTAGAATTTACCAAGGAAATGACAGATGATCCTGATGGTATTCAAATTCCTGTTATTTCCAAAAAAATATAAGGAAAAATAGAAAGGAAGTAAAGAAGTGGAGTTTACAGTTATTTTAATTAAATCAATTATCATTGGCGGCTTGCTTGGGTTTTCAGCTTCTATGGGAGCAGCGCGGATGTTTCATGCTCCAAGTACGCAGGGCTTGGGAGCCTTTCGTACATTGGGAGAAATGAACGCGTGTATGGGAGATCCAGCATCGCATTTCTCATTTGGACTAGGCTTTTTCTTCAACGCTTGGGCTTCGACTGTTGGAGCAGGCGCATTTACACAGGATGTTACGCATCGGATTATTCCCAATTGGGCAGCTTCGGTCTTATTAGCGAAAAATAAAAATGTTTCAGAAACGATGCATGATCCTAGGAAAATGGGCTTTGTTGGTGCTGTTGTCGGAGCACTTGTTGTTGCATTTTTAAATTCAACTGCTGCAGCTATTCCAGAAGCTTTGCAGGTAACAGCTGTAGCCGTATTGGTCCCAGCGGCCACCACCTTGATTAATGTTGTTATGCCAGTCATTTTCTGGTTAGCTGCACTAGACGCAGGAAAACGTACGGGTTTCTGGGGCACGTTATTTGGCGGTATTGCACAATTGATTATGGGGAATGCCGTTCCTGGCGTAGTATTAGGTATCCTGATCGGTAAAGGCGTCGATGAAATCGGCTGGTCAAAAGTAACGAAGATGATGATGGGTGCAATCATCTTGCTATTTGTTTTGAGTGGTTTCTTCCGCGGGTTCGATTTACAAGTCTTGGAAAGTTTCAAACTACAAGCACCAAACTGGTTAGAAAATATCCATAAAATGCTTGGGTTGAGTTAAAGTATTTTTGAATTGTGAGTTAGTTAAAAAATTGTTGAAAAGAGTAGAAGATAGATTGAAATATGTGATGAGAATCATATTTTTTACTGAAAAGTAATTTATTAATCAGGAGGGAAATACATGGATAACACAGAGGAATTGGAAAAAGAACAAGCAGTGCTTTCTGAAGAGAAAAAAGCGAAAAGCTTCTGGTATGCGGATTGGGCATTTCCGATCACCGTAGGAATCATGGCAGCGGCGGTTTTTGCTGGGACTCATATGTATGTCGTACACGGAGTAGGAGCTTTTAATGAAGTGTCAATTGTTGCGATGTTGAAGGCAGGATTAGATGGCGGCTCATATGGAGCAGCGGCGGCATTTGGTGCAAGCTTTCTATTTGCACGTATTCTGGAAGGTTCTTTGGTAGGGATTCTGGATTTAGGCGGATCTATTTTAACGGGGATCGGTATCGGAATTCCGGCGATCTTCTTGAGTATGGGGATTCGCGCACCAATCGATAACTTTGCCTTGTCGCTGATAACAGGTGCTGTTTTAGGGTTATTAGTTGGTGGCGTGATTATTTTGATTCGTAAGTTCACCATCAATCAGGCGAACTCAACCTTTGGTGCTGATGTGATGATGGGTGCTGGCAATTCTTCAGGACGTTTCTTAGGACCACTGATTATTTTGAGCGCTTGTGGTGCTTCAATTCCGATTGGGATTGGTGCAACATTGGGAGCATTAGGATTTTACGCTTGGAAAAAACCTATAGCTGGCGGTGCGATTCTTGGAGCGATGGTACTTGGTACGATCTTCCCAGTTGCATTGCAGTAGAAAGAAGGCCAAAGGATGTTTGATTTATTAGTCAAAAATGGGAAACGTATCAATGGGGAAAAAGTCGAAGTAGCAATCAAAGATGGTGTGATCTTAAATGTAGACACCACGATTGAAACCCCCGCTGAAAAAATAATCGATTTAGCAGGAGAACATTATGTATCCGCCGGTTGGATTGATGATCATGTTCATTGTTATGAAAAAATGACACTTTATTATGATTATCCGGATGAAATCGGTGTAACTAAAGGTGTGACAACCGTGATTGATGCTGGAACGACCGGTGCAGAAAATATTGGTGATTTTTATGAGTTGTCTAAAAAGGTCAAGACCAATGTTTACGCACTCATCAATATTTCAAAATGGGGTATTGTTGAACAAGATGAACTAGCTGATTTAACGAAGATTCAGGCGGATCTTGTACATGATCGATTGGTTGAGCTTCCACAATTTATCGTAGGAATCAAAGCGCGAATGAGTAAGACCGTTATTGGTGAAAATGGGATTACACCGCTGGAATTAGCAAAAGATATTCAGCGAAAGAATCAAAACCTGCCATTAATGATCCATATCGGTTCAGCGCCGCCAGAGCTGCAGGAAATATTAGCAGTATTGGATGAAGGCGATGTGTTGACTCATTGCTTTAATGGCAAACCGAATGGGATTTTGGACAAAGAGACAGAACAAATCAAGGATTTTGCCAAAGCAGGTTATGAAAAAGGCATCGTTTTTGATATTGGTCACGGTACGGATAGCTTTAACTTTCATGTTGCAGAGACTGCGCTAAAAGCAGGGATCAAAGCCACATCAATTAGTACGGACATCTATCATCGCAATCGCGAAAATGGACCTGTCTACGATTTGGCAACAACAATGGAAAAGCTACGTGTGGTAGGATATTCGTGGGAAGAGATTTTGGATAAGGTAACAAATGTACCGGCGCACTATTTCCATTTAGAGAAAAAAGGGAAATTGGCAGCGGGTTATGATGCTGATTTAACGATTTTTGATTTGTCCAACGGAGAAAAGACATTGACCGATTCAAATGGTTTCACTCGTACCGCGAAGGAATTGATCAAACCAGTGAAAACGATTATTGGAGGCACCATTTATGACAATTAGTTATGACAAATTTGGCTTAAAGGAAGTTATCAATGCATCTGGAAAAATGACGATCCTAGGTGTATCAAAAGTATCAGAAAATGTTTTAGCAGCACAGCGCTTTGGCGGAGAACATTTCTTTGAGATGAGTGAATTATTTATTCAGACCGGCGCCTATCTAGCGAAGCTTTTAAAGGTTGAGGATGCGCAGATCGTATCTTCTGCCTCAGCCGGTATCGCACAATCTGTTGCTGCGATTATTGGACAAGGCAGTTTGTATCACGTCTATCATCCTTATACCGATCGGATCAAAAAACGCGAGATTCTCGTGCCGAAAGGACACAATGTTGATTATGGTACTCCTGTTGAAGTAATGGTAGAGCTAGGCGGCGGTGAAGTTGTTGAGGCGGGATATGCCAACGGCTGTTCAGCCGAACAAATGGAGATGATGATTACCGACAATACTGCAGCACTACTTTATATCAAGAGCCATCACACAGTACAAAAAAGTATGCTGACAGTTGCTGATGCTGCTGCAGTTGCTAAGAAATATGGGCTGCCTTTGATCGTTGATGCGGCGGCGGAAGAAGATCTTTACAAATATACTCAAGCTGGAGCAGATTTGGTCATTTATTCTGGCGCCAAAGCGATTGAAGGTCCAAGCAGCGGATTGGTGATTGGCACAGCAAAATATATTGAGTGGGTTCGCTTGCAGGGCAAAGGAATCGGCCGGGCAATGAAGATCGGCAAAGACAATATTTTAGGCTTCACGCAGGCTTTGGAGGATCGCTTGCAGAATGGCAGCGAGTCAGGCGAATCGATGAAACAGCGTCTACTGCCTTTTATTGAAGAGCTTAATAAAATTGAAGGACTCGAAGCCAAAACTGTTCAAGATGGTGCTGGCAGAGACATTTATCGGGCCAGTGTAAAAGTCCAAAATAAATCGGCGAAAGAAGTGATTAACGCGCTAAAAGCAGAAAATCCTGCAATCTATACACGAGAATATCAAGCCAATAATGGCATCATCGAATTTGATATCCGCGCTGTCAATGAGGAAGAACTAGGAAAGATCATTACACGATTAAATGAAATCATGTAGAGATATCAAATCAAATTATAAATTGAAGGAGCAAATCGAAATGTCTTTAACCCCAAATTACTATCAAGATCGTGTTTGTTTAAACGTCTTAGCCAACTCTGTCGAAAATGCTCGTGACTGTTACGAAGCGGCAGAAGGACACGTTGTTTTAGGAGTGCTGTCAAAAAATTATGACAACGATGAAGCCGCGATTGAAGCGATGAAAAAATATCAGGAAGCAACAGAAAATGCGTTATCTGTCGGACTTGGTGCCGGTGATCCAAATCAAAGCCAAATGGTTTCCCGAATTTCTGGCGTGCTGCAGCCGCAGCATGTAAATCAAGTCTTCACAGGTGTCGGAACCTCACGGGCTTTGTTAGGTCAAGCGAATACAGTAATCAATGGACTCGTTTCTCCTTGCGGTAAAGTGGGCTATGTCAATATCGCCACAGGACCTTTGAGTTCTCAAACAGCAGAAGCGATCGTTCCTATTGAGACAGCCATCGCCTTATTGAAGGATATGGGCGGAAGTTCGGTCAAGTATTTCCCAATGAAAGGTCTTGCCCATAAAGAAGAATACGAGGCAGTCGCAAAAGCCTGCGCAGAAAATGATTTCTATTTAGAACCAACAGGCGGGATCGATTTGGAGAATTTTCAAGAGATTGTTAAAATCGCTTTAGATGCTGGGGTAAAAAAGGTCATTCCTCATGTTTACAGTTCAATCATTGATTCCGAAACGGGCGATACACGACCAGAAGATGTCAAAGCTTTGTTAGATATGTTGAAAGAGCTTCTTTAATAGAAGAAACAATGCAGAGCTTATTATATTAGCACAACGCAAAAAGGCAGGAATTCGAAGTTCCTGCCTTTTTGTGTTGTGCTTTCTTTGACGGAGCTTATTTTTGTTCATCCCCTAGTTTTTTGATCTCATCAATCTCCAAATCAGTGATTTCTGCGATTTGTTCAAAGGAAAGGTCTGCTGCTAGCATTTTTTGAGCAATGGTATATTTTTCTTGTTCAATTCCTTCATCTCTCGCAGTTGAAAGTTCGGCGTTTCGGATGGCTTCGGTTTTGTTGATATTCATAATCATCGTCTGTTCGTCCTCCTTTAGCGAATAGAAATCGATTTTACGTTTGGCTTCTTTGAGATAGTCGGGCGCGTCTGGTGTGACTTCGCCGGTTTTTAGAAAATGCTGCCAGTGGCGGGCTGCGCTGGTTTCTTTGATATTCTTATTGGTCAAGCTAAGGAAGCAGAGCATCAGCAATTGTCTGTTTTCTTGACCAATAAAGGGTTCGTGTGTCTGCTCATCCAATAGACGGAAAATTCGCAGTGCCGCTTTTTCACGATCAAATAAGTCAAAATCAACGACATTGATTCCGTACACTGGTCGGAGCGCAGAAAAATTATTATTCTCGATAAATTCCACGGTTTTGGTATTTCCAAAGGGTGAGCAATAGGCCTCTGCCAGATAAAAAAGCGTGCGTTCGTTGAAATATTTATGCTTTTGAATCTGGCATTCAATCGTTGTACAGCTGCCATCGTCTGCTGTAGCCAAGATATCCACTTCGGTCATCCGAAGCGTCAGTTCATCATAATTTTTCTTGTACGTATCAATATGGTAAGGAACTTTTGGTTTCAGAGTCATAAATTCCAGTCCTAATAAATCTTTGACGAAGGCTTTCAGAATGTGCGGAGAATCCTCAGAGGTCAGTAGCTTCTTAAACAACAAATCGTTTGTCGGTAAATATTTTTCCATCGTATCATGCCTTTCTGACAACGTATTGAAAGGCTTTTATCGCCTTTATTATAGCATGTGCGGGAAAAACTCTTCTATAGATAACATACGAATAAATCCTGTTTTTCTCGTACCCGAGATGAGCACAACCTATAAGAAGATTTGACAGCGCTTCAAAAATGATGTAAGTTAAAAGACAACTTGATGAACAAGATTTACATTTGTTCTTATCAGGGATAAAAAATCGAGGAATATTTTTTTTAGCGCAATTAGTGAATTTGTGCACAATCGAATAGAGTAGGAGGAAGCGGAATGATTGAAACTTTTGTATTTTCAAGTGAGAGTATTTTTTTACGGGAAGAAGATCAAACGAAGGTCCATCAATTGCTAGATTATCTGAAAAGTCGAAAACAGCAAATCGGCATGGTTTTCTACGATCAAGAGATGATGAATCGAGTTTTACTGGAGCATCATCTGGCTGACTATTTAGATTTTTCGATCAACGGTGAAAAGGCTGGGACGGTTCCTCATGGATTAGTCGATTTTTTACAGGTGGAGCTGGCGCATCAAAAGGTCAATTTCATCTCTAATTCTCCGGAACAACTGTATGAAGCTAAGGAGTTAGGCTTTAAACCGCTGTATATTGCGGAAGATTGTGATAAGAAAGCTATGCCTTGTCAATCTTTCCGAGACTTCAACCAGTTGCACTTAGGAGTCATCGAAAGTCGCTTTGAGAAGTTAATGTAATACCCAATCGAATCTTTACTCAAGAGTTTTTGACAGTTTTTAAAAGTAGACTGTCAAAAACTCTTGTTTTGTTATTTCGAGCTCTTCAATTAGGTCATATTTTGATTGATAATAAAATTCATTTTTTTAAGATTAGAGATGCTCATCAATATTTCATAATAAAAATAAACAATTTTGGGTAAACGATGATGAGAGCCATTGTGGCTTGGTTTTCAAAAAGAGTGAATAAAACTTTATATTGACAATCTTTTGTCAACTGGTATAATCAAAAAATAAAATATTTTTCGAATTTTCTGAATAAATACACGGAGACTGACTGATTTTAAAATTAGAATCTACAGTTATTTTTTAACCATAATTTAAAAATTAAAAGGTAGGGAGTTAATTATTTTATGGAGAAAGAACTGCTACGGGTCGAAGAGCTTACAGTCAAATTTCGTACCTATAACGGAGAAGTGACTGCCGTAAATAATTTAGAGCTTCTGTTAAATGAAAACGAAACATTAGGGATCGTTGGGGAAAGCGGCAGTGGGAAAAGTGTGACTTCTCTGAGTATCATGGGCCTATTAGATGAAGCAACTAGTACAGTCACTGGAAGAGCTGTGTTTAGAGGTGAAGACCTGATTGCTATGAAGGAGAAGGAAAAGCAGCATTTTCGTGGCAATCATTTGGCGATGATCTTCCAAGAACCCATGACTTCTTTGAATCCGCTTCATAAATGCGGGAAACAAATTGTCGAATCCATGTTGATCCATACAGATATCTCAAAGGCAGACGCAAAGGAAAAAGCGATAGAGCTGTTAAAGCTTGTGGGGATTCCTGCACCTGAACAGCGCTTCAATGAATATCCTCATCAGATGTCTGGGGGAATGCGGCAGCGGGTAATGATTGCGATGGCGCTTGCCTGTGATCCGCAACTGTTAATTGCGGATGAACCGACCACCGCATTAGATGTGACGATTCAGGCACAAATTTTAGAAGTATTAAAGGAATTAAAAGAACGTCTCAAAATGGGAATCATATTGATCACCCATGATTTAGGCGTAGTATCAGAAATCTGTGATCGCGTTATTGTCATGTACACGGGAAAAGTAGTTGAACAGGGATTGATTCGTGAAATATTAGACAATCCTAAGCACCCTTATACAGAAGGCTTGATCGCGGCAATTCCCAATATTAACGATAAAAAGGGGAAGTTAAGCAGTATTGAAGGCATGGTTCCTCAATTGAATGAAATGCCTAAAGGCTGTAGTTTTCATCCTCGCTGTCCTTACGCGATGGCTATCTGTAAGGAGAAACGACCAGCGATTACGACCAGTGAAGATGGACGTAAGGTTCGCTGCTTTAAGTATTCAATGGAAGAAGAGACCGAGGTGACGACGTAAATGATGACGCAAGAACCGATTATTCAAATGGAGCATGTGAAGCAATATTTTGAAATCCGCGACAGTAAAGGTAAAAAGGGTACGCTAAAGGCGGTCGATGATGTTTCCTTAACGGTAAAAAAAGGCGAGACGTTCGGTATCGTAGGTGAGAGCGGGTGCGGGAAAAGTACATTGGGTAAAACTATGTTGAATCTTGGTGCGATCACGGATGGAACGATTATTATTGATGGTCAAGATGTTAGCGCTTTTAAAAATCGGAAAGAAAAAGTAGTCTTTGGTTCAAAGGTCCAGCTTGTGTTTCAAGATCCGTCGGCATGTCTAAATCCGCGGAACAAAATCAGCGGTATTTTGGCAGAGCCCTTCCAGATCCACCATAAGAAAGATATGACGAAAGCAGAGATTGAAGCGGAGATCGATCGTTTGTTGACGATGGTTGGCTTAGCTCCGGAATATAAGCATCGCTATCCTCATGAGATGTCAGGAGGACAAAAGCAGCGAATCGGGATTGCTCGTGCACTAGCCTTGAAGCCAGATATCATTATTTGTGACGAACCCGTTTCAGCGCTGGATGTATCGATCCAGGCACAGGTTATTAATTTGTTGGTAGAGCTGCAAAAGCAAATGGATTTGACCTATTTCTTCATTTCTCATGATCTAGGAGTGGTTTATCACTTGTGTGACCGCATCGCCGTGATGTATTTAGGAAATATCGTAGAATTGGCGGATCGGGATGCTTTATACAATGACACGCTGCATCCTTATACTAAAGCCTTGATTTCAGCGGCACCAACGATCGATAAGGAAAAAATCGACCGGATCGTACTGACTGGTGATGTGCCAAGTCCAGCGAATCCGCCAAAGGGCTGTAAGTTCCATACCCGCTGTCCTTTCGCGATGGAAAAATGTAAAACTGAGGTACCTGAATTATTGGAAGTAAAAGGCAATCATTTTGTGGCTTGCCATTTACATAATAAAGAGGAATAACTTTTAGTAAACATAAGGAGGAGCAAAGGTATGAAAAAAAGGAAGATGTTGTGGAGCGTCATTTGTCTGGCAATGTTGACACTCGCTGGTTGTGGCGGCGGTGGCGGTAGTACAGATGGGTCAAGCGAGGGTGGCGGCAGTGCAGATGGCGATAATACGTTGGTAGTCGGGATGGCATCTGATTTGAAGACTTTAGATCCTCATCATGGATATGAAGTATATGGAAACATGGTGTATTACGCAATGTATGATTATTTGTATCGGACCTATGAATCCTCGACACCAGAGCCTTCATTAGCAGAATCTCACGAAATGGATGATTCACAAAAAGTCCATACCTTCAAGATCAAAGAGGGCGTAAAATTCTCAAGCGGCAATGAATTGACTTCTAAAGACGTGAAGTTCAGTGTGATGCGGACCAAAAATCTGAAGAGTAACACGACGCATCATACGGAAAATGTGGAAAGCATTGAAACACCGGATGATTATACGGTGAAATTCACATTGAAAGAACCAGATGCAGCTTTCTTAGTGAAATTAGCGAATAACTCGTTTGCCATCGTTGATTCAGAAGTTGTTAAAGAGCATGGCGGTACGGATGCAGAGGATGCTTCCTCAAAAGATACGGCTGAAAAATGGTTGAATTCAAATTCAGCAGGTTCAGGTGCCTATGTCTTGGACAAATGGAAACAAAACGAAGAACTTAGTTTAACGAAGAACAAGGAATACTGGGGCGAAGTAAAAAATGATAAAGTCATTTGTAAAGAAATCCCAGATGTAAACACACAGATTCAAATGTTGAAACAAGGCGATATCGATATTGCTTTAGGTATCGGTGTGGATAATGTGTCGCAACTAAAAGACCAAGAAGGCGTGAAGATCAAAAACTATGTTGGTTCAACAACAACGTTCTTATTAATGAATCAAGATGAAGAAATTGGCGGACCAATGGCTAATCCTAAAGTTCAGGAAGCCGTTCGTAAAGCGATCAATTATAAAGAATTACTGAAAATCTCTGGCGATAAAGCTGTGTTGCCGCTTGATATTGTGCCAAAAGGATTTACTGGTGCTTTAGAGAAGGATGAAGATTATCAAGATCTTGATGAAGCAAAGAAATTGATGGAAGAAGCGGGCTACAAAGATGGCTTCGAAGTGAAATTCACAGTTGCCAACTTTGATACAGAAGGGATGTCTTGGACAACGCTTGGTCAAAAAATCAAAGACGATTTAGAAAAAATCGGCATCAATGCCAAGATTGAAACATCTGAGATCGGAGTCGTAATTGATTCTTACCGTGAAGGGAAAGAAGCCTTCTTACTGATGCATTGGCATCCAGATTATATGGAAATCAATAACCAGCTAGTCTTCTTACCAGGCGATACAGTCGGTGAGCGTGCGAAATGGACAGACACTTCAAATACGAAGATGGCAGAATTGAAGAAAACGATTCAAACAGAATCAGACGAAGACAAACGTGTAGCCGCATCAGAAGAGTTGCAAAAATTATTGGCAGATGACATGCCATATGCGTTCTTAGTTCAACATCCGAAAGTATTGGCTTACCGTGATAACTTGAAGGGCGTTAATTACTACGAAGTACAAAAAATCAATTTCCAAGATGTTGGTATCAATTAACCAAAGGGCAAGGGGCAAAAGTGTATGAGGAATATGGCTAGATTTTTATTACGGCGCTTACTATTTGTTTGCTTTTTGATCATTGGGGTGACGTTCTTAGTATTCATGATCTCGCATCTCGTTCCCAGTGATCCGATTGCATCCAATATGAGTCCAAATGCGATGAGCGATCCTGCAGCCGTGGCGGCTTACAAAGCGCGCTGGGGTTTGGACAAGCCGCTAATGGAACAATACTTTATTTATCTAAGTAATTTGTTGCGGGGAGATTTAGGAACTTCGATTCGCACCGGTAATCCTGTTATCAGTGATTTGAAACAGTTTTTCCCTGCGACTTTAGAACTATCCATCATGGCGATGCTGATCGCTGTTCTATTCGGGATCACATTTGGAATCATCTCAGCAGTCTATCGCAACAAGCCGTTTGATTATCTAGTTCGTACGATCTCAATCAGCGGGGTTTCGATCCCGAACTTTTGGTTCGCGCTAGT
This sequence comes from Enterococcus raffinosus, assembly GCF_018917525.1. Lineage (GTDB taxonomy): Bacteria > Bacillota > Bacilli > Lactobacillales > Enterococcaceae > Enterococcus_A > Enterococcus_A raffinosus_A. Next base: position 51,488 of record NZ_JAHLOS010000007.1, on the reverse strand, counting down.
CATGTTGTTGCTGTTTTATTCCAAATGGCATTTGTTTCCTGGAGGCGGGCGAGTCAGTTCGCGGATTTCAGCACCAACGGGAGGAACCGGACTTTATGTCTGGGACGCTTTGACGAGCGGTAATTGGCCGCTATTCAATGACGCGCTATCCCATTTGATTTTGCCGGCAATCGTTCTTGGCTTCTTTACGATGGGGTTGATCTCACGGCAGACACGCTCGAATCTCTTGGAAGTTTCTTCATTAGACTATATTCGAACTGCTAAAGCGAAAGGACTTTCGCAGCGACAGATCGTCCTGCGCCATGCGTTAGGAAATGCCTTAATTCCTGTAATCACTGTTATGGGAATGGGCTTTAGTAATTTGTTAGGCGGAATGGTCTTTGTTGAAAAAATCTTTTCGTGGCCGGGAATAGGACAATATGCTTATCTTTCAGCTACGACACTGGATTTTCCGGCAATCTGCGGCGTTTCATTATTGATCGCGATGATCAACGTGATACTGAATCTTGTGATTGACATTCTTTATGGGGTCATCGATCCGAGAGTGAGGTACAGCTAATGAAACGACTACTGAAGCAAAAAAACTTTTTATTCAAATTAGGAATCGTCATCTGCATCTTATGGGTGCTCGTTGCAGTTCTTGCTCCGCTGATCGTACCGCGGAATCCCTTGGCACAAGATATGATGGAACGTTTTTTACCGCCAGGCTCAGCAGGCCATTTCTTAGGAACAGATGAGCTAGGGCGCGATGTATTCTCGCGTGTGTTGATGGGAAGTCGTGTGTCGATTACTGCAGGTTTGGTGACGGTCTGTATTACGATCGTTATTGGCACGATTTACGGCGGGATCGCCGGCTATGTCGGCGGCATCATCGATGATATTATGATGCGTTTTGCGGAATTGATTGCGGCTTTCCCACCATTAATTTTAGCGATGGTGATCGCTGCGGCTTTAGGCCCAAGTATCTTTAACTCAGTGCTGGCGATGACAATTATTTGGTGGCCTAACTATGCTCGATTAATGCGTAGTCTCGTCATCACCTTGAAGGAAAACGAGTACATTGTTGCCTCAAAGGTATTAGGAGCGAGTCATTTACGCATCTTGGTCAAGGAAATCGTGCCTAATGCATTAGGCTCACTGTTGGTCATGGCAACTCTGGATATCGGTAATGCCATTGTAACCTTCTCAGGGCTAAGCTTTTTAGGCTTGGGAACACAACCGCCAACACCGGAATGGGGATCTATGGTTTCTGATGGTGTGAGTAATATGAACTATTGGTGGATCTCTACTTTCCCAGGTGTCGCGATCTTCTCTATGTCAATTGGGGCCAACTTTGTTGGTGACGGGTTACGTGATTACCTTGATCCAAAAATCAAAAATAAATAAACTAAGAAGTCTGTTCTATTTTCATAGGACAGGCTTCTTTGCGCAAAAAGTTAAAGTAATTGGCTGCACTGATTCGTAGGTATGATAAAAATACAGTCTAATATATTAACCAAGTTGAGAAATCCCTTAAAAAGTAAAGAATCCCTTCAGCAATAATGCTTAAAATTTATAAATCACATATTCTTTTCTAAAAGAAATTATTTTATAAATGAAATATGATAAACTAATTATTGAATGAAACGTAAGCACTGAAAGGGAGAAGGTGAAGGATTTGGGAAGACATACGGATCCAAATGAAAAATCTAAAGGAAAATATGTCGTGGTCGGTCTGGCGGCGCTTTTATTGACAGGTGGCGTTTATTTTGGGGTGACGCGCATTTTAAATAATACAGCTGAAAAGCCAAAGGAAACAGTCACCGCGAAAGAAAGTCAATCATCGTCAAAAGAACAGCCTGCCGCAAGCAGTACAAAGAAATCAACTAAAAAGAGTTCTGAGAAGAAGACTAAAAAGAAAAAAACAACGGAATCTTCAAAGAAAAAGACCAAGACCTCAAGTTCAAGTAAAAAGCAGGCAAGCGCTGAGAAAAAATCTGCTTCAAAGGCTAAAAAGAAAACCACCGCTAAGCTAGATGCTTCAGAGTTAACAAAAAGCGCGGGGAAAGTCTATTACGGTGTGCAATATTTAAAGAATAAGCAGGAGTTTTCTAGCAAGAATTCTGAACGAACGATTGCGGCGAATATCATTGAACTCTTCATTATGGATTATGCTCTGGCTCAAAAGGATGGCAATAATCAAGTGATTGAAGACAAACCGTTGAATGAGTGGTTAACGCCAATGATCCAACAAAATGATATCAATGCTACCAATGTTTTAATCGATCATTATGGGATGGGGAATATGAACAGCTATTTCAAGGATCAGGGATATGCTGATACATACATTGAACGCCGTATGGTGGATATTAATGTTCGCAGTACGGACAAGGACAACTATACTTCTTTGAATGACTGCATGAAATTACTGAAAAAAATCTATGACGGTCGTGATAAAGAACCACAAAAGACCATGTTAGATATTTTGAAAGGCCAAGTTATTCGCACAAAGATTCCTGCAAAATTGCCGGACAACATCCCCGTAGCAAATATTACTGGCGAACAACAGAATGTTGAAAATGATATCGGGTTGGTTTTGACGGAAGATAATCCATTTGCGATCGTCGTACTGACCAATGAAACTTCAGATATCGTAAAAACTAGAACTGCAATCGCAGACTTTAGTCTAGCCTCGACAAAAATTAAGTAATAAAAGATACTTTTGTTTATTTTTGAATAAAAATTGAATAGCGTATGAAGTCAGTTTTGCTTTGAGTATTAAAAGCAGAACTGGCTTTTTTTGATGGCAAAGGCCGCTGCTTCGATTGGTTTTGTTAAGTAAAGAATGTGAAATTCTCGTTACTTATAAAATTAAATATATAAACAAAAGATATTTTTTATGAAAATGAAGGTTTGATATTTCTCTACAAACAAACGATCTTCGACTTTCTTTGAAAATGTTTTCAAAAAGTTGTTGACAAAAAAATAAAACGGATATATATTTGATTCGTGAATAGTGCCAATGGTTCTCTTTTAGAACCAAAGGCTTTTTGAAAGGAGAGGTTTTGTTTGATTGGTCTGTTAGTTGTTACTCATGGGGATTTAGGGAAGTCGCTTTTGAATTCAATTGCCATTATTGCTGGGGAAGTAAAGTGTTCTGCGTCCGTTGGTTTGTATCATGGAGATAGTCCTGTTCGACTGAAGGAGGAGATTCAGGAAAAAGTTGAAGCGTTGGATACTGGAGAAGGAGTGATTGTGTTAGTAGATTTTTATGGCGGAACTCCCGGAAATGAAGTAATGAAGCTTTTAACAACAAACAAAATGAAAGTGCTTTCGGGCGTGAACATGGCGATGCTGTTGGAAATCGTGGTGAATCGTGAGTTTTCAAACGATATCGAGGCATTGGCTAAAACCGCGTTAGTCAGCGGCAAAGAAAGCCTTCAAGATTTGAACGAAGTATATAACAATTTAATCGCAAAGGCAGGGGATTAATAATGAGTATTGTATTAGCAAGAATTGATGATCGCTTGATTCATGGTCAGGTTATGACCTCATGGCTCAACTACACTGGGGCTAATCGAATTATTATTGTGGACGATAAAACAGCGAATGATACGTTTCTAAAGATGATCGTGACATCTGTAGCGCCGGCGAATATCAAAACAGAAGTCTTTGGTATTTATGATGGTGTTGAAGCCATCAAGCAACTAGCAGCATCAGATAAGGTCATTCTTTTGGCAAAATCACCTGGGGCTTATGTTGAATTGATGGAGCAGGGCATCGCATTGGAAAAGGTGAATATTGGCGGCATGGGTGCAAAGGAAGGCCGAACAAAATTTTATAAAAATATCTCGGCTTCTTCGGAGGAAAAAGCCAGTCTCAAAAAGCTGATCGATCATGGGGCAACGGTCACCATTCAGATCATTGCAGAAGACAAAGCGATTGATGTAGCGAAACTATTAACTTAGGGAGGGGTATCAATGGAAATTTCTTTTATTCAAGCAATTTTAATTGGGGTTGTTTATTACCTTGGCGTAACGGGGACGCCTTGGCTCTCGTTGTTAGGAAGCATTTCCTTCATGCAGAAGCCTTTGGTCGCTGGAACAGTTGTAGGAATTATTTTAGGAGACCCAGTTCAGGGTGTGATTATTGGTGCAGCGATCCAATTGCCTTATATTGCGTTCATTTCGGCTGGCGGAACAGCACCGGTTGATCCTGGATTAGCAGGGACTTTGGGAACAGCGTTAGCGATCGCTTCGGGAGCTGACCCGCAAACGGCTGTAACTTTGGCTATGCCTATCGGACTATTAGGAACCGTCATCTGGGTGGCTCATATGACGATCGATGTTTTCTTTGTTCATATGGCGGATAAAGCAGCTGATGAAGGAAATCTGGATCGGATCAATTTTTTACATGTGGTACCACCGCAGATCATTCTGTTTCTGATTAGTGTCATCCCAGTTACCTTAGCAGCCTATTATGGAGCCGGAGCGGTCACAACGATTCTTGGGTATTTAGAAGGAACGCCGCTGCACGTGCTACAAGTAATAGGCGGGTTATTACCAGCGCTGGGAATCGCGATGAATTTGCGTTCGATCAATCGGCCGAATACCATGCTGTTTTTCATTTTAGGGTTTGTGATGTCGATCTACATGGGGTTGGATGTTATCGTCATTGCTGTTTTAGGTGCGATTATTGCGTATCTTTACACCATCACACCTAGAAATGAAATCGGCGGTTTTAGTTAGGAGGAAAAAAGATGGAGCAATCATTAGAAAATGAAGTTCAAAAACCTAAGAAGGAATTATCAAAAAAGGATGTCACTCGCTCCTTTTGGCGTTGGACTTTTTTCAGTCACGCGAATTATAACTACGAACGACTGGAAGCTACGGGACTCGTTCATTCTCTGAGTCCGATTATTAAAAAGCTTTATGCCGATGATCCAGAAGAATATCGAAATGCATTGAAGAGACACATGGCGTTCTTTAATACGGAACCGCATTTCGGTGGAATTATTTGCGGGATGGTCATTGCAATGGAGGAGGACCGGGCAAATGGCGCCCCGATCACGGATGATGCCATCAATGGGATCAAGACAGGTTTGATGGGACCTTTTGCCGGGATCGGCGACACCTTATGGCAGGGGACATTGACGCCTATCTTGCTGGCCTTCGGTGTCAGTCTTGGTGCTGAAGGAAACCTGATGGGCCCTGTTGTTTATGGATTATTAATGTTCGGCATCATGTTTTCACTCGCTTATTTTGTCTGGATGCAGGGATACAAGATGGGGAAAGCAGGGATCGAAAAAATCCTCAGCAGCAATATTCTACAGTATTTGATCACCGGAGCATCGGCAATGGGAGCGATTGTTTTGGGCGCCTTGACGGCCAATTTCGTCTCTGTTTCTTCTCCGTTTGTGATCAAGGTCGGTGCCGTGAAGCTCGGGTTGCAGGAGGATATTCTAGATAAATTATTCAAGGGAATCCTGCCTCTGGGAATCACTTTATTGACGCTGTATCTGCTTAAAAATAGAAAAATGAAGTCGACGAGGGTGATGCTGATTTTAGTGGCTATTGGTGTGCTGTTTGGCGCATTCAATATATTCTAGGCAATCGTTAGGAAGGGGACAGAAAATGAAGACAGCAGTTTTTTATGGAATCAAGGATTTGCGAATTGAGGAGTGTCCATTACCGGAGGTTTCAGAAAATAAAATTCTGATAAAAATTGAGACCTGCGCGCTTTGTACTTGGGAGCAGCGGGTATATACGGGGGTAAAAAAAGTCGAATATCCGTTCATCGGAGGACATGAGATCGCAGCAGAGATTGTGGCGCTAGGAAATAAAATTGATCCGACGAAATGGCAGATTGGCGATAAAGTCGTTTTCGGCACAAACCTCGCTTGTGGGGACTGTGATTTTTGTAAGAGCGGTGAGGAACAGAACTGTATCGATTTCAATCACAGTAAGCATCTAGAAGGACTTCCGCACAAGGGGATGGGGGGATTATCAGAGTATATGCTGGTAGAGCCGAAGCATCTTTTTCATTATTTTGGCGTAACGCCTGAAGAAGCGGCTTTAACCGAACCGTTGTCATGCGTGGTTCATAGCTGCGAGACCGCGGATATCCAATATGGGGATTTTGTGGTGGTCATCGGCTGTGGCATCATGGGCTTGCTACACGTTGCGTTGGCAGTGAAAAGCGGCGCACGCGTTCTTGCTTGCGATTTAAATCCAGAGCGATTGGCACTGGCAAAAAAAATTGGCGCTCACTATATCGTTGATTCTTCTAAAGTAAATCTTTCGGCAAAGGTCAAAGAAATCAGCCGCAATTTAGGAGCGAATGTAGTCTTTGATACAACTCCGATTCATAGCGTAGCGGAAGAAGCAGTGGAATTGGTGTCGAATACTGGTAAAGTGATCCTTTACTCATCCTTCTATCCAGACGAACCTGTTAGCTTTAGTCCCGACAAGCTGCATAAAGGCGGCTATTCCATCGCTGGAACAGCCAATTCGAACAGTCGTGATTTCGTGCGGGCATCCAGAATGATCAGCGAACGGGTAATAGACATGCGCCCATTTATCAGCGAAATCGTTTCATTTGAAGAAATCGTGAAGGGGTTTGAATCCGCGATCAAAGGGGACAAATATCGTGTGGTAGTAAGATTTTAAGCTGTAAAACAAAAAAAGTAACATCGGCAACTATAGTATGGTAGGTAGTTGTATAAAAAATCAGTTATAATCAATAGTGAAAATCCAATTGATCGAATAATAATTTATTATGTAGCTGCCTGTCTGTTTTGATAGAAATCTTTAGGATCTCCCTATTCAAGACAAGACGAGTGAAGGGAGGATTATAAAGTGGAAGAGTTTATTCCAAAGTATAAAAAAATCAGTGATGATATTCAAAATTTAGCCAAAGTGTTGAGCGGACAAGGAAAACCGCTTCCCAGTGAACGAAAGCTATCAGAAAGTTTCAATGTGAGCAGGACAACAATCAAGCGTGCGTTAGAGTCACTGGAAAGACAAGGCATTGTTACTTATATAGAAGGAAAAGGGTATATTATTCCCAATCGAGATGTCAAGATTGTTTCGAGTATGCATATTTCTGGGTTTTATGAGGACATTGTTTCACGTAAAAAGAAAATCAGCTCTAAAGTGCTGAAGAAAAACGTGATCCAAGCAGATCAAAAATTAAGTAGAGAGCTTAAGATAGCGGAAAATGAGTACGTTTTCTATCTTTTGCGTTTACGGAGTGTCGACGGCGCGGTCTATTCTTTATCGGAAAGCTTCATTCCCCTTAATCGCTGTCCAGAGATCGGTTCCTTTGATTTAACAGATAAATCGCTTTGGAAGGTTTTAAATCAATTTGGAATCTTTCCAGAAATCGTCAGTCAACGGGTAAGTGCTCGAATGGCGAATTACTCAGAAATAGAATATTTGAACATTTCTAATCCTGCTGTGGTCATGGTCGTAAATAACATGGCCTATTGGGAAGGGAAGCCGATTGAACTTTCCTATGTCTATACCGATGTTTTCTCAACAAATCTTGAATATCGTTTTAGTAAATAAAACGAGGAGGAAGATTCATGTTAGTGACATTGAACGAACTGTTAAAAGATGCGAAAGAAGGAAAGTATGCGGTCGGAGCGTTTAACGTACCGAATCTTGAAGCGATTCGCGGGGTGATTCAAGCAGCTGAAGAACTGGGTTCCCCGGTTATTTTGCAGCATGCCGAGGTTCATGAAAATCTGATTGGGTTGGAAGAGATCGGACCGATCATGCTGCAATATGCTAAAGCGGCGAAGGTTCCAGTAGCGGTACATTTGGATCACGGAGCCTCCTATGAGATGTGCGTTAAGGCGATTCGCTTAGGTTTCACCTCGTTGATGTATGATGCCTCCAGCAAGGAATACGAGGTGAATTTAGAAGAAACGAAGGAAATCGTCAAAATCGCTCATGCAGCCGGTGTGAGCGTTGAAGCCGAGCTAGGACATATTTTCACCTCAGCTGTCGGCGGCGGGGAAGGCCGAGGGTCTGACTCAAGCGATGATTACGAGGATTTAGAGGATGTTTACACTGATCCTGATTTAGCGAAAGAATTTGTAGAGGCAACCGGTGTTGATTGTTTGGCGATTGGTTTTGGTACTGTTCATGGGATTTATTTGAAGGAGCCGAAGCTTGATTTAAATCGAATCCTGCAAATCAAGGAAAAAATTGATGTGCCTTTCGTTATGCATGGCGGGTCAGGTGTTTCAGAAGAAAATTATCGAACCGCCATCAAAAACGGCATCTGTAAAATCAACTACTATACCTACATGAATAAAGCTGCTGGCAAGGCCGTTCAGGAATGCTTGGAAAAGAATTCAGGCGACTCTGTTTTCTTCGATGAGCTTTCGCTAAGTGCCACCGCAGCAATGAAGGATAATGTAAAAGCAGCGATGGAGATTTTTATGAAGCCGTAGCTTTTAGTGTAATCATTGATGGAGGAGCGGAAATGGAAAAAATCGCAGCATCGATCATGTGTGGAAATCAACTAGCATTAGGACAAGAATTGCAGGATTTGGAGGCAGCCGGAATTGATTGGCTGCATTGTGATGTGATGGATGGCGTTTATGTCGACAACTTGGCGATGGCGCCTTATGTCTTAGAACCGATCATTCAGACAGGAAAATTCACTACTGATATTCATTTGGCCTGTGTTGATCCAGAGAAATACATTGAAATGTTTGCCCCACTGGCACCTGACTATCTGACGTTTCATATCGAGACGACAAAGGAACCAGCAACACTATTGAAGAAGATTCATGACAAAGGGATCAAAGCTGGGATTGCGCTCAATCCTGAGACGCCGATCGAAATGCTTTTTCCTTACCTTGATTCCATCGAACTGATTCTTGTAATGACCGTTAATCCAGGATTCGCAGGACAAAAGTTTCAGTTAAAGGTTTTGGAGAAAATCAAACGCTTGAATCGTCAGCTGGAAACGAGTCCAATCAAACCGCTGATAGAAGTGGATGGCAATATCAATTCAGTAACGGCTCCGGCGATCAGCAAGTATGGCGCAAACCTTTATGTAGTGGGAACCTCTGCCTTATTCAATGAAGAAGCAGGCTCTTACAGGGAAAAAGTCATGAAGCTGAAACAGAGTTTGGTTACGATAGAAAAATATTAATCATGTTCTCACCTTGAAATTTTTGAGGTGAGAACTTTTTTTGTCTATACAGATTTTTTTGGTCATGTTAATCTTTTAGTATTATTTGGATAATACGGGAATCATGTACAGACTGGATTGGAGAGAAGTAAATGACTAGAGAAGAATTTTTGACCTTAATAAAAAATGGCTTAATCGTTTCCTGTCAGGCTTTACCGGGGGAACCATTATATAGTGAAAAAGGCGGAGTGATGCCGCTCTTAGCCTTAGCAGCAAAAGAAGGTGGCGCGGTAGCGATTCGGGCAAATTCTGTACGAGATATCCGGGAGATCAAAGCTGTGGTGGACCTGCCGATGATCGGCTTGATCAAAAAACAATATCCGCCAGAGGAACCCTTTATTACTGCTAGTATGCAGGAAGTCGATGCGCTAGTAGAAACAGGTGTGGAGGTGATCGCCTTGGACTGTACCCTGCGTAAACGTCACGATGGATTGATGATCAATCAATTCATTCAACAGATCAAGGAGAACTATCCGGATCAATTATTGATGGCGGACATCGCTACCTTTGAAGAAGGAATGAATGCTTTTGAAGCTGGCGCTGATTTTGTTGGGACGACATTAAGCGGGTACACAGCAGAGACAGCTAGCCGAACAGCTCAGGGTCCAGATTATGAATTGATCGAAAAATTAGTCGAGGCCAACCTGCCTGTGATTGCTGAAGGACAGATCCATACACCGGAACAAGCGAAAAAGATCCAAGCCATGGGCGTGTGTGGAATCGTCGTAGGCGGCGCCATCACACGACCTAAGGAAATCACGGAACGCTTTGTAAAAGGTCTAAAATAATTCCGACAAATCGTAACGATTAAAAACAATAAGATTCACGAGAACGAGACGAGTAGTAAAGTCTCGTTTTTTTGTTCAATCGAAAGTATTCATATTTTCTCGATCATTTAGTGCTTCGGAATTTAGTTACAAAACGAAACTATTTTACAATAGAATAATTTTGTTTTATAATTATATAAAGAGATAAAGGACTATCGATTAGGAGGAAGTAGAGAATGGACGAATTAGTAAATGAATTTTACTCAACGTACATAGCAATAAAAAATACGGAAGCGGTCAAAGAATTGAGAAAATATTCTGAAGGAAGAGCACTTGTACTCGTTTATTTATCCCAATACTCAGAAGGAGAGGTGCTGCCTAGTGAGATTAGTAAAGCCTGCAATTTGCCCCCTGCCCGAATCACTACTTTTCTAAATGAATTAGAAAAAAGTGGTGAAATAGCTAGAAAACTAGATTTAGAAGATCGTAGAAAAGTTCGAGTAGTACTTACGGATAAGGGAGAAGCTCGCGCAAAAGAAGTAGTAAAAACTATTCAATTGGCCATTAAAAAGATTATTAAGCAAATGGGTGAAGAAAATGCCTCGTCACTAATTAAGAATATGGAGCAGGTACTTAGTGCTATCAATTCACTAAAGGAGAATGAAGATGAGTAATTATTCAAAGGATTCAATCATGAATGAAGCTTTGTGGTTGAAGAGTGCCTCTGCAAAATTTGAGGTTGCTAAAGCAGACTATCCACATCCAGGAAGCAAACAAATGACTGTGAAGGTCATGCTATAGGAATGAACGTTGTTGATGCTCTTCAAGGAATGCAGCGTAGACTGATCATGCCTTGGTTGAACTACCCAGCAATCGTGGGCGGAGATGTTTCAGGTGAAGTTGTCGAGGTTGGAAGTGAGGTCACCACGTTCAAGGTGGGTGATCGTGTTATGGGACTTGCTTTGGGAACCGAGAAAGAAGTAAATTCTTCAAAAGAAGGGGCCTTTCAAAATTATTGTCTACTAAATGAAAAAATGACTTCACCTATTCCAGCATTTATCGACTATTCAGCCGCTGCGGGGTTGCCCATCGCGTTATCAACCGCAGCTACAGGTTTATTTGAAAGGGAACATCTTGGTTTGAGACTTCCAAAGGTTGTTCCAGTTAAAAGTGATCAATTTGTTGTCATTTTAGGAGGCTCCTCCGCAGTTGGTAGTAACGCGATTCAGTTAGCCGCTGCCGCTGGCTACCGTGTGATCACCACTGCTTCTGCCAAGAATTTTGCTTATGTTAAATCACTTGGGGCTGAATTCGTGTTTGACTATCATGAGGCAAACGTAGAAGAAAAAATTGCTGATTGTCTTAGTGGTGCTCCTTTAAGCGGGATATTCGCTATTGTCCCAAATTCTCTTCAGTCTGCTCTAAAAATCCTTAAAGTGTCTACGACTAAAACGAAAATTGCCTGTGCACAACCAGCGCTATTAACTAAATTAGGATCATTGTTCAGAAATACACGCAATGTTCAACTATCTTCTATCTGGGGCAGCGATATACGAAATACTGAGGTGGGGACAGCGATCTTCAAAGAGTATCTGCCTGAAGCACTTAGTACGAAACAATTCGTTCCGGCTCCTAAAGTCCAAGTAATGGGAACAGAATTATCTTCAATCCCAACCGTTTTAGCCGAATTGAAAAAAGGTGTTAGCGCGACCAAATATGTAGTGACACTGATAAACTAAAGATTTACCAAAATAAACGAGATGCAAAACAATGCATCTCGCTTTTTTCTTTCAACAATATCAAGTTTATTTATCTGAACGTATGTCTCTTAAAAAAGACCACAACATTGATGCAAAAAAAGTTCTACCTCTCATTTATACTATTTATTTGACCACAATTGTGAGAGGTGATTACGATGGACAGTTTAATGGAAGAGCAGCAGGAATGGCAAGCCATTCGTAAGGAGATTGAGGAAAAGGAAACCAGTCTTCAGCAGGAATTGCTTCATTTCTCAACGGAAACGCAGCAATTTCATCAGTATCTGGTTGATTATAAGGGAGAGATCGATCCTCATGAAATGTTTATCAATTCACGACTTTTAGATCAGCAGCAAGTAGCGGAGACGGTTAGTGGAAAACAATTGATTCGCTTGGAGAAACAAAAAAAGAATCCTTATTTCACTCGAGTTGATTTTGTTTATGACGGTGAACAGACAGCAGAGAAAATCTATGTAGGCTCTTTTTCATTTTCAACGAAGGAAGAGGGATTGTTGATCTATGATTGGCGAGCGCCGATTGCGAGTATTTTCTATGATTATGATTTAGGTGAAGCACATTTTCAAACGCCAGCAGGAACAGCCTCTGGTGACATTCAACGAAAACGGCAGATCAAGTTTAAGGATGGGGCAATCGATTATGTAGTGGAGTCTGACACGACAGTTTTTGATGAGGTGCTGCAAAATGAACTGCGGCAGCAAAAGGGCGGACAGATGTCGACCATCATCAGCACGATCCAAAAGGAGCAAAATCAAGTGATTCGCGATAGCCGATCAAAGGATATGATCATCCAAGGAGTGGCAGGATCAGGTAAAACATCGATTGCCTTGCATCGTATCGCTTTTTTACTTTATCATTTTCGCAATCGTATTACGTCAGATCAAGTGATGATCCTTTCTCCCAATCGTACCTTTAGCAGGTTTATCGCACAGGTGCTGCCTGAACTGGGTGAAGAGCCAGTGACTGAATGGACGATTGATGAGTTTGGACAAAGAATAGCTGGAACTGCCAATGTTCCTTCTCGTTTTCAAGAAATTGAAATGCTCTATTTAGAAAAACAGCCGCAACTAAACGAACGAGTTCGATATCTCTCTACCAAAAAATGTGTTGCTGATTTGAAGACCTATCTTAAAGAAATCGAAAACTTCTCTCCACACCCGATCTTAATTGGTGATTACGAATACGATGCGGAGTTTATTCTTAAGCGATACAAGGCGTATCATAAGAAATCCATTTTCCAGCGGTTTCAGCTAATCGCAGAGGATATTTTGGAAAATCTCCGTGTCCGCCCATTTCAGCCAAAAAGAAAACCGACGAAAAAACAACTAGTCAGTCGTTTGAAGAAAATGTTCAACAATACCAATAGCACTAAACTTTATCAAAGTTTTTTAGCAGAGCAAGGATTCGAAATGCGAAAATCCCTAAGCTATTCTGATTTATTCCCGATTATTTATATTCGACTATTTCTTGAAGGGGTGGATGAATTTTCAACGATTCGCTATTTGATTATCGATGAGATGCAGGATTACACACCGATCCAGTTTGAAGTATTCAAAAAAATGTTTACCTGTCCGGTATTGCTAATTGGTGATTTTACTCAGTCCTTGACTACGATCAATGAGATGCATTTATCCGACGTACAAAATTATTACCCAAGCGCCCAATCGATTTACCTGACAAAAAGCTATCGCTCGACCTATGAGATTATTTCCTGTGCGAAAAAAATTATTAGTGATCAAACGATTGAACCGGTTTTGCGCCATGGTAGGAAACCAGAAAAACGGATGGTTGGGTCTCAGTCGGAGGAAATATCAAGTATAATAGAATTAGTCGAACAGTTAAGAAAACAGGAATTAACAACGATTGCTTTAATTACAAAGACCTTAGCACGAGCGCATGAATGGCGAGAGCTATTAGAAAGTCAAGGACTAGCCTGCGAAGTGTTGGCGGATGAATCGACAAGCTTACAGGAAAATCTATCCATTTGCCCCCTTGTTCAGTCGAAAGGTCTGGAGTTTGATGCGGTAATCGTGGTTGACGCAGACGAAGCAACATATCCTGGCTTATTAGGCAGACAGCAATTATTCGTTGCTGCAACACGAGCGATGCACGCTCTTTATTTTCTTCAAAGGAAGTGAGATCAATGAATAATTCTCAGTTGGTAACCAGTATTACAGCATATGTGGAGGAGCATCTTCATGAGAAGATGACACTGGAAGAACTAGCGAAGCAGCTTCACTATTCAAAATATTATCTGCTGCATGAATTCAAAGAGACGACTCATCAATCTGTTTATAACTATATCAAGCGCCGCCGATTGAATGAGGCTGCCAAATCGTTACTTTATTCGGATCAGAGAATTATTGAAATAGCGGTGCAACTGGGGTATCAGAGCCAGCAGGCCTTTACGAAAGCCTTCGAAGAACTTTATAAGCTTACACCGAACCGTTTTCGTTTGCAGAAAAAGGATTTCTTCATTGAGGAACCTTTTATCGCAGCTGACTATCTGCTTTGGGTTGAAAAGCAAGATATTCAAATTCGCCAGGGGAAAATAAAGGAGCAAGAACTGATTCTTGCATTTGCTCAACTGATGCGAGGGGCCCTTCCTTACTTAGAGAAGGAGGCGTATCTTCATTCATTACGTATGTTTATTAATGAAGGGAATTGTTATCTGGCTTGGGCAAAAGGACGAGTTGTTGGATTACTGCTGCTTGACTCCAAGATGCAAAAAATCGAGAACCTCACAGTATTACCCACATGTTGGGAATTGGATCTAGAGAAAAAACTACTCACGAGTGTAATCAGTGAAAAAAGACCGCAGCTGCTTTATACGACAACCTTTAGGGAATCCGATAAATTGGATATTGGTTATCGGCAGCGACTATTAAATCTTGGCTTTCTGCCCAGCCAAAAAATTGTCGAGATTAATTATCCCACAGAAAAACTGATTCTTACCGTATCTTAAGAACAATAGAAAATAAGTCTCTACTAGCTTGATCACATCAGATCAAGCTTTTTTTATTAATTTAACTTCAAAATAGAATTGAATTTTAGTCAAATTTCTTCAAAAAAACATTTTTTAAGAACAAATGATCAAAAAAAGAGGGGATAATCGATCAGAAATTTAAAAAAAGCGGAAAATGTTTGAGTGTTATGGGCTTCTTTCAAATAATTTCAGAGGTAAAATCGCGATGATGTTAATTGTAATTATTATTTATTTATATCTATTTTAAATAATCAATGATTAAAATCACAAATTTCAATGACGGGTGTTATTGAATATTTTGTTTTATTTTGAAATTGTTAATTGATTGTTTTTTATTTATATTACTACTATTGGCGAAGTTTTAAAATTTTTGGAGTCGATACAATGAATAAAAGATTATATATTAGTTTGATTTGTTTTTTTACAAGTTTAGGCTTGTTTTTTACTAATTATGTTCAGGCAGAAACAAGGACTAGTGAGTCTTCATTTAATCAAAAGACAGAACAGAGTGTAACAATGACTGAAGATTCTGAAGAGGTTGAGAGCCAGCTACCATCTGATTTGGAAACAACAAGTGTACCTACAGAATCTGTTGCCTCTCGAGCTCAGAACTATGAAGAATCATGGGCGATTGTAAGCACATTAAGTGAGTTGCAGCTCGCGTTAAAAAACAAGGAACCTTACATAAAATTAGCAGAATCTTCGGAAGTTTTTGTGATTGGCAATGCTGCTGCCACAATCACAGCCGATGTGGTGATTGATGGGAATAACCGTCAAATTTCTTATTACGGAGAACATGGATTCAACTCTACTACGGCAGGAATAACCATCACGCTACAAAATATGACCTTTGGCTCACCAGATTTTACAGTTCGAGCAGAGGGGCTTTATGGCATTATGCGAAGTGCTGCAAAGAGTGAATTACATATCACGAATGTCAATTATTTTTCCGATAAAATTGCTCAGCCTTTCTATTTTCGGCATTCTACAGGAAAAATCTATTTTCATGGAACCAATCTTTTTATGCAACAAAAAGTGGATGGTTCAATGGGAAGTGGTGAAGAGTTTGCTGAGTGCAATAATTTTGTATTTACTGCCGGTAGTCATACAAAAATTGTGCAGAATACTAGTGGGACGATCGGCTTATTTTGGCTGCCGGAAAACCCTAGCAGTATTACATTGGAGGAAGATGCCGTATTGGATGTCACTTCGAATCATAGCTTTAGCTACTCTGATGGAACAAACAATAGCCGTATTTCGTTAGGGAAAAATTCTAAATTACTTGTAACAGGCACGAATCCTGATAATGGCTATTTCTTCTATTTTGATAAACCAAGCTTCATTACTGTAGGAGAAGGTGCAGAATTTTCTATGAATTATCCCCGTAATATAAGAATTGCTGGAGGCAGTCAAATCAAATTTTTGCCGAATTCGATTGGGAATTTTAACGTGACTCATGATGAAACAGTTTTTGATCGGACAGTTGGACAAGGTTCTACATTTGAGATCGACAACACAAAACGTCTGCATTTTAAAGCGAAAGCTGGAAGCAATTTCAATCCAATTGGTTTTGCAAGTGTTTCGAATACCTTTTCATTCAACCAATTTGGAGCAGATACGAATGGGTACGAGATAGTTACGAATGAGGACACAGCTCCTTTAAAGCTGACGCCACAATTAGACCCAGGTGTTTGGACTATTCTGAAGGACATCACCCGAACCGTTGAACCGAAAACACCGGATTTCACAAACGAAGAAAAGATAATTCTTCAGAATGCTGAAAGTATAACGCTGAAGCGATTGAACCCTCCCATCGAATTAAGAAAGGTTGATTATGAGGCTGGTGTCAATGAAGCAACATTTAACTTAGCAGAGTATCTATTACATGATAATGATGACTTAATTAGCGGCACGGAATTCAAACTATATGCGCAAAAATCAATTAATCCGGCCGCGGAGGGAGATGGATTCATCGAGCAGAAGCAGTCTGATCATTTGGATGAATCTGTAGTTTTTTCGAAACTAAAGGAACAAACGGAATACTGGCTCTATGTCCGGATCAAAGCCGATCCTGATAGTCAATCGAGTGAGTGGTTGGAAGTCCCCTTCAAAACAACTCAGGAAATGCTTGATATTAATTTTCCTGTTGAGGTGGCTTTTTATACTGAAAAAGGACAGAACCAACAAGCGGTTCATGCAGCAGCAGAGTATTCGATTGATAACCACAGTTCTTTTCCAGTGAAGCTTCAAGCGACAGCTTTGCAGGAATTGTCAAATCCTTCAGGTATTCAGCTGCTATCTCAAGCGGTTGAAGGAAATCAAAAAGATTTGTTTCTGAATTTGACAGAGCAAGGTCAGAAATTAGGCGCTTTAACAAATTCATTACATGAAGCACCGTTATCATTTTCAGATTTAGCTGGGAAATCATCTACTAAGTTAGGATTTTCCGGAATCTATTACGGTGATGCAAGAACAGCGCAGAAAGTCCAGTATCAATTGACTTTGACTGCGGAAAGAAAGGAATAATCTTAGTGGAACAGGAAAAACAAAAAGATAAGAAAAAAAGGCTCGTAGTCTTACTCCTATTATTATTAGCTTTGGCTGGAGTAGGCATCTATTTTTTTACTAAAGAAGAAGCGAAGCCTGTGTCAATTATAAGTGGTGAATTTTTACCGGATGACAAGGATGCTTCTAAAATCAGCAGTGCACAATTAAAGAAAATGGCCCAGGAAAAAGTTGACCGAAGTAAATTCAATATGGTGATTGCGCCAGAAGCGACTTTTGAAAGCAGCGATCAAGCTGGTGAATTGATTATCCAGAACCCAGCACATAATGCTTATCCAGTTAACGTAGAAATTACTCGTAACGACAATGGGGAATTGATCTATACATCAGGCGCTATCCAACCAGGATACGAGGTCAAGGAAGCCAAATTAGAAAAGAGATTATCAAAAGGAGAGTATCCGGCAACCGCAAAATTCTCTTTATATGATGATAAAACCAAAGAAAAGAAAGGAGAGGTAGCAGCTAAAATTATGATTCACATCAAAAAATAAATTTAAAAAATGAATGGAGAAATGGGAAATGAAAAAAATTATGAGTGGACTATTACTAGGTAGTATTTTATTTGGCGGGGCAGCAAGTATTTATGCGGCAGAGGATGAGGTGAATGGGAAAAGTTCTGCATCAATTACCGTCAACGGCTCATTAGGGCAAGACAACGAGGATGAAAACGCACCAAATATTGATGAGAATTCTGACGATTGGATTAACGTTACGCTAGATACGGCCAATATTTTTTATACAACAAAAGAAACAGCGCATAAAACCATCGAATCACCTTATTATTCGATTAAGAATAATTCAGGTCGCGGGGTGAAGATTTCTGTTGCTGATTTTACTGTCACTTCTGGAAATTTAAACAACGTTGACGAATTAAAAATCAGCGGAAAAGATTACACAGCTGCTGATCAGGAGGTTGACTTGAAAGGTTCAGGAAGCAGAGCATTTTTAACCTTGGCAAATAATCAAGGGAAATTGAATGTAGAGACAGATCCTTATGGTGGCTATACGAATGACACATTATACCAATATTCTGGAACTACTAAAGATGAGTATTACAAAGAGAACGCTGAAAAGACAGCTCATACGTTGACTTTAGCATTTGAAGCTTTAGATAAGAATGGAAATCCTATTGTAACGCCTTAAACTAAGGAGGCATTTATGTGGAAAGTGAGATTCAAGTCACTGGACTATTAGGAACAGCAAAGGAGCAGACAATCTTCTCTTCTCAAGAAAAACCAGATACAAAAATTGTCAATGTTCAAGTATCCACCAATTATCCTAAAACAGGAGAACAATTTAATCCTTACTTATTTTTCTCAGGGATTTGTATACTATTATTGTTACTGATTTTGAAAAAGCGGAAGACGGCTATTTAGAGCTGTTTTCCGCTTTTTTGTTTGCTCTGATCTCGAAAACGATGACAAAAATTTTTAAGACAAAAAGCTTGTTTTGAAATTAAAGGTTGAATAAAGGAGTTTAATTATTAAATTTGTTTCTTGCGTAAATTTATTCTACTAGAAAAAGTAACGTTGTTTTTAATAAGGGGATCTTTATTTATTGTTTTTTAAAATGATATAAAATAAAAATGATGCTGATTATTTAATATTGGAAACGTTGTTGATTCAATGGTTTTTGTATGGTATCGTTTGTAAGAAGTTACTATCATTTTTTTATTACGGTTATTTTATAAGTGCTTTTAACAGGTTCGAAGGAATATAAAATAACGATTTTATTAAATGTGATTTGAGAGTAGCTTTAAAAAAGGGTTTAAGTTGAAATAAGTCTCTTGTAGAAGAGAGAAAGGGAGAAAAAATGAAAAGAAAACAATTAACATGTGCAGCACTTGCGGGATTGTTAGTACCTGCCTTACTTGCTGCACCAACGGCACTTGCGACAGAAGAGCC
Organism: Enterococcus raffinosus; assembly: GCF_018917525.1. Taxonomy (GTDB): domain Bacteria; phylum Bacillota; class Bacilli; order Lactobacillales; family Enterococcaceae; genus Enterococcus_A; species Enterococcus_A raffinosus_A. The sequence goes on along the minus strand of NZ_JAHLOS010000007.1, from coordinate 32,302 downwards.
TCAAACAGCAACTAGCGAAATGGGGAAAACTGTAGAGGAAGCAGCTAAAACTCAGCCAAGTATTGCTGCACCTGTGAAAGAAAATCCCACAGGTTCAAGCCAAAAAGCTGAAGTACCCAACACAACAACTGAGAGTAGCCAAAACACTGGAAATACGGCAACGAAGCCAGCCACTGAAAACAGTACTGTGAACCCAGTTGAAAAGCCAAAAACAGAGACAGCTACAGCAGCTGACGCAGGAAAAGAAACAATCACATCAACAGTGGAGACAGAGAAAAAAGAAGTGAAGCCGTTAGATGTAAATCCATTTCCACCAAATAACCCGACAGACACACACCCTGCGATCAATATTCTGCCGACCCAAAGTATTCGTAAGGGCAGCAGCTTTGATCCTAAGCAAGGTGTTAGTGCTAGCGATAAGACCGACGGAGATTTAACCTCGAAGATTACAGTCACTGGAACAGTGGACATTAATACCGTTGGTGAATATCTTTTGACATATTCCGTGACGAATTCGCAAGGAAATACAGCTACTCAGAGTGTTATTATCCGAGTGATTGAAGATGATATCGGTATGTACGAGCTTGAGATTGCAGATTTTAATTTACCAAAAGGCAGTGACTACATCCAAGCGATTCGTGAACATGTCGTGGTTAGAAAACCTGACGGAAGTATCGTACCTACTGCCACAGCTAATATTGTAGTAGCTGGACATCATTCGACGGATAAGCCTGGAAAGCTTGCAGTTGAGATTTCGGTAGTTTCTGAATACAATACGGTGACTAAAAAAGTCGTGAACATTACCATACTTGATACGAATGATACGATTCGATTAGATGTGCAAGCCTCATTAAGCCTTGAGGTCGGTCAAGCGTTTGATCCTTACAGCTTTGCACAAGCACATGTGTTGAATGCGTCGGGCAAGGAAGATGCACTTACCAAAGCAAGCGCAGCAGGCGGTGTCGGTGTATGGGCGGAATCAACTGTCGATGCAACGAAAGCCGGTAACTATAAAGTGACCTATACAGCATTAGCAGCATCAGATGCGACGACTACGAAAACAATGGATGTTACAGTAAAAGAAAAAGCTGAGAAACGTACACCAAACATTTTAGTTGAAAACAAAGTGATGTATGTCGGCGATAAATTAGATGAAGAAATGATCATGGCCTGGGCCAAAACAGAAAATTCAGCGGATACGATCGACGGTTTCAAAGTAACGAATGGCGAGATCAAAGTAAAAGTTGCGGACAATACGCTAGTTGAAGCTGGCGAGCACACTATTGAGTTTTACGCTTCTACACCAGAAGGTGAAACGAGTACTAAGACAATCACTTTGACTGTAAAAAATCGCTCGACAGAAGAGCCAACTAAAACAAACGATGAAACCAAAAATGTAGCAGGTACAGGAAATAATGTGACAAGTACTAAGACTGTTCCTACACGCACTCAAAGCAGCAAGCAGCTACCGAAAACCGGTGAAGAATCAAGTAGTTTATTGGTTACTATGATCGGTGGGATTATGGTACTTTTAGCCTTCGTAATGAAACGAGCAAAAAAAGTAAATTAATATGAGAAAGCTTCCTTCAATATTTTTGAAGGAAGCTTTTTGTGTCTATCGTTATTTTTGATTTCTGCGTCCGTGCTTGATGATCCATTCCTGTGCTTTTGTAGTAGGTGTTTTTTGCCATTCGCTAATAAGAAAGTCAGCTTTTTCCGGAGCATCTTTATAGAGATCATTGAGATTATTTCCGACACTTTTTTGTACAAATTTTTCAGGATCGTCCTTCAAATTTGTAAGAATTGCAGCATAACGATCAAATTCCTCCAAAGCGATATAGAGTTTTTCAGACCACGGCAGACGAGTTCGCACTCCTTCACAGGCTAGTCGACGCACGTGAACATTCGGATCGTTACTCCAGTCGATCAATTCATCCATCACTTCTTGCGGATGTTCTTTTAATAAAGGCCGGATCGCGTATTCACCAGTAAAACGTTTGGTCAATTCTTTCAAAAAAGCCAAAGAAGCTTTCCAATCTTTATTTCCATGTCGTTCCACATAACGACCGATCGGCCATAGCCACCAGCCAAAGCTGAACATTCCGGTTGATTGTTCTAACTCCGGTCCGAGAATCTGGTAGAAGGCTTGGAGATTTTCTCGATAGTCTGATCCAAGATTTGTTTCTAGCGCATCAACAATAAAATCAAAGCGGGCAAACAATTCCTTATCCTCCAGTTTGCCGATCAGAGAACTAGAAAAAGCTTCCTTATCAAAATCAGGCATGACTCGTGTCAATTTTTCTGATAGCTCTAAAATATATTGATCGTCGTAATGGTCTTTATGCTTCAAATGTATTCGCCTCCATTTTATCTTTGATTCGATCATACCATAAAGTCAATATCTTCCAAGCACTGCATCAGCCAACTTGTTACAATAGGAAAAGAAAGGGGGCGAGACGTTGAATCAGAAAATTATTTGTTATGACGAGGATCTCGGGATTGAAGCCTATTCCTTTACTGGTGTAACGCAAAATTTTCCCAATCATTTCCACGATTACTATGTAGTCGGACTGATTGAAGAAGGTCGCCGAACGATGGTTGTAAATAATCAGCCTTATGCACTTGAACCGGGTGATTTGCTGACCTTTAATCCCTATGACAATCACAGCTGCGAAGGAATCGATGGTAGTCGACTTACTTATCATTGTATCAATCTTAAAAAGGAAATTTTTCAGCCCTTTACAGGAACGGAGCTGCCAAAATTTCTTGAACCGATGCAGAGTCAAACAGTGTTGGCTGAGGATTTTAGTCGATTGCATCAGCTACTCATGAATGAAGGCGATAAGTCTGAGAAAGAAACGCTGTTCATTTTATTGATTGAGGAACTTTTGCAGAACTACGCACAGGAAGCGCAGGATCAAATGCTGCCGGCACCAGAACCAATTGCTGTCATCTGTGAGTATCTAGAAGCTCATTACGACCAGAAGATCACGTTGGATCAGCTTTGTAAATTGGTTCATCTCAATAAGCATTCATTGGTTCGGCAGTTTACACGAGAAAAGGGCATTACACCCTATCGTTATCTTGAGACTTATCGGATCGTGAAAGCCAAGGAAATGTTGGAGCAAGGCTGCAGCTTAATCGAAACTGCGGATCGGACCGGTTTTTATGATCAGAGCCACTTTACCAATTATTTCAGTCGCTTCATCGGCTTGACCCCTAATCAATATCGCAGTATTTTTGCGAAAGGAAATGAGGAAGAAGATGCCAGCAAATGAGTTAAAATGTGTCATGGTTGTAGATGAAACAATGCCTCAGGGGATTATTGCGAACAGTACGGCCGTTATGGGTGTGACGATTGGGAAATTATTTCCTGAAGTTGTTGGTCAGGATGTCATCGACCAGACCGGTTATCGTCATCAAGGAATCATCGAATTTCCAATCCCGATCTTAAAAGGCAATCGCGATTTTTTACGAGATATGCGAGAGCGTTTGTATGAACCGAATTTCGAACAACTAACAGTCGTTGATTTTTTTGATGTGGCCCAAGGCTGCAAAACTTACGGTGAGTACATCGAGAAAATGACCCAGGTTCCTGAAGCTGCAATCGATTATTTTGGGTTAACGCTTTTTGGAAGTAAGAAGCAGGTTAATAAGCTGACGGGGAGCTTGCCTTTGTTACGTTAAAAAGAAATTCTCAAACCAAATAATTCGTGCATTTTCATGTTTTTTTCAGTAAAAAGTGATATTTTAGACAAGATAAATGTTTAAAACTGAGGAGACAAGTAAATGAGTATTGCAATTCTATCGAAGATTCTTTCGATCATTGTATTGAATTTAGTATTAAGTGGTGATAATGCGGTGGTGATTGCTCTTGCAACCCGAAAACTGCCAGCTTCATCACAAAATAAGGCGATCGTGATTGGGACTGCTGGTGCTGTCATTTTGCGAATTTTGTTGATGCTGATCGCAGTTGAGCTATTGACGGTGCCTTATGTGAAGATCATTGGAGCTATCTTGTTGTTTTATATTGCCTATGATTTGCTGAAATCAAATGGGGAAGAGGCTGAAGTCAAAAGCGAAACGACACTTTTATCAGCGATTCGAACGATCATCATTGCGGATCTGGTGATGAGTCTGGATAATGTTTTGGCGATCGCTGGTGTCGCTGACGGGCACTTTATGTTAGCTGTCTTAGGTTTGATTATCAGTATTCCGATTGTTATTTTCGGTAGTCAAGTTATTTTGAAATTGATGGATCGATTCCCTTGGTTAATCTGGGTGGGTGCTTTATTGATCGCGTACACGGCAGGTACTATGCTGGTGGAGGATCATTTCATTCATCACTTATTGCGAGGGCTAAGCAACGGACATATTGTATCGCTAGCTTCATGTGTGTTGTTGGCGGGAATGTATTTCCTATTTAATCGGAAAAAATCATAAGAGTGTTCATGAGGCTGTCGCAAAAATGCGGCAGCTTTTTCTTATGAGTTGACGATTAAACCAATTTTTAAGAAAAAAATCAGAGATTTGATTGCAATAGTTCCAATTTGAAAAACAACTGGCTAGAATTCTCAGGTATACTAGAGGAAACGTTATCAAAAAGGAGATGGGTATGAATATTGCAATCTGTGATGATGATCGCTTGATGAGCGGTCAAATTGAAAAATTAGTTGAACAAGTCTTCCATGGCGAAACCAATAAATACAGCACGGAAGTCTTTTTTTCGGGGGATCGTTTATTGGATTTTTTGGCGCAGTCTCCTAATTATTTCCATATGTATTTATTGGATATCGAAATGGAGGGGACTGATGGCTTAAAAACAGCTGCGAGAATTCGAGAAGTGGATTCTGATGCGGTGATTATCTTTATGACCAGTCACGCGGAATTGATGTCAGAGGCTTTTGAAGTCTTGGCTTTTCAATTTATCATTAAGCCCTTTGATCCTGAAAAGGCCTTAAGCATTTTATCCTCAGCGGTTCGCTATTTGCAAAAACGTAAGGGCGTTTTTCAATTCGTGTCGCAAAAGAAAATCTATACGTTCTTCTTGAATCAAATTCGTTACGTTGAAAGCTCCGGACGAAAAATTTTTCTGCATACAACTGATGGACAGACCTATGAATACTATGGAACCTTGAAGGATGCGCGGGAACAAGTAAAGGGAATTCTTTTTGCTCAGATCCACAATTCGATCATTATCAACTTGGAGAGCTTGAGTACAGTGGAGAGTAATTTTGTCTATTTAAAAGAAGGCGAAAAATTACCAATCAGTAAAAAATTTCACACTTCCTTTCATGAGCAATTTCAGCAATTTGTTTTATCGCGTTAAAGGATGCGATCCAACCTATCAAAAGGAAAAACTTTCAGAGAAAATAAGGAGGAATGCGGATGGCCTTTTTAGAAAATTTTATTCCGGTCACAATTTTAACATCCTTGAGCTTAAGTTTGTTGTTTTCCAGCTTTTTTTCAACAAAACCGCGAATTCCGAAAAAAAGTATTTTTCTTGTGATTTACTTGACCTGCGTTCCATACTATTTCATTAATAATCTAGCAAATGAGTCTGGCACAGGAAGTTTCCGTCCTGTTTTAACCACCTTAAGCACCGTCCTTTTACTGCTATGTGTTCAATTTTTCTTTAGTGGAAAAGCCTATCAAAGAGGATTGGTTGCTGTCTTATTTATTGTTTTTTCGATTATCAGTGAGGGAATTCTGCTGATTCTGGCTCGACTGATTTTACCAGTTGATAATTTACTAGATTTCGTAAGCTCTGGTGGAATAGGAAATCGCATAGCTATGCTGATTAATTTTCTAATGGTCTTTTCTTTCTGGTCAGCTAGAAAGAAACGTGACATTTCGATCCAACGAAATTTTTCAATTTTGCAATTATTGATCGCATCCATATGCAGTCTTTCGATCGGGATACTGATCATTAGTGTGACGGGAACCAATCAGTTCGTCACGAGAGATCTTATTTTAATAGTCAGCTTCGTTTTATTATTGATCCTATTCTATTTGAGCTTTGAAATGTCGGATAACATGTCAAAGAAAAATCAGGAATTTCAACTACAAAAACAGCGCCATGAACTGCTGGAGGACTACTATCAGCAGGTAGAAAAGCATCAACAGGAAGTTCGAAAAATCAAACACGATTTGAAGAATCAACTGTATTCGATTGTTGGCTATCTAGACGCTAATAAAGAGAAAGATGCCAATCAGCAGATTACTCAGTTGATCAACCAGCTAGATTCAAATGAGCTGCCTTCGTTTACCCAACATACTGGATTGAATGCTCTGTTGCGTTTGCATTTCCAAACAATGAAGGAGGCGGGAATTACTTGTGAGTTTGAGATCAAGTGTCCAGAAACGATGAAGTTTTCCGACTCTGATCTCTCATCATTAATTGGAAATATTTTGGACAATGCTCGAGAAGCGTGTGAGCATAGTAGTACGCGAAAATATGTACAGCTAAAACTTGTTTATTTTAATCATTCGTTAGTTGGCTCCTGCGAGAATAGCACTGATGGAAAAATCACTTCGCTTGCAACTCGCAAAAAAGACAAGAGCAGCCATGGATTTGGACTGAAATCAATCCGCCAAATCGTTGAAAAGTATCATGGTAAGCTTAATTATGCAATCGACGACTATTCCTTCAAGCTAACCTTTAACTTATTTGAGCAAACATGACGAGAAACCCTAGCAAACATGACACACTGCTAAGAATCACCTCCTGAGATGATAAATTATGAGTGTAGCAAAGAGAAACACAACCAACACACATAAATGGAGGAATGAAAAATGGATTACAGAATCGTAGAATTAGAAGGCTTCAAATTAGTAGGCGTGAAAATGAGTTCAACAAATGAAAATCAGCAGGGGATGAAAGATTGTGAGGCTTTCTGGAATCAGTTTATTTCTGGTAATAAGCAAGAAACGGTAGCACCTTTAATTAATCGTGAACCATTTGGTGTGATCGGAGCAAGTTTTTATAATGTTGATCCAGAGGATAGTAAAAAATTTGATTACTATATTGCCGCGGCAACCACAGCTGCGACTGCTGACGGCATGGAGGAAGTAGAAGTTCCGGCAAATACGTGGGCCGTTTTCCCATGCACGGGAAAAACAGCCGGGACAACTCAGATCGAAATCGTGACGAAATGGGGCCCTGAATCGGAAGAGTATGAGTTGTTAAACAGCGGATATATGACTGGAGAAATGACTTCTGGTGGACCAGACTTGGAAGTCTATACTCAAGGTGAAGACATGGAGATATGGGTACCAGTGAAAAGAAAATAGTATAAATTGAGTCCAGCATCTCGGTGATGTTGGATTTTTTTGTGAATTCTAAAGGACTATTTCAAAATAGGGAAACTCTACGTTCAAGTGTTTCTTCTTTCTCTATGAATATCTGAGTAGGAATGAGAACGATTCTCTTTTGGAAGTATTGCGAGTAAAAATTTCCTTCGTTATACTAGGGGAGTGATTGTAAATGTTTACACAAACTTTAGGGATGTTGCTAGATAGACATCCATCAAAAATTTGAAGATACACATCTGGAGGTGGGAAAAATGGTTAGGCGATGACTTTGAGTAACACAAAACTTAGAGGTTCTAAGCGCGTTAACTGAATATTTTTCCTCCTCGGATCAAGTGAAATAAAAAACTATCCAGGAGCAGGCCTTTTTTTGGTGTGCTCTTTTCTGTTGGGGGAAAATTGCGAGTACAACTGCGTACTTTACGGTGTTTGTGATATCAAACATAGGCAAAAATAAAAAATGGGAAGGATGCCCGTCCTGCTTCGCGTATTTCATGTGACTAGCAGAAAGAGTGTGTGACTCGAAAATTAAACGAATGACCTCCAAATAAGAAAGGAACGGATAAAATGGAATTAAAAACAAGTTTACCAGAGATTTTTGATGATTTTGGCGAAGCGAGAAGACAGGGCTTTTTAGCGGTTAAGGAAATCAAAGAACAGGGCAAACCCGTTGTGGGTGTGTATTGTACCTTTATGCCAGAGGAATTAGTCTTAGCCGGCGGGGCGATTCAGATTAGTTTGTGTTCAACGTCAGATGAAACGATTCCTGATGCAGAAGAAGATTTGCCGCGAAATCTTTGCCCGCTAATTAAATCGAGTTATGGCTTTGGTAAAACAGATAAATGTCCCTATTTCTATTTTTCTGATTTAGTGGTTGGCGAAACTACTTGTGACGGCAAGAAGAAAATGTATGAATATATGGAAGAATTCAAGGATACCTATTTGATGCAATTGCCCCATATGCGCGATACCGAAGAAAGTAAAAAATTGTGGTATAGCGAGCTCGTTCGTTTCAAGGAGAAGCTAGAGGATTTCTTAGGCGTTGAGATCACTGACGAAAAAATTCGTGAGGCGATTGTGCTGAAGAACCGCGAACGTCAGGCAAAACAAAACTTCTATCGTTTAGGTCAACTGAATCCGCCCGCAATCACAGGTCAAGAGATTTTCAAAGTGATGTATGGTTCACAATATAAATTTGACAAAGAAGAAGTTATTCAAATGCTGGAGGAAACGACAGCAAAAGTCAAAGAAGAATACGAAACGGGCAAACGTTTAGATGCGAAGCCAAGAATTTTGGTAACAGGGTCTCCGATGGGCGGAGTGACTGAAAAAGTGATTCGCGCGATTGAAGAAAACGGTGGTTTGGTCGTTGCTTACGAAAACTGTACCGTGGCAAAAGCCGTAGAACGTTTAGTTGATGAGAATGAATCTGATGTGTACCAGGCTTTAACGGATAAATATATCAATATCGGCTGTGCCTGCATGTCGAATAACCAGCCGCGGAAAGAATTATTGAGCCAAATGATCGATGACTATCAAGTCGATGGTGTAATCGATATGGTCTTGCAAAACTGTATTCCGTTTTCAGTGGAATCATTAAAAATCAAACGATTCCTAAATGAAGAGAAGAATATTCCTTACATGTATTTAGAGACGGATTATTCGACTTCAGATATCGAACAGATCAACACCCGCGTCACCGCGTTTATCGAAATGTTAGAGGAAGAGGCTGTATGTACACAATAGGATTAGATTCAGGCTCCACCACAACAAAAGGCGTACTTTTTTCCAACGAGGAATTAATCGATAAATTTTTGATTCCCACCGCTGGAAATCCTAAAGGAGCAATGACGGATGTTGTTGATTACTTCAAACGAAGCTATGTTTTAAATGATCTGAAACTCGTGACAACCGGTTATGGTCGTAAGCTGCTGCCTGCGGATCTAGTAGTTACGGAAATTACTTGTCACGGAAAAGGAGCAGACTATTTGTCTCCAGGAGTTAAGCAAGTTATTGATATTGGCGGACAGGACTGCAAGACCATTCAGCTAAATGGTAAAGGCAATGTCATCGAATTCAGTATGAACGATCGCTGTGCTGCGGGAACCGGACGCTTTGTTGAAGTGATGATGCGAACATTAGGCGAAGATATTTCTGATTTGGACCAGTTTGTTAAAGATGCGAAGCCAGTTACTATCAACAGTATGTGTACGGTTTTCGCAGAGTCGGAAGTCATTAGTCTGATTTCTAAAGGTGAGGCACGGGAAGATATTGCATTAGGTGTTTTGCATTCTATTGCTCAACGAATCAGCAGTCAATATTCAAAACTAAGACCCGTACGAGGGGAAGAAGTTCTTTTCACAGGCGGATTATCCAAAAGTGTGACCTTTGGAAAAGTCTTGGAACAATACGTATCAGCACCAGTCAAACGAGACAATCTGTCGCAATATGCTGGGGCTATTGGGGCAGCACAGATCGGACTAAAGAAATTAAGATAAGCAAAATAAGCAAAAAGGATACGGCTGAGGCGGTATCCTTTTTGCTTATTATTCTGTACGAAATGGAGTTATTTTTTAGCGAGCTGTCTAAATGCAATACTGAGTGCCGGCAGATAAAGAAAGAACAGAGATAATCGCTGCCAAAATCCGCGAGTAGAAGAAAGCCATCGTCCAATTACTGGCAGATAATAAGCAGCGAACAATAGTAAGGCTAAAATCGAAACGATTAGACAAACAGAATAAAAAAGTGAACGAACTTTTTGCCGATTCAGCGCTGCCTGATAAGCTAACACTAGCGGAACAAACATCATTGCCACCATCGAGATTCCGGAAAATGCCGCATGTAGAAAATAAGCAGGACTAAAGAAACTTGCGGATTCGCTGATATGAACCAAACCTGTTAGTATACAATCGCCAAAGCCATAGAGAGCAATCGCTCCTGCTAGAATTTGTGCGAAGCGTTTTGATTCTGACCGAAAGAAATCATAAATACCGAAACTCGCTAAGACAAACAATGTACCTGTAACAACTGAACCATTATTAAAATAGTTTTGTACAGGACTAGTCGGTTCGCCTAGTTGACTAATGATCATCGTCATTTGATTAAAATCAGAATAAAAGCGTCCCAAGTAGTAAGGTAATGAAAAGTCACCAATAACTGCACAAATCAGAAATAGTGGTGAAAGTTTTTTCAAAATAGTCATCAGTTGCTCCCATGAAAAGTTTTCTTTATAATACTTTACTTTTGGCGAAAATTCGAGAAATAAGAGAAATACAGACTTTTTTCACTTTCTTTTCGTAATTGTAAAAAAATGATTTCAAATTGACTGACCAGTCATTGACTCGTTAGTCAAAAAGGAGTATTCTCTCGATATAGAGCTATAGTAAGAAGAAATCAATTTGAGTGTAGGTAGCGAGCCAGTAAATTTTTTAAAACTAAAAAATGAATAGATAAAAATAGGAGTGAGAACGATGGAAAACCAGATCGTGTCGTTGAATAAAGTAGAGAAAAGATTTGGAAAGTTTCAGGCATTAAAGGATGTCACCTTCGATGTGAACAAAGGGGAAGTATTAGGCTTTATCGGTCCTAACGGGTCAGGGAAATCTACCACGATCCGGATATTGTTAGGTATGCTGAAAAAGTCTGGCGGCGAAGCAACGATTTTTGGTAAAGACGTGTGGAAGGAAGACACAGCAATTCACAAAAATATCTCCTATGTCCCTGGGGATTTCTTTCTTTGGCCTAACTTGACGGGAGGGGAGATCATCGACCTGCTTCTAAGATTAAATGATCAAAAACGCACACAGAGAACAGAAGAACTGATTAAAAAATTTCAATTAGACCCCAAGAAAAAAGCGCGAACCTATTCAAAAGGCAATCGCCAAAAGATAGCGTTAGTTGCAGCTTTATCTCAAGAAGCAGAGCTGTACATTTTTGATGAGCCGACTTCCGGACTGGACCCGCTGAATGAGAAATCCTTCCAAGAAGAAGTGTTGAAACTAAAAGAAGCAGGTAAGAGTATTTTGTTGTCTAGCCATATATTGTCAGAGGTTGAAAAGATGTGTGATCGGATTGCGATCATCCGTGAAGGAGAGATTATCGAGACAGGAGATTTGACTTCCATGCGGCATTTAACACGACTAGAGATTGCGGTAGAAACGAAGATACCTCTTGATGGTATAGAGCAATTTGCTGGCGTGCATAAGGTTCGTTTTTCAGACAATGACCACCAGGAAGCTGTTCTTTCAGTCGATCGAGATCAAATGACACAAATTATGAATTTTTTAGCAGAAAAACAAATTGTCAGTTTGACCTCTACGCCGCCAACCTTGGAAGATTTATTCATGCGCTATTATGAAAAGCAAGGGGCTGATTCTCATGAATAGTGGGGCAAAAACAGGTTATTTGTTAAGGGCAAATTTGAAGCAAAATCGTATCAAACACCTTATCTGGATCGTAATTTTAGTCGGATTATTTGCTTCTGCATCAACAAAATTCAATGTATTATTTGGGACGCAAACAGATATCAATGCGATTGTTGAAACATTGAAGACTCCTGCGATGGTTTCGCTGTTTGGTGAATTTTCTGCTATTGAGCCGTATACGACAGCGAATGTTTTTGCTTCTGAAATGCTGGTTTTTATGGGAATGTTTATGGTCTTTATGAATATTTCGTTGGCAATCTCAAATACACGGGCGGAGGAAGATTCAGGACTGTTGGAAATGGTTCGCTCACGAACAGTCGGACGCTTGGCGCCAACCTACGCGACAGCTGTTGAGATACTTTTGATCAATGGATTGATGGGGCTTTTATATGTAGCTAGTTTAATTGCAGCTGATCTTAATGGGGCGACGCTGCAGGGCGATCTATTAATGGGTGCCAGTATTGCCAGTATTGGTATCATGTTTGGTTTTATCAGTCTGCTGGTGGCTCAGCTGGCAAATAATTCTCGTAGCGCGAACTTTATGAGCTATGGGTTGTATGGAATTTTTTATATCATCCGAATGATGACCGATGTGACAGAACCTGATTGGACATGGATATCTCCTGTTGGCTGGATTCAAAAGACGGCAATCTACACTTATGATGATTGGCTTCCGGTCATAATGACTTTAGGGCTAGGTCTGATTTGTTTAGTGATTGCTGTAAAGATCGCTAAGACAAGGGATATTGACAGCGGTGTTTTAGCCGCTCGTGATGGCAAAGGAAAAGCAGGCAGGTTGTTATCTTCACCGTTGGGATTAGTTTTAACGATTGAACGAAATAGCATCATTGGGTGGATCTTTGGCGGTGCTGTACTAGGAGCGGCTTATGGTTCGATCTTCAGTACGATTGGCGATATTATCGGCAGTAATCCAACCTATCGCAAAATTCTTGGTGTAACGCAAATTCATGCAGCGAATCGAGAATTGATCTTGAATTTTTTGAACATGTTAGGCTTGTTTTTTGTAGCGATTGCTGCGATTAGCGGAATTCTGATTATTTTTCGATTGAAATCAGATGACAAAAAGGGCTATCTGGAAATCCTTCACTCAAAAAGTATTTCTAAGACACGCCTAGCCTTCAGCTATTTCAGTGTTGGTACAATCGTGAGTGTTGTGGTGTTTACAGCAACTTTAGCTGGCGCCTTCTTTACTGGCAACAGCACACTGGATGACCCGATTGCAATCAACTATTTTTGGGAGACGCTGCTGGGCTTCTTACCGGTAACTTTATTCTTTGTTGGTATCGGAACATTCTTATCTGGTGCATTACCTAAATTAACGACTGTTCTGTGGATTTATTTAGCTGCCAGTGTATTAGTCAAAATGTTTAGTCCGTTGTTGAACTTATCGGATGATGTGGCAAATATTTCGCCTTTAGGTTGGGTGGGGAAAGTACCGACCGAGAATGTTCATACGACTGTGGCAATTGTCTTAGTTGCAGTTTTTCTTATTTTGACGATTGCTGGATTAATGGGCTACAATAAGCGGGACTTGGAGTGATTGGATGAAGGAAGTAGTGAAAGATCCGCAAAAGGAACAACGCATTTTAACAACGAGCGCCAGTTTATTTGGTCAACATGGCTATCGTGAGACAAAGACTGATCAGATTGCGGAAGAAGCTGGGGTTTCAAAAGGCTTGCTATTTCATTATTATGGAAATAAGGGCGGATTATATCAGGCAACGTATACTTATGCTTCTGATTTTTTCTATCAGAGAATCGATTATTCAGTTTGGACGAATGCCTCTGATTTGTTAGAGATGGTCGTCGAAGCTACGAAATATAAAATCGAGTTGCAGTTGAAATATCCGCGTGAATTTGCATTTTTAATGAAATCTTACACTGAAATGCAGACGTTGCCAGAACCTCTGCGAAAAGAAATGGTAGAGCGTCTAAATCAGGATTTTAGCCGTAGTATGAATTTAACAGATGAAGTGATTGGCAAACTGCCCTTACGGAAAGAGATTCAAGAAAAGGATGTGCTAGAGTCGATCTACGCTATTTTAAATAGTGAGACGACTAAGATTCAGCAGGAATTGGCACAACATCCAGAATGGAAAACGATTGAGGACTTGATGCCGGTAATTGACCGGTTGAAGCGTAAGCTGAAAATACTTGAATACGGTTTTGTTGAGCGCTAAAAAACTCTGTCGCCTCATTGAGGTGACAGAGTTTTAGTTTACAGAATCAAAAATCAGAAAGAATAATCATCACAAAAAGACCTTCTTCAGCTAGCGCACCGAAAAAAAGAATCAGACTATCAACAAACAGGACACTCATATTTGTTCCAAACATCACTGCTAAACGCTCTAATTTATCCTCAATCTTTTTCTCTTTGAAATAGACAAGGAAAAGATAAACATTCGCTAGCGCAAGTATAATAGTTGAAAGTATGATGGCGATTTTCATTGGTGTACCCCTTCACTTGATTAAAAGAAATCGTTTTTCTATTATTCATTATACTACTCAGCTTTTAGAAAGAAAGGGGAAATCTCAAAGCTTTAAAACCGCTTTATAAGAGTTAATTATCGGAATTAGAAGAAAGAAAACGCATTCCATAAGGGTTGATATTTTAGAGGAAATATATTATTGTTATGACAATAGAACTTTTAAGGGGTGATATTTTTGAACGAAAAGCTAGCTAAAGGAAAAGGTGCAAGTCCTTTATATAGTCAAATAGCAGACGATTTACGATTCAAAATTGTTTCAGGCGAGTGGGGGGATGGAGAGAAAATCCCACCAGAGTTGGATTTATGTGATATTTACAATGTTAGCCGAATCACGATCAGAAAGGCGATTGATGAATTGGTTCGTGAGGGACACCTATATCGCGAACGGGCAAAAGGAACTTTCGTTTTATCAATGGATCATTCAACGGAAAAGGAACATTATACAATGGTTCGCAGCTTTACGCGGGAAATGGAGGAGCTGGGGAAAAAGGTTCGGACATTACATGCGCAAGTTAGTTTAATTGAGGCTTCCGAACGAATTTCTCAGCAATTAGGTATCGAAAAAGGTTCGAAGGTTCTTCAGCTTAGAAGAACCAGAGGAGTTGATGATGGAAAGGCTTTTGCTTATTTCGTCACACATATCCCTTATACGGAGAATTTCTCGCTGGATAGTAAGGATTATTATGGCTCCTTGTATGACTATTTAAAAACGTTTGACATTGTGATGAGTGAAAGCAAAGAATATGTCGAGGCGCTTAGTGCTACTCCAGAGCTTCAAGCTGTTTTAGAAGTACCAGAAAATACTCCTATTTTAAAAAGGGTTCGGATGGTTTCGAGAGCAGATGGACAGTATAAGGAAATCAGCGATTGCTACTATATCGGTGACCAGTATCGCTATTACATTGAAATCTAATAACAAAGAAGTGCAAAATACGCTTAGTAATTTTGCACTTTTTTTCAAAAAAAGAAAAGAAAGCGTTGTCTTTTTCTAAAAAATGACTTATACTCTATTTGTGCTATTGTTATAACAAAATGACATAAAGAACAGGAGTGAAAAAAATGGCAATATCTTTTATTCGAATCGACGACCGAATCATTCATGGACAGGTAGTCACACGCTGGATGAGTGAACGAGCTTGCGATGGGGTCGTAGCAGTAGATGATCGTTCCGCCAACAATCCAACATTATCGAAGGCGCTTAAGGGAGCGGTGCCGAAGCCTCTGAAGGGATTTGTTATGACGGTTGATCGAACGGCCTTAAAATGGGACGAGATCGTAGGCAGTAAGAAGAATTATTTTCTAATTGCGAAGACACCAGAGACCCTTGTGCGTTTGTATGATGCTGGAGCAGATTTTATTTCTTGCTACCCGATTTTAAATGTTGGACCGATGAGTGCACGAGAAGGCGCCCGAAAAATTGGACCAAACGTGGCGATCACTGATGGAGAACGAGCGGCCTTCGAACGGTTAGATGCGTTAGGGATGGATATTCAGTTTAAATTGGTACCGGATTCAAAAGGCTTTACTTGGAAAGATATCGAAAAATAAAGAACGGAGGAATTTATTATGCTCTTTTTCCAAGCTGTATTGATCTCACTGCTATGCTACTTGGGTGCTCTCGGCACTCCCTGGTTGATGGGGCTGACCGGCGGCTGGTATACCATTAGCCGCCCCCTAGTATCAGGATTTTTGATTGGACTTATTTTAGGTGATGTGACACAGGGAATTATTATCGGAGTTGCCATTCAGGCAGTCTATATCGCGATGGTTACACCAGGTGGGCAAATGCCGGCAGATTTGAACTTTGTTGCTTATCCGGCCATTGCTTTAGCTATTTTATCCAATTCATCGACGGAGGTTGCGGTGACGTTAGCCACAACGATCGGTGTTATTGGTACGATCGTATTCAACTTCTTTCAAGTGGCCAACTCCTTCTGGAATCATCGGGCACAAAAAGCAATTGAAGAAGGCAACGAAAAAGCCTTCCATTTCAATTCGATCGTTGGCCCGCAGTTGCTGAGTTTCGCTTTACGTTTTATTCCATCGTTCTTAGTGATTTATTTTGGCTCCAGCTTTGCTAAGGAATTGTTAGCCAGCATGCCGCAATATTTGATTGATGTCATGGGAATTTTAGGTGGCGCACTTCCTGCAATCGGGATCGTGATGCTGCTGACAGCCGTTGTTAAAGAAGACATCATGCTGCTGTTCTTCCTATTTGGGTTTGTCTGCGTGATTTTCTTGAAATTAAATATGATCGCCTTGGCTATTGTGGCGGGTGTGATTGCATATATCTATTTCCAGGCGCAATCTAAGCCAGCGGTAAAAGCCGCCACAGAAGACGGAGCTTATGATGATTTCGATGATGAGGAGGAATTCTAATGGAACAAAAAAGATCTTACCAACTTTTAGATAAAAAGACGCTGAATCAATCGTATATTCGTTGGATGATGTACAATTTAGTCGCGACAAGTTTCGAGTTCTTGGAAGCCTTTGGTTTTGCCTTATCAATGGAGCCAATTGCAAAACGTTTATATAAAGATGATCCTGAAGCACAAAAAGCGATGTTGAAACGGCATTCTGTTTTCTACAATACCGAACCGCAAATTGGTTCATTGATCAATGGTGTGGTTGTCGGATTAGAAGAGCAGCGTGCGTTAGGCAAAGAGGAAATCGATGATGATTTTATTAATGGTTTAAAGGTTGGTTTGATGGGACCTTTAGCAGGGATCGGCGATTCAATGATTCCGGGAATGTTGATTCCGATTTTGCTATCGATCGGGATGGGGCTGTCAGAAAACGGCAGTATCTTGGGACCGATCTTTTACATCGTTGCCTACAATACGATCATTATGCTGGGTACGCGTTTCTTGTTCTTTAAAGGGTATGAGCTGGGTGCTGAATCGGTCGATACCTTTGTCGGAGAAAAGGCGCAACAGATCACGCAGGCCTTCTCGGTTTTGGGAATGATTGTTATCGGCGGCGTTGCAGCCAGTTACGTAAATCTGCAATTACCGATTGTCTTGAAATTCAGTAGTGCGAAGATTGATATTCAACAAATTTTAGATGGTATTTTCCCGAATCTACTGCCATTAGTTTTAGTCTTAGTTTCATGGTATTTGATGGCGAAAAAAGGTGTCTCAGCGTTGAAGCTGATCGGTATTTACTTTGTGACAGCCTTTGGCGGTGTAGGAATTGCCTACTTGATCCAGATGATGTTCTAAGAAATTGAAAAACAAGGAGAAATGACGATGATTGGAGTTTTATTAGTGAGCCATTCAAAACTGGCTCATGGTATGAAATCAGCAATCGAGTTTGTCGCTGGTGAACAAAAAAACTTATTTTCACTTGGATTGGAAGAATCAGGCATCGCTTCATACAGAGCGGAGCTAGAAAACTTAGTCGCAAACTTATCAGATGATATCAAGCAAATGATTATTGTATGTGATATCCCAGCAGGTTCTCCAGGAACCAACGCCTATGATATTTTAACTCAAACCGATTTAGACATCGAAATGCTGTCGGGGATGAATCTGGCAATGCTATTAGACATGATTTTGATGCGTGAAGGAAAAGAATTCCACCAACTGATCGCTGATGGCATCAAGGCTGGAAAAGAAAGTATCGACCGAATGGATTTCTCTGAAGAAGAGGACGAAGAGGAGTTCTAATGTCATATCATTATGATTATTAAAGAGGGGTAAAAATGACGTATAATTTGCAACCGGAGATCAAGGTGAATCACGCTGCACAGACATGGAACAGTTATGAGGAAATTATTGAAGAACTAAAGCAGCAGCTTGATGATGGAAAGAAAACAATCACTTTTGAGTGCTACCCAGGAGTATATTTATCTGAATTAGAGGAACACCTGTTGAATCAATTGACAGATGTTCGCCTAGTAAAAGCAGATGATTTTGCTTATGACGCTGAAACATTGACAAAAAAAATCGCCGCGAATATGACCGATGATCGTGTCTTTGGCATCATGTCACATGCCACATTAGATGATTTTTATCCAGAATACGAAGTAAAGCAATTACAAAAGGAACTAGCAAAAGAAAAGAAAGCAGTCGTCGTTTACGGTACCGGAGCAGCGATCCTGCAGCCGCAGCCTGATATTTTATGTTATGCCGATTTGACGCGCTGGGAGATTCAAAAACGGTATCGCGCAGGGATGCCGAATTGGAAAGCGGCCAATGAACAGGAAGACAATCTTAAAAAAGTAAAACGCGGCTTCTTCTTTGAATGGCGGGTAGCTGATCGCTTGAAACAAAGGATCACTGATCAAATTGATTATCTAATTGATACAAATGTTCCAGAGCAGGCAAAAATGGTCGATGGAACGAGTTATCGTGTTGCCCTGGATCAAATCGTGGAACAGCCGTTTCGTCTAGTCCCTTACTTTGATGCCAGTGTGTGGGGCGGCCAGTGGATGAAGAAGGAATTCAATCTAGACCCTAATCAGGAGAACTTTGGCTGGGCCTTTGATGGTGTGCCAGAGGAAAATAGTCTTTGTTTGAACTTTTCAGGGACAAAAATCGAGATCCCGGCAATCAATGTGGTTCATCAGCGTCCGATTGCTTTACTAGGAAAAAAAGTTCAAGCGCGCTTTGGAAATGAGTTTCCGATTCGCTTCGATTACCTAGATACTGTTGGCGGCGGAAACTTAAGCCTACAGGTTCACCCCCGCGTTGATTATATCCAGGATAAATTCGGCATGCCCTATACGCAAAATGAAAGCTATTATATTTTGCAGGCTTCTGAAAAATCCACGATCTATCTTGGCGTAAAAGAGGGAGTAGAAAAAGCAGAGCTCTTTGAGGAGCTGCGCAAAGCCGAAAAGGGTGACTATCGTTTTCCAGATGAGAAATACATCAATTGCTTCCCAGTGAAAAAGCACGATCATTATTCTATCCCAGCGGGCACAATCCATTGCGGTGGACCGGATACGGTGGTGCTGGAGATCAGTCAGACTCCCTACATTTTCACCTTTAAGCTATGGGATTGGGAACGTTTAGGGTTGGATGGCGTTCCAAGACCGGTGCATTTAGCACATGGAGAAGAAAATGTGAATACTGATTTTGACACGGCTTGGGTCAAAGAAAATTTGATCAATCCGTTTGAAACATTGCATGAGGATAATGAAACTCGGGTTGAAAAAACCGGGCTGCATGAGCTGGAGTTTATCGAGACCCATCGTCATTGGTTCAAAAAGGAAGTAAACGTAAAGGTTCACCAAAGCGTCAATATGCTGAATTTGGTAGAGGGAGAAGCGATCACGGTCGAAAGTTTGAATGGCAGCTTTGAGCCTTTTGAGATTCATTACGGAGAAACCTTTATCGTGCCCGAAGCGATCAAGAAATACAAATTGGTCAATCAAGGAGATCCGACAAAAGAAGTCGCTGTACTTCAAGCCTTTGTCAGAAATTTATCGTAAAATGGAACCAAATAAAGGAGGGAAAAAAATGTTTGAAACAGGGTTAGGTATAACCTTTGATGAACAAAACCACGAGTTTATCTATCCACCCGCCGTTTTTGGTCCGGCTCATGCTGAACAGCGTCATTTAAAGGATATCCTTCATAGCATGGCGGATCATGAGGCGACCGGACCTGAGATCGTTTATTCGATTGCGATGGATGTGGGATCAGAACGTGATCGACCGGATTTGCTGGAGCGAGAACTACTTTTTGGTATTGTTGCTTACGCGAAGGGTTCGATCGGTGAAGAGCCAGTCAAAAGCCAAGGACATATTCATTCAATTTCGCAGGCTTGTCAAATGTCGACCTCCGAGGTTTATGAGATTTGGTCCGGCGAAGCAATCATCTATATGCAGGAAAGAGCGACGGATGATCCGGGACGTTGCTATGCTGTGGGAGCCAAAGCTGGAGAAGTGGTGATCGTTCCGCCAGGCTGGGCGCATTGCACGATCAATGCCTCGAAAACGGAACGAATGATTTTTGGAGCCTGGTGTGTACGAGATTTTGGTTTTGACTATGAAGACGTTCGAGCGCATAACGGTTTGGCGTACTATCCTAAGTTCGATACTCAAGGCAAGATTATTTGGGAGCAGAATCCCAGCTATCGATCAGACAAGCTGATCGAGAAAGCACCGCGTGGATACTCAGAGTTTGCGATCGAATCGGAGCTTCCGATTTATCAGCAATATCAGCAAGACAAAAGCAAATTTGATTTTGTCGTCCGCCCCGATTTGTGTAAAGAGAAATGGGAAAAATACGTTCCATGAAGCCATATGATAAGGAGTCCGCGATGATCAATAAAAGTAAAATCAGGTATAACGGCGAAACCTTCAAGTTAGAAGGCAAAGGCATCCAAGAGAAAGAGACTCGAGCAAAAGATTTGGCAGGCTACTTTTCAGATACAGCCGCTTATCAGGAATTAGATCCGGAAACGGTGATGTATCGTGTTGAATATCAAGACAATGATTTAGTTGAAGGAACGCCGGGGGGACTGTATTTTGGGATCACCCATTTATATCATGGAGTCGTTGGAGCAGAATACTTTCTAACAAAAGGTCATTTTCATGCGAAGCGAGACACCGGTGAGTATTACTTTGGATTAGAGGGACAAGGTCTGCTGATGATGACAGACAATGGTGAAACACAGCTGGAAGAGGTGGTTCCCGGATCAGTTCATTACATTCCGGGGAATACGGCGCATCGTTTGATCAATACTGGAGCAACGTTGTTGTCAGTCTCTGCCTGTTGGCAAACGGAATCAGGCCATGACTATGCGACGCCAGAAGAAATGTTTCCCCAAAGAGTTTTGCGGGCTGCATCTGGGGAGCCTGTCATTAAAATGAATGATTAAAAAAAGGAGCTGGATCGGCAAGGATGTCGATCCAGTTTTTTAGATAATTTTAATTCTCTGTGATTTTTCTAGGAATAAACTAACTGTCATGACATTGACTTTCCACTTTGCTCCGCTATACTGCTATACTATATAAGAAAATAAGAGATTAAAGAAAGGGTGGTGAGTTTGATGAATTTTGCTGAATCGGATTTTGCGTACTATGAACGTACGATCAAGATCATGTATCAGAATTATTACTGGAAACGAATCACGATCAGTGCAGTGGCATTAGTGATCATTATGGTATACAGCGGCATATTTCAAGATAATTTAGTATTGAATGGTTTACTGATGGTACTGATAGCAGCGTTGATGGTTTATCTGTTTTTAGAAAAGCAGAAATTTCCGGATGTCTATCAAGCTTTTTTAGCCGAAAATACACCGGACGTACAGATCCACAAAATCCAAGAAGAAGAGTACAGCTATAATGTGATGGACGATGAAAAAATTCGGATCAATAAAAAAGGCGTGCGCAATCTGCCATCCAATAACAAGCAATATACGATGATGGTCGGTTTCTCCAAAGCCTTCTTCTCGCGGGAACCGCTGCAAATCGTCTACTACGATATGCTTGATCTTACATATGAGGAGAAGTTTCGCTTAAAACGAAATGGTTACAGCTCAGTACCACGTTTTTTACGACGATTTACTTTGAGTAACTTAAAGGCAAGTGCTGGAAATGCAGTTAGCTTTATTTTAGGAAATATCTTCCTTTTATTTATTTTATTTCGATTATTACGTTATTTATGGTCGTTCTTACGAATGTTTTTTTAATAAAGATCAACGTTATCACTTGTGGAAGACTCCACAGGTGATTTTTCATATTTTTTATGATTTTGCCTCAGTGAAGTCCTTTCCATGGTAAACTATTTTTGAAATCGTTTTACGAATAGTACAGGAGGGAAGAAATTGATCAAAACAATTATTATTGGTCCTCGGGGGAAGATGGGGCGTTTAATCACTCAGATAGCTGCTGATAATAAAGATTTAGAGCTAATAGCAGGAGTTGGAGCAAAAGGTCGTGACTATATAGGTCAGGATTTAGGCCAGGTGGCATTACTTGGACGTGATCTTGGAATCTCTGTCGTGGATCATTTAGAGGCCGTGATCGATGAGTGCGATGTTATTATTGATTTTTCAACAAGGGAAATGGGTTTGAAGGTATTACAATTAGCTAAGAAGTATAAAAAAGCTTTGGTTTGTGGGACGACTGGATTTAGTTCAGAGGAAATGGAGCAATTTCGTGAAGCTGGAGAAACGATTCCAATGCTCTACGCTGCGAATACTTCAAAATTGGTCAATGTAATGAATAAGCTATTGCAAATGGCAACCGCCGCTATCGGGGAAGAGACGGACATTGAAATTGTAGAAATGCATGATCGCTGGAAAAAGGATGCACCAAGCGGAACATCGAAGGAAATGGGAGAGTTGATTGCACATGAGCTAGGAGCTGAGCTTTCGGATATAGTGGTTTATGGTCGTGAAGGAACAGGCGAGCGTAAATCAGGAACAATCGGTTATCATTCTGTTCGTATGGGAGATACACCAAGTAGCCATACTGTTTTCTTTGGCGGGTTTGGTGAACGTCTAGAGATCAGTCATCATTCAACCGATTGGCGAGGCTTTGCAAGAGGAGCTTGCGATTGTGCACTATTTTTGGCTAAACAGCCACCAGGTAACTACTCGGTTTCTGATGTGTTAAAAATTTAGATAAACTGTTTTTTTAAGAGATGTTTTTCACTGAATATCTGTCTAAAGTTAGTTCATTAGCTAGATTTATCTAATCATTAAGATAGTTATTTTACTTTTTTTCTGAGAGTTTATTGATTGACTTCTCATTTTTTAAGTGCTAAATTTAACCCAATCATTTAAGGAGGTCAGGACTCATGACAAACAACATTGCGAAATCTATGAATCTTCAAACAGTTGAACCAGCATGTTGTTGTATGGTGCAAAAAAGCAGCATACCGATTTGTCATGCCTATTAACTGTTCTGAGCTCGTTTAATAAAGAAGGAAACTTCTGATTTTCGACGATACCAAGAGGTGCAGCTTTAATAGCTGCACCTCTTTTTTGCGAGTCCGACTTTTCGCAGCTTGTATAGGTTGACGAAAAAATCTATTGGTTAAAGGCATATAAGGTACAGGAAGTATAGTCGGATCGTATGCGAAACGAAAATAGGAGTCATTTTCTGATCTTTAGAAAAATGACTCCTTCAAAGAGAGTTAGCTGTCAGTTCCGCTTTTCACAATATAAAAAGATCGAGGGATGTTCATTGGATAAGAAAATTTATGATCGTGCTGTTTAGTGGAATGATATGCGTACGAAAATAATTTCATTTTTCTGGATTTTAGAAAAATGATTACATCAAAAATGAGCTGGCTGCCGTTGTTATCATATTCTAACGTGATTAGAAAATAATACCTATATAAAAAAGACAGGAGGAACTACCATGTGTTGTTGCTTAACAGATGAACGCTGAAGAAATGACTAAATACTAGGAGGAAATCAAATGCATTTATCAACGAAATTAATTCACGGAGGAATCAGTGAAGACCCGTTAACAGGATCGGTCAGTGTACCAATCTATCAAACCTCGACATATCGTCAAATAAAATTAGGACAACCGGGAGATTTTGAATACTCACGTTCTGGTAATCCGACTCGTTTGGCTCTAGAAGAGCTGATTGCTGAACTTGAAGGTGGAGTGAAAGGTTTTGCTTTTGGCTCTGGCTTAGCAGCTATTCATGCGACATTATCATTATTCCAACCGGGAGATCATTTGATTTTAGGTGATGACGTGTACGGTGGGACGTTCCGCTTATTGGAAAAAGTCTTTAAGCCGTTGGGGTTAAGCTACACAATGATAGACAGTCGGGAACTTTCACAATTAGAAGCGGCTTTCACTGAAAAAACGAAGGCATTGTATTTAGAAACACCTAGTAATCCGTTATTAAAAATCGTCGACATAGAAAAGAGTGCAACGTGGGCAAAGAATCACGAGTTACTGACTATCGTTGATAACACCTTCGCAACTCCTTATTTACAGCAGCCTCTATCATTGGGTGCAGATATTGTTTTGCATAGTGGAACGAAATATCTAGGGGGACATAGTGATTTAGTTGCTGGTTTAGCGACAACGAATAACGAAGAGTTAGCTGAAAAAATCGGCTTTTATCAGAATTCAATCGGTGGAGTTCTTGGACCACAAGATAGCTGGCTGCTCCAAAGAGGAATCAAAACCTTAGCCGTACGAATGGAAGCTCATCAAAGGAATGCTGAAATACTTGCAAACTATTTAGTTGCTCATCCAGCCGTAGAAAAAGTATACTATCCTGGGCTGTCTAATCATGCCGGACATGAAATCGCTGCGAAACAAATGCGCGGTTTTGGAGGAATGGTCGCTTTTGAGTTAGTGAATGAAAGTAAAGTTGCAGAATTTGTTGAGTCACTGGAAGTCATTACTTTGGCCGAAAGCCTCGGAGGCGTTGAAAGTTTGATTGAAGTTCCAGCGGTTATGACTCATGCCTCGATACCAAAAGAAAAACGAGAAGCGTCTGGTATTAAGGATGGTTTGATTCGATTATCGGCGGGAATTGAAGATATTGAAGATTTAAAGCAGGATTTAAACCAAGCGTTAGAAGGGAAAGAATAAAATGAAAAAATCAATTATTGCAGTTGCTAGTTTATTAGTCGTCGGTGTCTTATTTTTGGCAGGCTGCCAGTCAAAAGGTGACGGTGAAGCAAGCTCGGAAAAGGTTTTGCGTGTAGGGACAGAAGGAACGTATTCACCATTCTCTTTTCGGGATGATAATGATAAGTTGACTGGGTACGACGTGGATGTCGCAAAAGCAGTGGCGAAAAAAATCGACTATAAAGTCAAATTTGTGGAAGCACCTTGGGATTCAATGTTAGCAGCCTTTGATGCAAATAAATCCGATGTGATCTTCAACCAAGTGTCGATCACCCCTGAACGTAAAGAAAAATATTTGTTTAGTACACCGTATTCAGTTTCTCATCCAGCATTGATCGTAAATAAAGATAATAATGAGATTAAGGATTTTGCTGATCTGAAGGGAAAAACATCTGCTCAATCATTAACTAGTAACTACGCTCAAATGGCAGAAGATCTTGGTGCAGAGATCTCAAGTGTTGATGGATTTAGTAAGGCAGTAGAACTGGTTGGCGATAATCGTGCAGATGCTACTTTGAACGATGACGTGACTTATTACGATTATTTGAACCAAAAACCAGATGCACCAATCAAAATCGTGAAAACTTCGGATGAAGCAACAGAAGTAGCCGCGATGTTCCATAAAGATGATAAAGAATTAGCTGAGAAAGTTGATAAAGCCATCAAAGAGTTAGAAGCAGATGGTACCTTAACGAAGCTATCAGAAAAATATTTCAAGAAGGATATTTCTAAATAGAGGGAAGGTCTAAGTAAAATGGAACGAACAATTGATATTATTCAAAGCTCTGCGCTGCCGTTGTTTTGGGCACTGTTAAAAATGACGATTCCTTTAACCCTGATCTCTTTTGCTTTGGGAATGGTTTTGGCATTAATGACTGCCTTAGCCCGGATTTCAAAAAATCGCATTTTAAACGGAATCTTTTTCCTATATGTTTGGGTCTTCCGTGGGACGCCTTTATTAGTCCAATTATTTATCGTCTTTTTTGGACTCCCTTCTGTAGGGATTCAAATGGATGCATGGACTGCAGCGATTTTGACTTTTTCATTAAATACCGGCGCGTATGCTTCTGAAAACATTCGTTCCGCTTTACTAGCGATTCCTCAGGGGCAATATGAGTCCGCGGCATCTTTAGGAATGAGCCGTTGGCAGATTCTTTATCGTATTATTGCACCTCAAGCTTTTAAGATCGCGTTGCCGCCTTTGTCCAATAACTTTGTTAGTCTGGTCAAAGATACCTCATTGGCAGCAAGTATCACGATTGTGGAAATTTTTATGACCGCTCAACGGATTGCTGCTCGCACTTACGAACCATTATTGCTTTACTGCATGGTGGCGGTCTATTATTTAGTATTTTGTACCTTCTTGAATTATTTGCAGTCCGTACTTGAAAAACGGATGGTCTATTAGGGGGAAGAAGCATGTTAACAATCGAGAAATTAAATAAAAGCTTTGATGGCAATCAAGTGTTAAAGGAAATCGATTTGACCTTTCAACCTGGGGAGACGACCGTCATCTTAGGACCTTCGGGTTCAGGGAAAAGTACATTACTGCGTTCAATCGATTTATTGGAGACACCGGATAGTGGCAGAATCAAAATCGATCAGGACAATCTTTCTTTCCCGCAAAATTTATCCTTTCGTCAATTAAAGGAATATCGTGGACATTTCAGTATCGTTTTCCAAGCTTATAACCTTTTCCCCCATTTGACGGTGATCCAAAACGTCATGGAAGGTCCTACGCAGGTGAAGAAAGTCTCAAAAGAGCAAGCGCGAGAACAAGCGGAACAGCTACTGAAAAAGGTCGGATTATTAGACAAAGCAAACGAGCATCCGAAACAATTATCTGGCGGACAAATGCAACGGGTAGCGATTGCTCGTGCATTGGCGATGGAGCCTGAGTTTATGCTTTATGATGAACCAACGAGTGCACTAGACCCAGAGCTGGCACAAGAAGTATTGCAAGTAATCAAGGATTTAGCCGAATCAGGCAATGGCCAGATTGTTGTGACTCACCATTTGGAGTTTGCTCGTAAAGTCGCAGATCGAATCGTTTTTCTTGAAGAAGGACAAGTGACTTTTGACGGCAGCAGTCGAGCGTTCTTTGAAAGTGACAATCCGCGAATTCAACGCTATCTGCAACAGTTCTTATAAGCCAAAAGCCGACATCAGAATGTTGATGTCGGCTTTTTCATGCGGTTAATCTCGTTTAGTATTTATTCAATTGTGCTTTTGCCCTTGGTTCTTGTACTTTCACTATGATCATCTTAGTGATTTCCATCAATAGAACGGCTGAAGTTGCTAGAGCGAGAGCCAAGCCAATTTCCTTCAAAGCAAAGGCTGCTGGAATAGCAAAAACTTCTCGTAACCCTGGTAATAATGTCAGGCTAAATAATCCGCCACAAACAAGAATTGCCAACAAGACCATTTTATTGGAGAACAAACCAACTTGTACGGAGGTTTGTGTGTTGGAACGAGCGGCAAAAGTTTGTAATGTCCGACTTAAAATCAAGGTCGAAAAGGCCATCGCGACACCCATTTCAGCGGATTGCAGATTTCCGATCCATTGGGCGGTGATCACGGCAACGGCGATCAAAATCCCACGATAGGTTACAGAGATCAGTGTTTTACCAGTGAAGATCCCGCTGTTCGGATCTCGCGGCTGACGCTGCATAATCGTCGGCTCCGCTTTTTCCATTCCTAAAGCAATTGCCGGCAGTGAATCATTTACCAAATTGATAAAGAGTAGTTGCAAAGCAGTAAATGGATTTGCCCAACCGATTGCTAAGGCAAAGATGATCGCGATGATCGCACCTAAATTTCCAGCAAATAGATAAGCAACAGCTTTTTTGATATTATCAAAAACATTTCGTCCAACTTCCACGGCTTTAATGATCGAAGCAAAGTTGTCATCCGTCAGAACCATCGCGGCAGCATCTTTCGCAACATCTGTCCCGGTTCCCATTGCAATCCCGATATCTGCCTGCTTCAAGGCAGGGGCATCATTGACACCATCGCCAGTCATAGCGGAGATTTTGCCTTTGTCTTGCCAAGCACGGACGATTCGGATTTTGTTTTCTGGTGAGACACGAGCGTAAACCGTGATTTGCTCTAATTGTTCGGCTAACTCAGCTTCACTCAATTGATCCAATTCAGCACCAGTCAATGCAAGATCGCCTTGTTGGAAAATCCCAATTTCTTTCGCAATGGCAACGGCAGTCGTTTTATGGTCACCGGTGATCATCACTGTTTGGATACCAGCTGAGTTGGCATCAGCAACTGCTTGGAAAACTTCTTTCCGCGGCGGGTCGATCATTGCCAGCAATCCGACTAAGATCAGATCTTTTTCATCGTCTAACGTTATCGAATCCGTTGTTACTTCTTTATAAGAAAAGGCCAATACACGTAATGCACGTTCAGAAAAAGCTTCGTTTTGTTTTTGGAAACGCGCTTTAAGCTCTGGTGTAAAATCGACAACCTGTCCGTCAAGCAACACTTTCGAGCTGCGTTCAAAGACGATATCCGGGCCACCTTTTGTTACCATGGTTTTTTGTTGGTCGATCGTGTGAAGTGTTGACATCAATTTACGATCAGAGTCAAAAGGCAGTTCCGCCTGTCGAGGATATTTCTTACGCAAGTCACGATACGATTGGTTTTGTTCTTCGCTATAGTCGATTAATGCGATCTCCGTTGGATCGCCTAATTTTGTCCCGTCTTCACTAATCGTTGCATCATTAGCTAGAACACTAATTTCGATTAAACGTTGTTCATCTGCTTCCCATTGCTTCGGATCGTTTGAAAATTCTCCGCTTTGTCCATCGGCTAAGAAGTGATCAACAACTGTCATTTTATTTTGTGTCAACGTCCCCGTTTTGTCAGTACAAATAATACTCGTTGAGCCTAATGTCTCTACAGCAGGTAGCTTACGAATGATCGCATGTTGTTTCGCCATTTTCTTTGTTCCTAATGAAAGAACGATTGTAACGATTGATTGCAGCGCTTCTGGAATCGCAGCTACGGCGACAGCTACAGCGAACATAAAGGCGTTGACGATGTCTTGTGTCATATCCGCTGAACCATCTAAGAAGACACGCAATAGCTGAACGCCTAAGATCACCAAAGATAGAACCAAAATCGCCATACTTAATTTCTTACTGAAACTGTCTAATCCTCGTTGAAGTGGTGTTTTTTGTTCTGTCGTTGATTCTAATAAACCAGCGACATGACCAATCTCCGTATCACTGCCTGTAGAAGTTACTAAAAATTTTCCGCGACCATAAGTCACGATCGTTCCGCTAAAAACCATGTTGAGGCGGTCACCAATGGGTGCATTGTTATCCAATGTTACGATTTCTTTTTCAGCTGGTGTTGATTCACCAGTCAGCATTCCTTCGTCAACTTTTAGCGATCCGGCTTCGAGCAAGCGACCGTCAGCTGGCACATAGTCACCAGCTTCTAAAATAACGATATCACCTACAACGATTTCTTTAGCAGGAATACTTTGCTCTTGTCCGCCACGAAGAACGCTAGCATCCGGTGCTGAAAGTTTTTTCAAGGCATCCAGAGAACCTTCAGCCTTTTTCGTCTGAATGACACTTACGACTGAATTGAGTAGCAACACAGCTAAAATAACGATTGATTCAACGTGAGCGCCCATCACCATTTGAACAACGGCAACGATCAGCAAAACGATCACCATCGCATCTTTAAAAGTGTCTAAAAATAAAGTCAACGAGGATTTTTTCTTCGCTTCTTTTAATTGATTTGGTCCATTTTCCTGCAGGCGCCTTTGGGCTTCTGCTTGGCTTAAACCTTCTGGCGCAGTGTTCAAGTCCTTCATTAATTCCTCTGTTTCTTGTTGGTACGCGTGTTTTGTCAATTTATATCCTCCAATTTTTTATTTCACTTAGCTTAGTGGTAACGTCCTGAAAAAAAAGAAAGAGACCCAAGGCAAGTGTTTAAACTTGTCTTAGGTCTCACCATTTCATACGATACCAGAAAACCATCGCTGGTTAACTTACTGTTGATATCACAACAACAACGTTGCCGGTTACTCCCCTAAGGAGTTATTAATATGTTTAAATCTTAACGGAAATGATTTTTGATTGCAAGAAAAATGCTGGTTTCACTTAATAAAGTCATCAAATAAGTTAGGAAAGCCCTGTTAATCTCGATTTTTCTGAAGTTATTTAATTTTTCTTAAGCGGCTACTTTCCTTCGATAATTGTGTTGATTGTGCTTTCATCCAAGCCTTTTAAAACTTGGATTAGCATTTCTCGCGCGGCATCAAAATCTGCAATGCTGAACATGGTTTGATGGGTATGGATATAACGACCACAAACACCAATCACAGTACTTGGGATTCCTTCGTTTGCCGTGTGAGCAGCACCTGCATCGGTTCCGCCTTTAGAAACAAAGTATTGATATGGAATGTTATGTGTTTCCGCAGTGTCCAATAGATATTCCCGTAACCGCGGAAGTAGGATCATACCGGGATCTTGGATACGTAAAAGCGTTCCTTCCCCTAAGTGACCAAAAGTCCCATTCGTTGTCACCAAATCATCTGCGGCTGAACAATCGACTGCAAAGAATAGATCTGGTTTGAACTTTGTGACGGCCGGTTTTGCTCCCCGTAAGCCGACTTCTTCCTGCACATTCGCGCCAGCGATTAGTGTATAATCTAATTCTTCTTTTTGTAATGCTTCTAATGCTTCCAAAACGACAGTGCAGCCGTAGCGATTGTCCCAAGCTTTGCTGATAATGTTTTTTCCATTCGCGGTTTTGATTGTTTCAGTTTGCGGAACAATCGTGTCGCCTGGGAGAACACCGTAAGCCAAAGCTTCATCCCTTGATTCAAACCCTGCATCAAAAAGAATGTCTTCAACTTTGATTTGTCCTTGCCCGCTGGTTCCCCGTAATAAATGCGGCGGCACAGAAGAAGAGATGCATGGATAATTACCTTTACCAGTTTTTAGAGTAAAGCGTTGCGCAGAAACCACATAGGGATTCCAACCGCCTAATGGCACGACCTTAAATAATCCGCGTGGAGTGATCTCAGACAACATGAAGCCGACCTCATCCATATGAGCTGCGACCATTACACGTGGTTTACTTTCATCAGCCTGGCGCAGACCAAAAATTCCGCCTAAACCATCTTGCTGCACATCATCCACTAATGGTGTGATAGCAGTTCGCAGGTAGCTGCGAATATCTTCTTCAAAACCGCTGGTTCCTTGCAGTTCCGTTAATTCTTTAATTCGTTGAAACATTTTTTCTTCCATCAAAAATCCCCCTTAATATTAAAATCCGTTCTCATTATAAGTCTTTGGTACATGAAAATAAATCAATTCAAAGTCGAGAAATTGTTGATTCCATTTTTTAAGTTTGTTCCCAAAAGTTTTTTCAGTGATTTCAGCTAATTCTGTTGAAGAAAAATCATCCATAAAGTATTCCTGAAAAAAATCACGAGTGATTTCTTCGCAATTGGTGTATGCAAATTTTTTTGTACGATAAGGAATGTTCAACTCATTCAAAAAAGTTTTATAGCGGTCATTCAATAACAGATCAGAATTCTTTTCTTCATAGGGAGAAAAGATCTGATCCTCGTCTGTTACGACTCTTAGAATCAAACACCAATCATGGCTTGCTTGGCAAAAAGCGAGTAGCTCTTCTTTTGTTTGTAAAGCAGGATTCATAGCTGAAAAAACAATGTTATAACGCTCTTTATTCTGTGATAAGAATTTTTTTTGATCGTTTTTGATCAACTGAACATTACTATCAGATTTATCAGCGGCAAGCTTCAACATTTCCGCTGATAAATCTACCAGATCATATTTTTGAACATATGCTTTTATTGTAGATAAATAACGACCAGAACCTCCAGCAAGATCTAAAAAGGTTTGGCAGGGCAGGAGATTTTCTGCTAGCAAAAAATCCCGCAGTTCTTCAGCAATCGGAAATATTGATTCTTGTTGAATCATTTCATATTCTTCGGCAAAGTCATCCCAAAAGGCTTCGAGTTCATTCAGATAATCAGGCATAATGATCCTCTTTCTAAGTGGTGATTGTAATTAGTATACACCTCAAAAATTAAATTTTGAAATTTATGAAATGAATCAAAATAATTCAGAAAAGTGAATGAATGTCAAAAAATATGCTTTACATCATGGATAACATGTGTAATACTTCGAGATAATTGAGAATGATTATCAGTCGCAACTTGACTTAAGATGTCCGTTTAACTTTGCGCTGTTAGCAAAGAAGCAGACTATCTTCAAAGATCAGATATCACTTTGAATAATGTCCTTTCATTGATTGATCTACATCATTCGAATCGAATTAATTTTTCACAGAAAATTAATTCATTGTTATGAATAAGTCTAGTGGTAATAAGTCAAGAGTAAAGTAACACGTTTTCTACCCTAAAGAACTGAAAGAAGGTGCACTCAAAAAAGCCTAGCCTAATGAAGCGTTTTCACAGGCTGAGTTCAAAGAG
>NZ_JAHLOS010000006.1 GCF_018917525.1 Enterococcus raffinosus | reverse complement strand
GGAGTCAATTCTAGAACATCACACAAGCACCAAGCAACTAAAGTGTTATTAAATTATCAAAGAACAAGAGAATAAAACTGGAGTGATTTATCACTCTAAAAAATATATTACGAGGAGAAGCGAAATGGAAAAAAAAGAAAGCACTCTTCAAAGTTTGCTCGTTTCTTTTGGATTGGCCTCCGTCTGGTTCGGTATTTATATTGGTCCGGGATTTTCAGGCGGTGCGCAGCTTGTTAGTTTCTTCGTAGGACAATCATGGCTTGGTGTATTTATTGGTCCGCTTTTCACAACAACAATAGCTGGTATCATTTGCTATCTTGTGCTGGAATACTGTCGGACATTTGAGCTGTATGATTTTCGTTCATTTTATGATCGCGTTTTTGGAAAATTTAACTTCTTTTTCGCGAATGTTAAAGAATTTTCGGCGATCCTAGCGTGTATTACGATTTCTGCACTGACCTTTGCTACAGGTGGACGACTGCTTTCGGAATTTTTCCATGTTTCATCTGTTGCAATGGGATTATTAACATTTGGAATAGTCGTCTTGTTGATTCTTGCAGGACAAAAAATTGTGCTACGTTCTGCTTCTTTTATCGCGATCGCCTTGATTCTGTTGATTAGCTATATCGCGATACGAGGCGTTCCGGCATCTTGGGAAGGCATGAGTAACTACGTTAGCAATCGTACGATGAACGCACCGATATCGCATGTCCTAATGCAAATCGTTCTGTATATCAACATCATGGTTGCATTTGTCGATGCGGTCATTCCGGCGTCTAAGGGACAAGTAAAAACTAGAAAGCATTCATTAGGAACGGCAATTATTGGGAGCTTGATGGTTTTTATTTCAACAATCGCCATGATTATCATTTTCGCTGCGGGAATGCCAAATGTTGCTGGTGAAGATTTACCAACGCTTTGGAGTTTGAACCATATCATCGGAGCGGGTTTTACTGTCCGATTGCTATATACTGCGATTGCTTACTTAGCAGTTCTATCAACAGGAGCCGGATATCTGTACGGAATGATCGAACGCTATCAATTACTCGTTCATAAAGTTTGGAAGGGTTCGAGCTACAATGCTCGCCGTCTTTTACTGGTGGGTATTTTGACAGTTTTAGCTTTTTACTTTGGACGTGCAGGTATTCCGCAGATTGTTACTACAGCATATGGGATTATCGGTCGAATCAATATTCCGTTGTTTGAAATTCCATTCTTAGTCATTTTGCCGTATCAGCTTTATAAATATCAAAAAAACAAGGTTTCAACTGAAATTGAATTGTCTGAATAAAATAATGTTAAATCGAAGGAGGAAATAAAAAATGGGTTTCAGAGAAGAAGGAAAATGGTGGGTAAGTCCCTCAAACTATGATGAAAAGGTGACGAGTGAATTTAAATTTGTCGATCAAATCCAGTTTTTAGATACAACATTACGTGATGGGGAACAACAACCGGGTATTGTGTTAACAAGGGAAGAAAAAGTAGAAATTGCTAAAAAATTGGATGCAGTAGGCGTTCACAGAATTGAAGCAGGAACGCCTGCGGTAACGCAAGAAGATGCCGATGCGATTAAAGAAATCACAAGTTTAGGGCTAAAAGCGGATATCTATTGTTTTGTTCGTAATATGGTAAAAGATATGGAATTAGCTAAAGAATGTGGTGTGGATGGTGTTGTAGCGGAAATTCCAGGAAGCGAACATCTGCTTGCTAAAGGAATCAAGTGGGGGGCTGAAAAAGCGATTAAATCAGCGATCGAAGCAACAGCAAAAGCCCACGAATTAGGCTTGAAGGTGCTATTCTTCCCTGCGGATGGTTCACGAGCAAGTATGGATTTCTTGATGGACACGGTTCAAGCAATTGTTGATGGTGGCGGACATATGGATTCTCTGGCTTTAGTGGATACTTTCGGCGCTTTATCACCAGAGGGTGCCCGTTTGAGAATTTCTCAATTAATTGAACGTTTCCCAGGAACCCCAATCGAATGTCATTTCCATGACGATTTTGGCTTAGGAACTGCAACATCATTGGCTGGCCTAGCAGCAGGAGCTTCGGCAGTCCATGTCACTGTTAATGGAATTGGTGAAAGAGCAGGATCAGCACAACTGGAGCAAGTTGCATTATCACTAGAAGCTTTATATGGTCAGGATACTGGATTGGATCTGTCTAAATTGAAAGATTTGTCTGATACAGTGGCGCGTTTGGCTCGTGAACCAATCAATCCAACGGCACCGGTAGTCGGTGATGAAATCTTTGGCTGGGAAACGGGGATGCCTTCAAGCTTATGGGAAAATGCTCGCAAATCTGATCCGTTAGTAATGCTACCATATCGTTGGGATCTTGTTGGAAATCGTGAACCAATCTTGGATTTAGGGAAAAAATCTGGAAAAGATAATTTGCGTGTCTGGTTGGAACGTTATGATTTAACAGTTGATGAAGACAAGAAAATGGATCTTCTGATGGCTGTTAAAGCAAAGGGAATCGAACTGCATAGAACGTTGAATGAAGCAGAATTTAGAGATTTAGTTGCGAAATTTCAATAATTAAAGAAAGTTGGCTGCTTGAAATGAAAGCATTGATAATGAATTTGGGTGGAACCTCTACGAAAGTCGCTATCTATGATGAGAATAAAATGATTTTGAAGGAGTCGATTCGTCATCCTTCCGAGGAGATTGAAGGCTTTAAAAAAATCTGGGAGCAATATGATTATCGAAAAGAACGTATTCTTGGGTTTTTAAGTGAAAACAAACTTTCGATTCATGGTATCGAGTTATTCATTTCTCGTGGGCCATCAGTGAAACCCCTAGAATCAGGCGTCTACGAAGTGAATGAATCAATGGTGACAGATGCCAAGTCGGGAGAATATGGTCAACATGTGTGCAATTTAGGTTGTGCGATTGCTTTGAGTTTTGCAAAGGAGAACGGAAGGAAGGCATTAATTGCCGATCCGCCCTGTGTGGACGAAATGATTCCAATTGCACGGTACACTGGTCTTCCCGAAATTACTCGCCAC
This sequence comes from Enterococcus raffinosus, assembly GCF_018917525.1. Classification (GTDB taxonomy): domain Bacteria; phylum Bacillota; class Bacilli; order Lactobacillales; family Enterococcaceae; genus Enterococcus_A; species Enterococcus_A raffinosus_A. The sequence goes on along the minus strand of NZ_JAHLOS010000006.1, from coordinate 153,372 downwards.
AGTTACTTCCAGGCACTAAGCCATAAAGCTTTTAGAAGATTCATAGCGGCTAATTTAGGGAAAACTTATGAGGAAATCAATATTGTTATTACTCATCTGGGGTCAGGAATCTCTTGTGGCACACATAAAAAGGGAAAAGTGATAGATATTACAAATGGCTTAGATGGCGATGCACCATTTGGAATGGATCGCAGCGGAACACTACCTGCAGCAGATTGGAAGAAATTAATCCAATCGCAAAAATATAGTGAAGAAGAGCTGGACTATATGCTAAATGGCGGTGGTGGCTTAATGGCTCATTTAGGAACAAACAACGGTGAAGAAATTGAGAAAAGAATCTTGGACGGTGATACCAAAGCTCAGGAAGTATTTGAAGCAATGGCTTTTCAGGTCAGTAAGGCTGTTGGTGCGGCGGCTGGGGCGATGGGGGTACAGCCAGATGCAATCGGTATCACTGGAGGGTTAGCCCATTCTGATCGTTTTGTTGATTTCGTAAAGAAACATGTATGGTGGATGGCACCAATTTATGTCAAACCAGATATTGATGAATTGGACGCCTTGAGTTCTGTATGCATTCCGGCCTATTTAGGAGAGATCGAAATTAAAGAATACACGTAAGGCAGGTGAAATGATGCAAATCAACACATTCAGTGGATTACGTACGCAGGTACGTGAAAACACTCAAGTAAGAATTGTCATTGCTATGGCGGAGGAAGAAGAAGTATTGCTGGCAGATAAAGCGAGTAAAGAAGGCCTCGCTAAATTTATTTTAATCGGAAAAGCAGATCGCATTCAAGAATTATTTGATAAGCACGGTTTGTCTTCTGCAAATTTTGACATCCTTAATGAACCTGATTCTAAGTGTGCGGCTGCAGCTGCGATAAAAATGGTCAATGAACAGCAAGCAGATATTCCCATGAAGGGTCTGCTCCATACTTCTGATTTTATGAGTGCGGTCCTTAATAAAGAATATGGTTTTGAAAGAACGAAAAGGATCAGTCAAATAACAGTTTTTCAGGATCAATCGAATACATTGAGGTTCCTAACCGATTGTGCTATCAATATTGAGCAAAGCTTATCTGTAAAGAAGGATATTATTGAAAGTGCTGTTTCCGCAGCACACGCATTCGGTAATCCATGTCCAAAGGTTGCATTATTAAGTGCAGTAGAAACTGTGAATGAAAAAATGCCAGATACAACCTTAGGAGCAATTCTGGTACAAATGAATCATCGAGGCCAGATAAAAAACTGTATGATTGATGGTCCACTTTCACTGGATAATGCAATCTCAAAAGAAGCAGCCTCAATCAAAGGGATTCACAGCTCAGTGGCTGGAGCAGCGGATATCCTAGTGGGCTCATCTTTGCAAGAAGCGAATACTTTAAGCAAAGCACTAAACTTTTATGCTGGGTTTGAAACGGCTTCGATTATTATGGGAACCAAGGAACCGTTTATTATGACCTCGAGAACAGATGCTTTACAAAATAAAGTGAATTCGATCGCGGCTACTTGTTGGCTGTATCAAGAGCAAAATAGTCCCACTTAAAAGACTGTTGTTGGTCTAGATTATTGTCAAAGCATTGATTTGATTATAATCTAGACCTTTTTGAATGGATTGAATCACTGATTTCACATTGGGCATGCTACAATTTATTTAACAGACAAAAATATCAATAAGTTGGTGAATAAAATGGAAAAAGTACACTATCAAATCGAGGATGATTGCTTTATACAAATCGCAGAGCCCGAAACAATCACAAGAAAACAAGTCATTGCTCTGATCCATGGCGGTTATTGGCGGCAAGAAAAGAGCTTAGAAACGGTTAAAGAAATGCAAAGCTTTTTTGTTCTACATGGCTATCCTGTATGTAATATTGAGTATCGACGCGGTATGAATAATCCGTGGCCGATTCCTTTATTCGATGTGAAGAGTGCCATAAAACAAATCAAAGAACGGTATGCTGATTTTGAGCTGATTCTGATCGGTCATTCGGTCGGAGGTCAGTTGGCACTTTTGAATGCTGCTGAAGCTCAGCAAGTTATTGCCTTAGCACCAGTCACAGATTTAGTTTACACCTATGAATATCAACTAGGTGATAATGCAGTCGCAGAATACTTTGGTGAAAAAGTAGATGAGAAAGAATTGCTTGCTGCTTCACCTTGTCAGCAGTTACCATTGAAAACAGAAAGATGTCTTATTATTCACGGGAGTGACGATGTGCGAGTAGATATCGAAACAACACTAAATTATTTAAAAATGAACTTATTGAACAGGCAGAATATCGAACTTTTAGTTCTTCCTAAAATGGCTCATCAGGATATCATTGAACCAGACCAAAAGCATTTTGACTATATATTAAACTGGTTGAACTAGGAGGATAGTTTAGACTTTGCAAGTATAAATGGGTTAAGAAAAAATATTTTAAATAGAGATTAACAGATACTATTCCAAACAAAAGATAGCTCGTTTAACACTATTTATAAATAGAGAAATACCTTCGCAATAAGGATTCCAGAGGGAGATACTTGGATATTTTCGTCAAAAGCTGATCAAATGATTGGCTTTTTTCTTATTTTTTGAAAAAGATATGGGTATTTTTTCTTACGGGTATTATTTTATAGGCACGGTTGACTCGTTGTTATCAGATTCATCCGATAAGAATTTTTATATTTTAGATGCAATCAAATTTTTGGTGTGTAAATCCCGTAGAAATAGGCGTATGTTGTTGGTGTAGATATCTCAACAAAGAATTATTCCAAATGAAAGGGGAAAACTATTTGCAAGAATATGGCATCACGAATAAAAAACTTTTTACGCTGTCACGGAAAACAGTCGAAAAACGGATTCGCAAGTATTATCATGAGACAAAAGATGGCACGGCCACCATCGAAATGTTGATTGCATTACAAGTCCGAGCAGAACTCTGTGAATCAGAATTTAAAAGTGTTCTGAGAGGGCTAGCGAATTATATTTTCTTAAAAACTCGCTCGACTGCCGCGATGCGTCGCTATTATATTTATTTTACCGAATACTTTGGAAAAAAAGAGTGGCAATTATTATCTGCAAAATTATTCCCAGCGCAAACCTATGTCGCTGAAGAAACTGAGCAATTATTTAGTCAAACGATCAATCAACCGTTGGAAGGCATGGTTGAATCATGACCAGTTTCCAAGTAAATAAGAAAAACAAACTAAAAACCGAAAAGGATGGAACCCATTTATGAGAACGATTACTTTAGATGCGGAGTTTGCTGACGGCATTGGCAAATCCCATCATTTTAAATTTAAACACTTTGACCCGACAAAAACCGCGGATCAAGTCAAAACAGCATTGACCAAATTAACCAAGATCGGCCTATTTGAAAAAGACGGGGTCGCTTTATTCAAGGAGGTTTTGCGGGCAAAAATGATTGTTAAAGAAGTCAGCACGATCTTTGATGATACAGAAGAAAGCGAACAACCAGCCAATGATCCAATGAGCGTCATGCTGGAAGCAGTTGGCTCGCAGCCAGTTGTTGCATCAACTCCTGTGAAGGAAGAATCTCAGCCGAAGTCTGTAAAAAATACAGGAGAAGTACGCTTTCCAGAGGATTTTACAATTACCGAAGAGCAGCCAAAACCGGGCTGGTTAATCAAAACAATCCAGCTGCCACTGGGTGTGGAACCAGAGGATATCAGTGAAAGTCAGGCGGTAATGATCATTACGGCTTGTCTACCAACTGACGCCTCCGTGGAGGATATTGTGTTAGATGATCAAGCAACGCCAGCGAAGCTGATCATTACGGCGAAATACGAGGAAGAGGCGGAAGAACCAGCCATGTCCGCAAACAAGGAATCTCCGCCAGCAAAACCTAAGAAAAAACGTAAGCGGCTACTGAATCGTATGCGCAAACGAGAGTAAGTAGTTGAGTTTCCGCCTCATCAAAAAAATCCAACGTTGGGATGAGGCGGTCTCATAAAATTTGAATTCTTCATCAAAATTCGAATCAATTTTTTTTGCCCGCTAAAGTAGTGGGCTATTTATCATGTTTCGATAGATTATGATTATACAGCTTCTCATCGCGGCTTGCTAGGTGATAGTCATTTGAGTATACTGATTAAATGATGTTTAATTCCAGCTGTAGTACTATTTCAATAATGTAGTTGAAAGTAACAGCTTCAGAATTTTTACCAAATAAATGTCGTTTTGGTCTTTTAGGCCCAATTTAATCAAGAAAGGGCACATTTATGGAACGAATTAAAGCTCTATTATCAGAAAAATTTGGTTATACACAATTTCGGAATGGGCAAGAGGAGATCATCCAAAAGGTTTTGCAGAAGCAGAATGTTTTAGGGATCATGCCGACCGGTGGGGGAAAGTCGATTTGTTACCAATTACCTGCACTTGTTCTGGAAGGTTTAACTTTAGTCATCTCTCCTTTGATTTCCTTAATGAAAGATCAGGTTGATAGTTTGAATGAAGTGGGCATTCCTGCTGCATTTATTAATAGTACATTGTCGAATCTTGAGATGAATGAACGCGTACGAAAGGCTGCGCGCGGCGAGATCAAATTGCTGTATGTTGCACCAGAGCGCTTAGAATCAGCGGATTTTCGCGAGTTGTTGCGTTATGTACCGATCGAACTTTTAGCTGTCGATGAAGCTCATTGTATTTCTCAGTGGGGACATGATTTTCGCCCAAGCTATTTAAAATTAGCGGAAACCATTGCGAATTTCGATCAGCAGCCGACAGTTATCGCGTTGACCGCGACCGCAACTCCACAAGTCGCAGATGATATTTCAAGTCTATTACATATTTCAAAAGAAAATGAGATCAAAACGGGCTTTGCACGAGAAAATCTGGCGTTTCAAGTGGTCAAGGATCAAAAGGATCTGTATCTGACGGAGTATTTAAAGTTAAATCAGGGACAATCAGGTATTATCTATGCTTCTACCCGCAAAGAGGTGGAGCGTTTGTATCATTTATTGAAGCATCAGCAGTTTTCTGTCGGTAAATATCATGGTGGCTTGAATGACGCCGAGCGTATGCAGAATCAAGAGGATTTTTTATTTGACCGCATTGAAGTGATGATTGCCACTAATGCTTTTGGTATGGGGATCAATAAAAGTAATGTTCGTTTTGTGATTCACGTGCAGATTCCGGGAAATCTAGAATCTTATTATCAAGAAGCCGGTCGTGCTGGTCGTGATGGACTGCCAAGTGAGGCTGTCTTATTATATGCGCCGCAGGATCTTCAGGTTCAAAAATTTTTTATTGAACAATCTCAGTCAGAAAGCTCGTATCAACAAAATGAATATACGAAATTGCGAGAAATGAATCAATATGGGCACACTCAAATGTGCTTGCAGCGTTATATTTTGAACTACTTTGGTGAGGATCAGCCGGATTGCGGAAAATGCAGCAACTGTTTAGATGATAGAGAGCTGGTGGATATCACCACCGATACGCAAAAAGTGTTATCCTGTGTAAAGCGGATGGGAGAAAAATTTGGGAAAGCCCTCGTTGCGAAAGTTTTAACCGGATCGAATGATCAAAAAATTAAACAATGGCGCTTCGAACAGCTGCCAACTTATGGCTTGATGAAGGAGTATTCGCAAAAAGAGGTAGCCGGTTTGATCGACTACTTGACGGCTGAGCATTACTTGGTACCTTCTGAAGGACAATACCCTCTGTTAACTGTTTCCGAGCAGGGAATTTCGGTTCTCCTAGGCAAACAGGAGGTTTATCGTAAGCAGGCACCTGTGAAACAATTAGTTGCAGATGACGCACTTTTTGAAGAGATGCGAAGCTTGCGTTCTCAACTGGCGCAAGAAAAAAATCTACCGCCATATGTGATTTTCTCTGATAAAACATTGATGGAGCTAGCAGAAAAGCAGCCACAAACTTCTCTAGAATTTTTACAAATCAAAGGAGTCGGCAAAAGTAAGCTGGATAATTATGGCGAGCAATTTTTAGCGCTTTTGAAAAAGGAAAATTAATCGTTAAAAAAACACGTTCTCACTTGGTTGAGAGCGTGTTTTTTGTTCATCTTGATTTAGTTTGTTTCAAAGATTCGCGGGATAATTGTATCGATTCGCAACAATTCATCCTCAGAAAGCGTCTTTCCATCTTTTTTCCAGACATTGATTCGACGCTGCTCTTTTTCTAGGGCGTAGTTTTCTGTCACATATTTTGCTCGCGGATTATTCAGCAGTTCTTTAATAAATTGAGCACGCAATTGGCTAAGCGTCAGCCCATGCTCTCCTTGTTTTAAAAAAGGTGATTCATAGTGGTAAACACGTTGGTCAGTTGAAACTGTTCCTCGCATAGTAGTCTCCTTTTCTTAGTGTATAGCCTCTATTTTAACAGTGATTGATGGGTTAAAAAATAGTATTTTAAAAGTTAATAAAAAATTTCTTATTATTTTTTCGAAAAAAAATGAACTTCTTTATCTGCTGCCTTGCCCGTATAATATTAAGTGAAGAGGTAAGCGCTCGGTTAGGAGGCAGAAATGAAAAGAATACTGATTTTAGAAGATGATACTGACTTAAATGATGGGATCAAAATGGCATTAGATCAAGAGGATAAGGTTTTCTATCAGTGCAAAAAAATTAGCGAAGCAAAGCAGATTTTAAATAACTTCGCGATAGATTTGATGCTATTGGATTTAAATCTTCCTGATGGTCACGGGATGTTATTTTTAAAAGAAATTCGTCAAACGAGCAAAGTTCCAATCATCATTATCACAGCAAATGATTTGGAATCGGACATTATCCTTGGACTGGAGGCAGGGGCGAATGACTATCTGGTGAAACCATTTAGCTTGATGATCCTTCGTGCTCGCGTGGCTGTTCAGTTAAGACAGATCACTCCGCAACGAAAGTTTGTCATTGATCATCTCGTGTTTGATTTTGAAGCGATGGTGTTTTACGTTTCTGAAAGTTTAATTGAATTAAGCAAAACGGAACAGCGTTTGCTTTACTTGTTATTGAATAATCAAGGAGCAACATTGAAGCGCAGTTATTTGATAGATAAGGTTTGGTCTGGTGATAGTGAATTTGTGGATGAGCACGCGTTGACGGTGGTTATTCAACGTCTGCGGAAAAAAATCGGTGATGATCCAAGTCATCCTAAATATATAAAAACTGTTTACGGGATTGGTTATAGTTGGAGGTGACGGAATGGATTGGGGAATTATGGTTGTTGTATTTTTGTTTGGCGTTGTTTGCTGTGGCACCATTTGTCTGATTTACTTTAGGCGAAAGCAGAAAAGGGTGATTGATTCCCTTCAGGAAATGGTTGCCGCTGCAGCAAACGGCAATTTGAAATTAACCAATTATGAAGAGTCGCAGCTATCATCATTGGAAAATGATCTATATAACTATTTATCGAGTACCCTTGTGACTGCTGAGAGTCTCACAGAGCAAAAACAGGTGATCCAAACATTAATCTCTGATATTTCACATCAGTGTGTGACGCCTATTGCTAATATCCTATTGTACGCACAATTATTAGCAGAAAAGGATCAACAGGAATCCCCTGAGATTAAGTTGATTTCTCAACAATCAGAAAAATTAGATTTTTTGATTAAAGCACTAGTAAAAATGTCTCGACTTGAAACTGGAACGATCGCTCCAGTTGTCAAGAACCAGCCGGTAGCCCCATTACTTGTCTCAGTGAAAAAACAATTTCAAACAAATCTGCTGGAAAAAGAAATCACTCTAACGATAGAGGAGTCAGAGGAATCTGCTCTTTATGATCGGAAATGGACGAGCGAGGCGTTGTCTAATATTTTAGACAATGCGATTAAGTATAGCCCCGCTGGCAGCAATATCCAAATGATGGTTGAAAGCACACCTATGTTTACTAAGATCCGTGTTCAGGATGAAGGCAACGGCATTTCTGAAAATGAACAAAATAGAATTTTTCAGCGATTTTACCGCAGTGAAGACGTTGCGGATCAGCCAGGTATCGGCGTTGGTCTTTATCTTGCGCGACAAATAATTGAGGCTCAGAGCGGTTATATTAAATTGACTTCAGAAATGGGACAAGGCAGCTCTTTTTCCATTTATCTTCCCGCAGAATAGAATCTCTCAAAACTGATACTTTTGAGAGACAACCTGGAGATATTTTCTTGCTATAGTTTGGATTGTAGAGATACGATGCAAACTTTTTTCTTGGAGGTGAGTAGAAATGGAAATCATACAAACAATCGGAGTTGAAAAAACCTATGGTCAAGGCGATGCAAAAGTACTAGCACTAAGAGGAATCGACTTAACAATCAATCGCGGGGAATTTTTAGCGATCGTAGGAACTAGTGGCAGCGGAAAATCTACGTTGCTGCATATTCTTGGCGGCTTGGATCAACCAACAAAAGGGGAAGTAAAGGTTCATGGCAAGAATATCGAAAAGTTGAATGATGAAGCCTTGACGATTTTCCGCAGAAGGAATATCGGTTTCGTGTTTCAGAAATACAATTTGGTTCCTATGTTGACTGTGTGGGAAAATATCGTTGTTCCGATTCTATTAGATGGAAAAAAGATTGATAAGGAGTATATTTCTGAGCTGATTACTCTTTTACGGCTAACGGATAAGGTAAATAGTCATCCAAATGAGTTATCAGGAGGGCAGCAGCAACGTGTCGCAATTGCCAGAGCATTAGCGACCAAACCAGTGATTATTTTTGCAGATGAGCCGACGGGGAATTTGGATTCTAAAACCGGGCAGGATGTGCTTGGATTACTAAGAATTACCAGTAGTAAATTTAAACAAACGATGGTGATCATTACCCATGATGAGGGAGTTGCACAATTGGCTGATCGAATCATTCGAATGGAAGATGGCATCTTAGTATCGGAGGTGCGTGATGGATAAAATTGAAACGAAAAATATGCTATTAGGGCTAACAATCCGTTTTGTTAAAGACTATCGAAAAAACTCCTTCGCACTTATCCTTAGTCTACTGCTATCAATCACATTGATTTTCAGTATATTGACGCTCTTGCACACGAATCATCGCGTGATCGCCAAACAAAATTTGTTTATCTACACGGCAATTGATTACGAAATTAGCGGCTTGGATGCTGAACAGATATATCTGCTCAAGCAAAATTCTGAAATCAAGCACTTAGGCATTGGAAAGCAGTTAGGAAATATTCAAACAAAAGATTCACAAAGAGGCATATTGCGTGCCTCAAATTCCGAAGAGATACTTGCGGTAGCAAAACTCCTAAAAGGAAGAATGCCGAAAATGCCTCAAGAAATCGTTGCAGAAAAATGGGCATTGTTGAATCTAGGGATCAATCCGACTCTTGATCAGGAAGTAGCTGTACCGGTCAGCTATAATAATTCTACAAATAAGGTAGTGACGGAAAAATTTAAGCTGGTTGGAATCATTAGCGATCAGGCTTTTCATAAAAGAGCTGCAGTGGTCACCCTGTATACAGACTTGGACATGAAAAACGATCATGACAAGGATCTGACGGCTTCAATCGCGTTTGGTGAAGGCGGTAATAAGCAGAAACTAACGAAAATAAAACAGCAATTAAACCTAAGAGATAAGCAAATTAGAGAAAATGTTTGGAAAGAAAATACAGAAGATTTACTGTTGCTGGATGTTCAAATGGGGGCACTGATGATTGCTATTTGTGCAATTGTTATTTTTGGAATCCATCGAATCGCTTTAATGGTAAGAAAAGATCAGTTCGGTATTTTACGCGCGTTAGGATTAACCAAAAAGCAAATAAGAAAGATGATTCTTATGGAACTCAGCGGCCTGACTTTAGTCTGTTTGCCAATCGGGATCATCACAGGTTACGGCTGTTCTTATCTTGTCACGCTTCTTTCTAAGGATCAGAATATCGACATTTATTTCTGGGGCAAGGCAGATCAATTTGATTTGATTATTCCAGTTTTACCGATTGCTATTTGCCTTCTTTGTTTCTTTTTGACAATTCTGATGGTGGGCCATCTTGGTGCGAATGCGATAAATGCTGGTTCAGTAACCGACACCATCTTTGGTAATGATACCAGTGGGGAATCAGATTTGCATTTCTTCCGATTAACAGACACCTCTAACAAATCAACCTTCTACCAGCAGTTGGGGCTAAAATATATTTTTAGAGATGTAAAAACTTCTCTTTTTATTGTTATGTCCTTAATTTTGGCTTCAACGTTATTTATTAGCTTGTTTTACCAAGCGATTTTAGCAAAAGAAAATCAACAAATTAGAAAAACTACGAGTTTCTACAATAGCGACTATTTACTGACTACTTACGATGATCTGGATGCTCGTCTAGGTATCAAGCCGGAGGTTTTTTCAAAGATTGAGAAGATTAAGGGGATAAAGGAAATAGAGACGCAAAGCGCTTTGCCGGTTAAAGTTATTGATTCTGGTGTTGATCGCAATGAGCAATTTTTGAAGGAAAAAGACGAGATCGTTTTAAAAAATTATGGCTTTTCATTGACCGGTAAGCTTCAGGGAGAAGCAGTTTATCATACGAAATTAAAGGGCTATAATTCAAATGCTCTAAAGAAATTAAAGAATTATTTGAAGGCTGGTAATTTTGACCCTGAAAATCTGAGTGAAAATGAAGTGATTCTTGCCATTCCTACAACTAGTACTTCCGGCCCATCAAAAGGGTCAGTGGGTTATTTTAAAAACGGGGAACAGCTGATGAGTTATCAGCTAGGTCAGACTCTTACAGTGAGGTACGCCTCGAACTTTGAAACTAAAAGCGAAGATTACTGGAAAATGACTGACAATCAGACAGACTATTCGCAAAAGAAAATGAAGATCCTTGCAATTGCCTATTATCCTTATATGCAAGAAGTATCATTAATAGAACAGGGATATCCATTAATAATAATGAGTGATCAGGCTTATCAAAAAATCGTCCCTAGGTACACCTATGAAACAATCAATGTCAATGCAAATGCTGAGCTAACTAACGTCCAGAAGGAGTCGATTGAAGAACAGCTTATCCGCTTGGCTGTGATAAATCAGCAAGTCACTGCCAGAAGTCTGATCGCTGAAAAGGAACAGCTGTATTCTATCTATCGGAAAGAAATCGTCTATGTTTTTGGGATAGCGCTTGTTGTTTTATTGTTAGTCATCATTAATCTAATCAATAGTCTGAAGTATCGTATCGAAACGCGAAAGCGAGAACTTTATCTGTTTAAAGCATTGGGCTTATCCTTTAAAGAGTTAGAGAAAATGATTGCTTTTGAAAGCACCTTATTTGTCTTCGTTTCAATCGCTATATCAACCGCAGTCTCAATCATAATTACAAAGCTTCAATATAATTATTCTCAGATTTATTTGCTAGGGCTAAGGTTTGACTATCCTGTATTGCCGGTTGTTGGACTCAACTTTTGTATTTTCGGCTTGTGCTATCTCATCAGCGTTAATTTGGCTAGAGGACTCCGGAGCAGTAACATTATTGAAGAATTTAATAAGCTAGAATGAAACAGACCTGCCTTCGAAATGAATCGAAGGCAGGTTTGTTCTTTATGAAAAGCCTATTTCACGCTACAATTGATCATCCTTCATCGTTGTAATTTTGAAAAGAAAGGTTTGAGAAAATGTTAGAAATCTGGCAATCAACCTTTTCTCAATTTCGATAATTCGAAGATGCCAAGTTTGAAAATAGGCTTTGATTTTGCTGTGCTTATAAAATTGCAAGCGAACGAAATCCATTAGTAGTACAGTAATCCCCCCAGCAAATCCGCAGTTGTATAAATTGATCCCAGCGGTAAGATAGTGCGTATTTCGAGTAATCAAGGAAAAGATTCCGCCAGAAAGCGTGCCTGTTACCAACCCATATTTACGAGTCATCGGTGAAAGTGTGCTGGCAAAAAGCATAATCACAATATTATTCGTTGTCGCGGTATCTTGATAGAAGAATAGCCCAGTTAGGAACACACCAAATGCTGGGAAAAAGAAGTAGCGAAATTTGAAATTATACATACTAAAGCCGGCGAAGGTCAAAATTGCCCCGACTAAAATCCCACTTAAAGGAACTTTTAAGATGAGAGTAAAGATCACAGCTAGATAGCCGTAAAGTGAAAAGCGGGCGATCTTCTTTAAATCCAAAAGCAAATGCTTCGTTCGGGTGATGTTTCTTTTATAAAAGGATAAAAAGATAAGAAACGGGACAGTAAATAGAGCAACTAAAAAGGAAAGTAACGCGTAGTGGTGGTCAAAGGAAAGAGCGTGAGGCACGATTTTTATTGCTAAAACATTCCTCGTGGCCAAATTTCCAAGAACCCCAATGAAGCCAGCGGAAAAGCCCATGTTATAGAGGTTTAACTCTTTTGTGTGGACCTTTAAAAATTCGAAGATCGGCAGAATCGTGTAGCCGATAAATAACCCTGCTGCCAAGGCTATGAACGTATTTGAAATGAAAAAATGATCCGGCGCACAATAAATCGTGCTAACAATCGGCGAAAGGCAAGTGCTTAAGAGCCCCATGACCAATAAATCCTGTCTGCCAGAATGATGAATTCGCAGATATAGCAAGCATCCTAAAATGATCGGTGCAGAATTGATGATGTTTTTCCCGAAAAATGAAAACCCGGAAAGCATCATAATGACCGAAACGGTCAAGGAGCAAAAATGATGTTTGTGCTTCCGTAAAAGGAACAGACTGCTTAAGGTTAACAGCCCGCTGTTTAAAAATGCTGGACCAACACCGGCAATATGAACATAATCAGTGATCAAATTACTAGGGGATTGAACGATCCGCAGCATTCCCGCAGTCAGTTCATTCGGACTAGCAAGAAAAAAGGCGGCCAGTGTAATCGCTAACCCATAAGCAAGTAAAAAAATAAAAATAATATTTGTCGAAAGTAACACGTGTTTTGTTTTTCCCAAAGCTTCACACTCCTTTAGTTGACTTGAACGACTGTTACACCCATTTTTCGAATCTCTTCTAACATTTCTTCGGAACTAAATTGATCAGTAATGAAATAATCAAACGCGGAGATATCACACATTTTGACCTTTGAGGTTACTCCAACTTTGCGATGATCAGCCACAAGAATTTTACATCTGGTGGCGCGCTTGATCATTATCTCGTTAATTGTTGCTTCACTCATGGTTTTCGTTGTTACCCCATTTTCTAAATCTATGCCACTGCAACCGACAACACAGACATCTGCATTAATGACAGATAGGGTATTGATGGCGACATCGCCAACTAATGCTTCTTTGGGATAACGCATTTCTCCGCCGGTCAGGACGTAATTGTAATTGGCATGGTGTGGGGAATAATTGATTTTTAAGTTATTGGTTATGACTGTTAAATGATCGACATGCAAAAAATCAATCGTTTTTAACGCGGTCGAGCTGGCATTAATGAAGATCGTGTCGCAATCATGAACAAACTTGCTAGCCTCTTTGGCGAGTGCCTGTTTGATGCGAACGGGTCCTGAATGATCGTCATCAGGCTTATTCTCATAATTAAACATGCAGTAGCCAAACTTGCGAATAATATCGTTTTTTTCTTCTAGTAAATGCAAGTCACGTCTGACTGTACTGAGGGAAACATCCAAAGCTTCGGCTAACTCCAAAGTAGTCATGTGTTCCTTCTTTTCCAGAATATCTAAAATATCTTTATGACGTTTATCGATGTTCATGATCGAGTTTTTCATTAAAAAGCCTCCTATTATAAACCCTTCAAATAGCGAACTAATAAAAAGAAAGCGGTTTTATATGAGTTTATTATACATTTTTTGACGGTGAAAAGATATAAAAAGTCATAAAAAAATCATTCGAGCATATAAATTTTTCGAGTGCTAAGATCGAATAGAGCAAAGAAGAAGTTGAGACTTAAGACCTATAGCAGCAATTATATTTTTTCGTTAGAATATAGGTAACAAGTTACTTATTTTTGAAGTTATCGAGGTGGTCCACATGAACATTGAAAGTTTAACAGAAGCCTACAAAAACGGGCGTGATAATCAACAGCGAGCGATTTTTGCTAGTTTATTCATTTTGGGCAATCGCCTGCAAACATCCTTTGACAAAGTAGATCCAGTCATAACAGTGAAGCAGTTCATGGTGCTTATCATGATCAAACAGGTGCCAGAAAAAGTCTTGGATTTGACCAGCTGCGGTGAGCTTTTGGGATGTTCAAGACAAAATATTAAAAAGCTGGCGATTGCCTTGGAAAAGAAACAGCTAATTACGATCGGTCGAAATAAAAAAGACAAACGCAGAACGGATTTATGTCTGACCGAAAAAGGCGAGAACTATTTTCAGTCAGTCGCAAAGCTGCATGACGAGGCCCTTCATTCGATTTTTGAAGGTTATTCTGATGAAGAATTAACGAGTTTCTTCATCCTTTTAATGAAATTGTACTCAGGTGTTGAAAATCTGGAAGAATTAGCGGCAAAAAAACAGGGAGGAAACTAGTATGAACACGATTGTGATTTATGCAACAAAAAAAGGAAGTTCAGAATTATATGCGAAGACCTTTGCGCAAAATAACAGGTATCAGATTTTTAAGCAGGAACAGGTTTCTTCAGAAGAGCTGGCAAAGGCTGACGAAGTTTATTATTTCGGCAGTGTCTATGCTGGAAAAGTAATAGGATTAGAAGAACTGAAAAAGAAACTATCTGGTAATAGTCATTTGACAATCATTTCTGTTGGCTTGACAGCTGTCGAGGATCAGGAAAAATTAGCTGAAATTCGTGAGGGTGTTTCCAAGGAGTTTCCTCAGGCGAGCTTTTACCATCTAAGAGGGCGGTTAATCAAGCAGCAGCTAAATATGCCGGAAAGAATCATTTTAAAAATGATTAGTAAAAGCAGCAAGAAGAAACCTCTCCAAGAGAAATTGGAAATTGAAAAAGCAATTGAACAAGCAGTAGATGAGGGAAGTGTCGATTGTATTGATTTGTCAGAATTAGAGAAGATTGGGTAGCTGAAAAAGTAGAAGGGATTGATGGAGTTATGGGAAGACGAATAATGATTATTTTAGTTGTTGTCATTTTACTTGTGGTTTGTGTGAAAGTAGGCGCTGATTTTTTGACGAAGCGTACGTTGAAGAAAGTTAAAATCAATGAAGTACCGATTTCTCAAGTAGCAGATGGAGAATATGTGGGAGAAGCACAAATCAAACCAGTTTCGGCAAAGGTTAATGTGCAGGTTGAGAACGGGAAGATTACCGATATTGAAATCAAAGATCATATGACTGGTTTAGGAAAGAATGGCGAGAAAATTATTGATCAGATTATTAATAAACAGAGCTTGGACGTTGACGCAATCAGCGGTGCGACTCAAAGCAGTGTCACAATTACGAAGGCGGTAGAAAACGCACTGACACAAGAAAATTAATTTTTCTCTATCTTTTTTCTCCATGTTGAATTTGGTTCTATTGCTAGATATAATAGACGTATCAAATAGGAAAGCAGTCGATTGATATGTTCTATATCATTTACAATAAAGTGTGCATTGAAATTTGCTCCGCACAATCGAATACGATGAAACATTGTACGGAGCCTAATCGAAATAAATCTTCATCAGTCAGCTAGAGTGATCAGAAATTAGCTAATTTCTGGTTTATTCAAGATGTCTGCAAGATTTTATAAGGCCATTGACAGTGTTTTTGTCAATGGCCTTTTTTTGCAATTTCATGTGCGTAAAAGAGGGGCATGTCATCGGTGACCTTCTTTTATTTTTTGTAAAAAAATGAAAAGGGATGAGAACATGAGTAACTTTCATGATTTAACAACAGGCAGTGTCACAAAACAATTAATTCGTTTTGCGATTCCACTTTTTTTAGCTAATCTATTGCAATCACTCTATAATATCGCCGATATGCTGGTGGTCGGAAGGATCGTTGGAAGTACGGGCGTAGCCGCAATTAGTAATGCGTCCTCCTTAGTTTTTATTGTCAATGCGATTTGCATGGGGATTACGATGGGAGGCACCGTGCTAATTGCTCAATATCGAGGTGCGAAGGATGAGCTTAGACAAAAAAAGACAATTGGAACAATTTACGCTATGACAGCAGTTGTTGCTATCCTAATCACCTGTGCGGGTATTTTCTTTTATAAGCAGATCCTAACCTGGATGAATGTTCCAAAGGAGGTCTATCAAGACGCCTGTGATTACATGCTGGTGATTTTTATCGGAACTATTTTTGTGTTCGGTTATAATGCCACCTGCTCGATTTTGCGAGGCTTCGGCGATTCACGAAGTCCTTTATATTTTGTCATGATCGCAGCGGGAATAAATGTCTTGTTAGATTATTTATTGGTAGGTGTATTTAGTTTTGGTACTGTTGGAGCGGCTTATGCGACGATTGTCTCGCAAGCCATTTCGTTTGGTATTGCGATTTTTTATTTAAGAAGACAGAATTTTATTTTTGAATTTCAACTATCAAGTTTTAGGATTGAAAAAGCCATTTTGTCAAAACTTGTACAGGTGAGTTTGCCAACAGCGATCCAAATGACCATAGTTAATATTTCGTATTTACTGATTGCAGTCATGATCAATAAGTACGGAGTAGTCGTTGCCGCAGCAGCGGGAATCGGTTTGAAGATCAATACCTTTGCTGGCATGCCGTGTTGGGCAATCGGTCAAGCAGTAACGACAATGGTTGGTCAAAATATGGGTGCGAAGCTTTTAAAACGAACGAAAAAAATTGTTCAGATTGGATTTTTCGCAAGCATTCTTGTTTCTTTGATAGCTATTTTGTTCATTCAAGTATTTGCCGAACCGCTGATTCGCTTATTTGATCCAGAAAATCAAGCGGTACTAAAGGCGGGCGTTGTATATTTGAGAATCTGTTGCTGTTGGAATAGTTTGTTTTATGCAACGATGTATAACTTTGACTCTTTTGCAGTGGGGGTTGGATTTGCCAATCTTGGCATGATTAACGCACTGTTAGATGCATTGGTCATTCGTTTACCGCTGTGTTGGTTTTTAGGAACACTGCTGGAGTTTGGTGTTAGAGGGATTTACTAGGCACAAGCACTGTCACCGATTATTCCGGCTTGTATCGGAATGCTCTACTTCTTCAGTAGAAAGTGGCAGCAACGAAAACTAATTTAACAAAAATAGCGTGTCTGCTTCTGCTGATCAGAAACAGACACGCTATTTTTGTTGGACAAAGAATCATGTGCGTTACAAATAATACTTAAACAGGTCTGGTAGATCCACACGAACAAGTTCCTCGGAAGCTAGCACCAGTTGATTTTTCGTATCGTAGACGGTTCCTTTATGCTGAATCACTGATAGGCCGCTTTGAACATTGAATAACGCTGCTTGCTGATCCGTTAATTGTTTGATACCCACTTGGTTCATTCCTTTAACTTTTGGCTCTATTTCATGCTTTGCCAGTGCTTCATAAAGCGATCCGGAAAGGTCACATTCATGTAAAAATGTAAAATCTGTAGGTAAATAATTTTTTTCCAGCATGATTGCCACACCATCGACCTTACGAAGACGCTCAACCATAATACTTTTATCTGAGCTAAAAAGAGTAGTAAAATCCGCTGGGACAAGCGTTTCTTTCACTGCAAGTACTTCTGAAGTAAGCTTTTTTCCCTGATCAAGACAAACTTGAGTCAAGGATAAGCTTTTCTGCATTTCCTGATTCTGATTTTTTACAAAGGTTCCTTTTCCTTGAAGGCGGGTTAAATAACCTTCCTCCACCAACTCATCAATCGCTTTTCGTACTGTAATTCGACTGACATGAAAGCTCTTTTGGAATTGTGCTTCAGAAAGGAGCTTATCTCCTGCGACCAACTCCTTTTCCTTAATCTGTTGAAGGATCGCTTCTTTAATCTGTAAGTAGAGTGGTTTATGTTCATCAATTATCTTTCGAACCATTATTACACCGCCTTTTTCTCAATTATAAGCAAAAAATCATAATAGTTCAACTATAGGACAAGTTTTATAATTAGTTCTATACACGTATTGACATGTATCTTCACTTGTATTAAACTCATTCTATCGATAGGCAGATAAGTATTTTGATAATGAAAGGAAGAAGTAGTATGGAAATCAAAGAAATGATCCAAACAATTCATGAAGGGAAGCAGTCAATCGGAGGCATCCAGCAGGTGATTTGGGTAGCGGCAGGAGGAAGCTATGGCGGTTTTTATCCAGGGCATTATTTCTTAGATCAGGAATCTACGAAATTGCGTTCGAAAAATGTCACCAGCAATGAATTTGTCAAAGCACCGCCAGCCTTTGTTAATGAAACAACTTTGGCAGTTGTTTGCTCTATGCGGGGAACTCCAGAAACGATTGAAGCAGCCAAGGTGGCGAAAAAGCTCGGTGCAGCAACAATTGCGTTGTATATTGATGAATCTGAATTAACCGAGGTTTGTGACTATAAGATTCATTATGATTCTGTTGCGGTGGATGAGAGTGATTTTTCTAAGACAAATGCTGCTTATGGGTTGAAGCTAGCTATGACAGTGATGGACGTTGTGGAGGGCTACGAGCACATGACTACTGCCATGAAGAGTTTTGAAGAAATCGACGCGCTTTACAAACAAGCGGTCAAGGATATTCGGACAAAAGCAATCAAATGGGCGCTTCAAAATCGCGACTCTAAATCCATTCATGTCATGGGTAGTGGTGCCGCATATGGAGCAGCCTACATTTTCTCGATTTGCAATATTATGGAAATGCTGCAAATTGATTCACCAACCGTCAATAGCTGTGATTTCTTCCATGGACCTTTTGAAGTGATTGATGAAGAAACCTCTGTTTTCCTTCTAAAAGGAGAAGGCGGTAGTCGACCAAACGATGAACGGGCGGCTCGCTTTTTACAAGAGTTTGGCGGAAAGAAAGTCTTCGTATTAGACTCACAGGAGCTGGGATTAAGTCACATTGATTCAAAGGTTTCAGAGTATTTCAATCACCTGATCTTTTCTCCGATTTTAAATAATGTCTTCATGCGAGAACTCGCTTACCAAATAAAAAAAGATTACACCCAACGTACCTATATGTGGAAAGCCTCATACAACTAGAAAAGAGGAGCTCAGCGAATCATAAATCGCTGAGCTTTTTTATTTCATCGTCTTCTTTTTGGAACAATTATAATAGTAGAAAGGCATCTCCTCTCGCATTGTTGGGAAACTTCAAAAACAATTCTCTCGAAGACTACTTTATCATTTCTCCATAAGAAGGTTCATCAACACTCTCTCCACACAATCTCTAAAAGTCCTCCGTAAGTGTTGGGAGAGGCTGGAGATCCTTGTGATAGAAGCATTTATAGGCTGTAACAAAAATTGGCACGCCAGTTGCTTATATAAAAGTGAGAACAGTTATAAGAATGTCAGTTCAACTTCTCGCAGTTCGTGAAGAAGACCATTTGGTAAAAAGGTTGAGTATTCATCAACAAGAAACGACATTCGCAACGAACGAATAAGTAGGAGGATAGGGAATGAACAAGATTATTTTAGCCAGTCATGGAGATTTTTCACAGGGATTAAAACAAACATCATCGATGATCATCGGAGATGAAGGCAACATCTTTGCTTTGTCCGCATTTCGTGATGAAGATGAGCCAATTAAACGTCAGGTAGAACATCTACTTGAAAAAATCGGGTATGAGGATGTTTATATTTTAACGGACATTTTTGGAGGGAGTGTGAATAATGATTTGTTAGCGATCCAACAAGAACATCCAGAAGTTCATTTGTTTGCAGGGATGAATTTACCACTGGTAATTTCAATTGCCACACAATCTGGGAAAATCACTTCAGAACAAATGAACATGATTCTTGAGGAAAGTCGTCAAGGAATGATCGACTGCAAACAATTATTAACAGCAAAAATAAATACTGGAGGTGACGATTTATGATTAAGCTAGTACGAATTGATTATCGGCTGCTACACGGACAGGTGGTTTTTTCTTGGACCAAATCGCAAGGAATCAATCGCATCATCGTGATCAATAACGAAGCAGCGACAGACGAGTTCAAAAAAATGTCATTGAACTTGGCGAAACCCACAGGTGTGAAGTTAAACATTTTCACAGTTGAGGAAGCTCTCTCTAAAATGGCGAAGGTGGAAACATTGAAGGAAAATATTATGTTGATTTTTGGCAACACGAAAGAAACACTCGCTTTTTGCGAAGCTTACCCGAAAATCAAAGAAATCAATTATGGCGGGATACCAAAGACCAATGACGGCAAGCAATTTGGTAGTGCGATATTCTTGAATGAGGAAGAGCAGATGGAAGCGAAAAAGTTGAAGGAGATGGGAGTCAAGCAGTATATGCAGCAGATACCAACCTCTAAATCAGAGGATTTAAATAAATTAATTTAAAAGGAGGGCTTTAAATGTTGGTTCAATCAATAGTTTTAGGATTGATTGGTGTGTTTGTCATGTTGGATTCCCGATTGCTGGGCCGACTGAACTTCGAACGTCCCTTGATTGTTGGGACTTTGGTGGGTTTAGCATTAGGGGATTTGGAGAAAGGATTACTGGTTGGGGCATCAATCGAATTGATCTCTTTAGGGGTTGTTCAGGTCGGAGCAGCCGTCCCTGCAGATATGACATTAGGTGCAGTTATCGCAACAGCTTTTGCAATTTTATCTGGTTCAAATGCAGAGACAGCTTTGACAATTGCCATTCCAATCGCTATTTTAGGACAACTATTAGGGATTTTGATGCGAACAGTTTTAGCAAGTTTGACTCACCGAGCCGATGCACTAATTGAAGAAGGCAAGTTTAAGCGAGTCCAGCATATTCACATTGTCTGGGGAACCATTCTTTACTCACTAATGTATTTTGTTCCGATCTTCCTAGCGATTTACTTTGGAACAGACCTAGTAAAATCAATCGTTGACGCGATTCCAGAATGGATCACTGATGGATTGAACTTAGCAAGTAAGTTACTGCCAGCTTACGGGTTTGCTTTAT
Source organism: Enterococcus raffinosus (assembly GCF_018917525.1). Classification (GTDB taxonomy): domain Bacteria; phylum Bacillota; class Bacilli; order Lactobacillales; family Enterococcaceae; genus Enterococcus_A; species Enterococcus_A raffinosus_A. The sequence goes on along the minus strand of NZ_JAHLOS010000006.1, from coordinate 132,502 downwards.
TGCTGCAAACGATGCTGTCTAAAAAAATGATGCCATTCTTAGTCTTAGGCTTTTTGATCACTGCCTATTCAGGCTTAGGAATTACTGGCGTTGCTTTATTTGCTGGAATCGTGGCCTTTGTCATGTATCAAATTGAGGCAAACAAATCTGGTGGAGGCGGCAGCAGCGGACCGGATCAAGAGCCTGATGCATTGGATGATCTATAAAAGGAGGGTAAAAAAATGGCACAAGAAAAAGATCAAAACCGTCGTAAATATTGGCAATTTTTCTGGCGCTCATGGGCAATTCAGGATTCTTGGAATTATGAGCGTGCGATGAATATGGGATTTCTTTATGGAATAGCTCCAACCTTAGACCGGATCTATAAAGATCCAAAAGATGATGCGTTGAAAAAGGAAGCCTATCAACGGCATATGCTGTATTACAATTGTACACCGCAAACCAGTGCATTTGTTTTAGGGCTAACAGCGTCAATGGAAGAACAATACTATGAAGATCAAGAAGGCTTTAATCCAGATACGATCAATTCAGTAAAAACGTCACTAATGGGGCCGTTATCTGGAATCGGCGACTCCTTTTTCCAAGGGACCGTTCGAGTTTTAGCTTTTGGTTTAGGAATTAATTTAGCGCAACAGGGCAGTATTTTAGGTCCGATTTTAGCAATGGTCATCTCCTTTGTTCCTTCTTTTCTAGTGACTTATTATGGCGGGAAATTTGGCTATAATATGGGGAATAAGTATTTGACTAAGTTATATGAAGGCGGATTGATGGATCGTGTGATGTATGTCTGCTCGATCATTGGTCTAATGGTTATTGGCGCGATGATTGCCAGTATGATCGGGATCACCACACCAATCAAATTTGGTAAAACCTTTGTGCTGCAAGATGTTTTAGATAGTATCATGCCGCAAATGCTGCCGTTTGCATTAACGATGTTCATGTATTGGCTGCTGCAAAAGAAAGTAAATACAAGTATCATGCTTTTGATCTGTATTGTCGGCGGTTTAATTTTAAGCGCTTTAGGGATTTTTGTTTAATCTGGTAGTTGGAACTGAATGATGAAGGTAGAAATACCGAATCGTTTGTTTCTCTAAATAAAAAAAGAAAAAACTGAGGAGGAATTCAGAAAATGAATTCAACGATGGAAGCAAAAGAAATTATCAAAGAGATTGTAGGCAAGCATGAGGTAAAACACGTTGTTTTCGTCGGCTGTGGCGCATCAAAAGCAGATTTGTATCCAGCAAAATACTTTTTAGACCAAAATGCGAAACAATTACGCATTAGTCACTACACAGCCAACGAATTCAACTACGCGACACCTACTTCGATCGATGAGACCACAGTTGTGATCTCGGCTTCACTTGGAGGGGCAACTCCAGAAACAGTAGAAGCCAATGCGATTGCCAAAGATAAAGGTGCTACAGTTATTAGTTTAACACGAATAATTGACGCGCCGTTAACAAAAGATGCAGATTACGTCATTTATCATGGATTTGCTGAAAACTATGCGACAAAGCTTGAAAAAACGGGTTATTGCTTATTATTAGCAGTAGAGCTTCTAAACCAAGTCGAAGGCTATGAACACTATGACAAAATGATTGACGGCTTTGCTAAAATCTATGATTTGGCACAAGAAAGTGCGGAATCTGCTCGTAAGGCAGCAAAACAATTCGCACAACGCTTCAAAGACGAAAAAGTCATTTATATCATGAGCAGTGGTGCCACTCATGAAGTTGCTTACTCATCTTCTGTTTGCTTGATGATGGAAATGCAATGGATCAATTCAGGAACCTTCCATGCGGGTGAATTTTTCCATGGTCCGTTTGAAATCGTCGACAAGGATGTCCCATTCATCCTATTGATGAACGATGGCAAGACTCGTGCGATTGACTCTCGTGCATTGGCTTTCTTAGATCGTTTTGATGCGAAAACAGAAGTTGTAGATGCGTTAGATTATGGCTTGTCCGCTTTCATTGAAAAAGAAGTGTTAGATTATTTCAACCCATTCGTGATTACTGCGGTATTCAGAGTGTATGCAGAAGAATTGTCTTATGCCAGAGAACATCCGCTTACTAAACGTCGCTATATGTGGAAGCTCTCTTATTAGTCGCAAACTAATTGGCGGAAAAACTGAGATATTTGTCTCGGTTTTTTCGCATTAAAAAAAGTAATCCTTATGATCAAAGAAATGCTTTACAATAGAAGCAAAGGTACAAGAAATCGATTAAAGCAGGTGATGAAAATGAAAAAGGAATTAGACGATTACTTATATGAACTTACCATGAATCTAAAGGCTGGCTCCGATGAACGTTTTTCGGCTTATCAAATCGCTGAGTCTCTGCAATTAAATCGAAGTACCATTAGCAGCTATTTGAATCAAGCATTTCGTGACGGGGAACTAGTAAAAATCAAAAGTTATCCAGTTTTATTTTTACATAGAAAAGCCTTAGAGGATGCGTCTGTCCAAATTTCTAAAGTCGAATATGATTCACTAGAGGAACTATTTTCCCAGGACAAAGGAAGCGCGCTAGAAAAAATTATTGGTGCGAATGGAAGCTTGAAGGAAGCAATCGACCAAATAAAAACGGCCGTTTTGTATCCCCATCATGGTTTACCAATCTTACTGATGGGTGTGAGCGGATCTGGAAAGACTTTTTTAGCGGAAAAAATTTATGAATATGCCAAAGAACAACAGGTAATTGATGCGAAAGCACCATTTATCGCCTATAACTGCGCGCAGTATTATAACAATCCTGAGTTATTATCCTCGGCTTTGTTTGGACATACCAAAGGTGCTTTTACAGGTGCAGATCATGAGCACAGCGGATTGATCGAAAAGGCCGATGGGGGAATTCTTTTCTTAGATGAGGTCCATCGTCTATCAGAAGAAGGGCAAGAAAAATTATTTACCTTCATGGATACTGGCGAGTTTTCTCCGATGGGTGATACAAGTATTCGGCGAAAGGCGAATGTCCGTTTAGTCTTCGCTACTACTGAAAATGTCTATTCAACCTTTTTGCCTACTTTTTTGAGACGTTTGCCGGTAATTGTGACATTGCCTAAATTTCAAAATCGACCACAATCAGAACGCCTGCGTTTAATTGATTCCTTTTTCATCGCAGAGAGCAGCATTTTAGAAAAAGAGCTGCAGGTATCCTATCAAATGATCGACTTTTTATTGAATAGCGATCTGGAGGGAAATGTTGGGAAAATCAAGAATATCATTAAATATGCTTGTGGCAACGCCTATGTTCATCAGAAGAAAAATCAGACAATCACCGTGCGCTTAAAGGATCTGCCATTAGAATATAATCTGAAATTTAAAGAACAGTTCAGCAAACCAAAAAAGAAAATGTCCGATCGTACGTACCTGCCGAATACAGCACAGCAAACATACTTAGAAAGTAAGGAAACACAGCTTTTACGGAATTTCTTTGACGAGGTATTAAGTGACTTTAAAAGAGTCCAGCAAAAAGAGAGCCTGACGCAAGAGTTCATTGATAATAATGTGGCACGAGTTACTCAAATGATGGATGAATTCATTTTTCAAGGTACTTATGAGAAGGAAGAATCGTTGTATTCCGTCCTGACCTACCATATTCGCCAAACACTGGACATGATGTATGAAAATTATGGCTTCGAGCAGGATGGCAATCGCGTGGTTTCCTTAGCCAGTTACCTTTATTTAAAAGATAATACAGATATTTTAAGCAGTCATTATGAATGGCAGGAGCAAAAAAATGAATTGCTGGAATTTTTGGATTCATTCTTGGAAACCCCTTTTTGGTATGCTAAGAAGTTGCTAACATACTTGTCGCAGCAATTGGACCAGCAAATATTGGAAGAAGATATTGTATTTGTCACCTTCTATTTTTATAGTTTGCAGATCAGCGACCTGCCAAATGATGTGAAATGTATTGTCTTAGCTCATGGCTATTCAACAGCTAGCAGTTTAGCAAACGTGGTTAATCGAATGCTGGGAAAAAATGTCTTTCAAGCCTATGATATGCCGATTAATATCACCCTTGATAAGGTAGAGGCGCAGATTATCCGTTATATCAACGATTATCGGACCGATTCGGGACTGATTCTGTTGGTAGATATGGGCTCCTTTAATCAACTAGGAGAACGGTTGTCTAACCATATCAAAAGCCCGTTGGTAATTATTGATAACGTCAGTACGCCACTTGTTCTGGAGGTGGGACAACATATCATTAGTGGCGACAGTGTGACTGAGGTTTATGAAGCGATTAATGTAGAGAATCGAATCCAGAAGCAGCTGATTATTCCTGAACTAAATAAGAAAAAGGCGATTATCACCTGCTGCTATACTGGTATCGGAAGCGCGACACAAATCCAAGAAATCCTACTAAAATGTTTAGGGGATTCTGCGAAGGAGTTAACCATTCTTCCCTATGACTATCATAAATTATCAGAGAATAAAATGTATGAAACACCTTTCCAGTTGTATGATGTATTAATGATTGTCGGTACGGAAAATCCTAAAATTAATCAGGTACCATACATCGGTCTGGACCAGCTGATAAATGGTGAGGCTGTTGGTGAATTCGCCGAACTATTGCACGAACAGGTAGACATTGACAGCGAAGCCTTCAAGAGTCAGCTGATCTTCAACTTCTCAATCAATAAAATCGTCGAAAACTTAACGATCCTAGACGCCACTAAAGTCCTGCGTTTGGTCCAAAAAGCTGTACAGGAATTAGAACGGTTGATGGCTATCGAGTTTTCAAACAATCAGCTATTTTTACTTTATATGCATTGCTGTTCCATGATCGAACGAATTTTACGCAAAGAAAGCGTCGATGAGCAGGCGGATATAGAGGAGTATGTGCAAAAGGAAGGACACAATATGGAGTTGATTCATCAAGCATTCCAAGAGGTCGAAAAGGAATACACAATTGAATTGCCATTATTAGAGCTTCGTTTATTAAATGACATTGTAAAGGATTAAGGTGAAGGTATGGATAAAGCAGTTATTTTTGATATGGATGGAGTATTGATCGATAGTGAGCCTTACTATTTTGAGCGACGAATGGACTTTTTTAAAGCGAAAGGAATTCAACCAGGTTCCAATAGATTTGAAGACTATGTTGGCAATTCTGAAAAACAAACCTGGGAGTTACTGGTTTCTGAAAATGAGACAAAACGAGAAAAACTTCATCAAGAATATCTTGAGTATAAAAAGCATCACGGTATTGATTTCAAAAAAGCTTTGAGAAGTTCAGTACCGCAAGTGCTAGCAAAATTATCAGAGAAGGGGTTCTCAATCGGTTTAGCCTCTTCTTCGCCACGTAAAGAGATTAATCAAATGTTATCCGATTGCCAGCTTGAGAAATACTTTTCATTTACGATCAGTGGTGAAGAAGTGAAAGAGAGTAAGCCAAATCCAGAAATCTATACGATTAGTCGTAAAATGCTCAATTGTCACGACTGTTTGGCGGTGGAGGATTCTACTTTAGGAATTGCTTCAGCTAAAGCCGCAGGTATTTATACTGTAGCTCTAAAACAAGCTTTCTTAATGGATCAACGAGAGGCAGATGTAGTAATCAATGAGCTAGAAGAACTTTTAAGCTTACCACAACTAATCAAGTAACCATAAAGAAATTCTCCAACAAAAAATGCTGGAGAATTTCTTATTTTGTTGCAAATCTAAATTTTTTATATTAGAATAACTTCAATCAATAATCACGCATTGAAGAGAAGAGTAGTTGATCGCGAAACGTTTAAAAGAGACCCTCGGCTGGTGAAAAGAGGGATCGTGGAAAATCAATGAAGATGAGCTCTGAGCATTCAGTTTGTTCACGCAAGCTGTACGGGAAGCGACCGTTATATCGCCGGGTATGTCTGTACCGTTGAGGTATTATCTGCGAGGATAATACGAATAAGGGTGGTAACGCGAAAATATTCGTCCCTTTATTTATCAGTAATCTGGTAAATAAAGGGATGGATATTTTTTTATTTGTCAAAAATTAATAGGAGTGTGTCGATATGAAAAAGTTTAGTTTGGTTTTAATGATTTTAGGAAGCATCATATTTTTAACGGCTTGCGGTTCAAGCTCAGCAAAAACAACAAATAAAATCAAGATTGGCGCTTCGCCAACACCCCATGCGGAAATTCTGGAACATATCAAACCAGAATTAAAAAAAGAGGGGATTGATTTAGAAATAGTCAAGTTCGATGACTATGTCCTACCCAATAAAGCATTAGAAAACGGCGACATTGATGCTAATTATTTTTCAACTGTTCCGTATTTTAATCTACAGAAAAAAGAAAATGGCTATAAATTTTCGAACATTGGCGGAATTCACTTGGAGCCGATGGGGATTTACTCACATAATATAAAAAAGGTCAGTGAGATACCGAACGGTGCAAAGGTGATTGTTTCGAATGTGCCTTCTGAATGGGGGCGGATTTTAACTATCTTTGCGAAAAACAAGTTGATAAAACTTAAATCAGGTGTGGCGATTGATCAAGCTTCTTTCGATGATATTATTGAAAATCCCAAAAATTTGGTCTTTGAACATACTGTTGATCCAACACTTTTAACGTCAGCATATGAAAATAACGAAGGTGATCTAGTAGCGATCAACTCCAATTTCGCCTATGAAAAAGGTTTGAACCCAGTCAAAGATTCATTAATGATCGAACAAAACGACTCACCCTATGTCAATATTGTAGCTACGAGAACCAATGATAAGAATAAAAAAGAAATCAAAAAAATCGTAGAAGCATTACATGAACCCAAAGTCCAAAAATGGATCGAGAAAAAATGGGGCGGCTCAGTTGTCCCCGTCAACGAATAAGAAAGAATAGGTGATGTAGATGGAAAGAGCAATTTTTGCAGGTGGATGTTTCTGGTGTATGGTCAAACCTTTTGATAGTCTGCCAGGTATTGAGTCAGTTATTTCAGGTTATACCGGCGGAGAAACAGAAAATCCTAGCTATTTGGAAGTAAAAAGCGGAAAAACTGGACATACAGAGGCAGTTGAAATTATTTTTGATCCTGAATTGATATCCTATGAAGAATTAGTAGAGATCTATTGGCAGCAAACCGATCCAACCGATGCCTTTGGTCAGTTTGAAGATCGCGGAAGTAGCTATCGCCCAGTGATTTATTATTTTAATGAGCAGCAAAAGAAAGTCGCTGAAGCGAGTCGCACTGCTCTTCAAAATAGCGGACATTTTGACCAACCAATCGTGACTCAAATTGAGGAAGCCTCAACCTTTTATCCGGCAGAAGCAGAACATCAGGATTACTATCAAAGAAATCCAGAGAACTATCATAAAAATGCTGAGCGAAGAGAACAGTTCATTAAAGAGTTCTGGTAAAATTTTTTTCCACTCCTTTTTAGAAAAGCTCGTCATTTTGGACACAGATTGAGAGGTTCTTTTCTTTCAAAAAAGTTAAAATGAACTGAGAGGGGTGGATAATCATGGTGAAAACAACAATTGAGGCTGTCTTTAATGAACCGATTGAAACCATTTGGCATATTGTAACAGACTTGAGGAACGCAGAATGGCGTAGTGATCTTAGCAAAATTGAGGTTTTAGAAGATAAAAAGGTGTTTATTGAATATACGAATCAAGGCTTTCCAACGAAATTTGTGATAACAGCCTATGAACCACTAAAACTGTACGCTTTTACAATGGATAATGAGAATATTAGCGGAAAATGGATTGGAGAGTTTCAATCATTGTCAAAGACAAAGACTAAAATTCATTTCCTTGAGGATGTCTCTCCAAAAAAAATTTATATGAAGCCTTTTGTGAAAAGCTATTTAACTAAGCAACAGAAACGATATGTAGATGATTTGACTAATTATTTAGCAAATAAAGAATAAGCAATGTTTTTTGAAGAATAGCTCGCAATAAATTACTGAAAGACAGTAGTGAATAAGCCATTCGACTCATAACAGGAGAGACGAATGGCTTATTTTTTTTATCAGTGATTCTTTGTAAAATATTCCGCTTCTGATGAGCGCTGAACAAGCTGTTCTTTATCGAGTATTTGAAATCTGCGTTTTTCCCGTTTTAAAATAGCGTCATCACATAGTTTATTCAACAGACGAAGCAAATGACGATAGCTAATCCCAATCGTGGCGGCCACATCAGTCAAATTATCAAAGAAGTAATTTTTATAGGCCCCTTGTAAAATATAAGTACAAAGACGCTGCTCTCCAGAATAAAGAGCATTCGAAGTGTAGTTGTAAGAACTGCTGATCAGGTTTTCTGACAGTCCTTTTGCTAGTGTAGTCATAAAAGTCAGATTTTTAAACATCGAATCTTGATTGTCTTGAAAGGGAACAATAATACACTCAAAGGCTGAAAGAGTGATAACCGATGCGGTCGCGTAAGTGGTATCGGACATCAGTTCAACATCACCAATCAATCCGCTAGAAAGATAATAGGCTAAGACCAAATCCTTTCCACTAGGAGCACTAGTACACACCTTTGCTTTTCCAGAAACAACGATCATAATATATTTATACTCCACACCTTGAGCAAAAATGGTTTCTCCTGAATCGAATTGTTGAACTCTACAAACAGATTGGTGATCTAATAAACCATACCTGTCCAGTAAATCAAGGTGGTGCTTTTCCAAGCCAGTCTCCATCTATTTCGCCTCATTTCTTTCAGATAAAAAGATTTCACTCTCATTTTACTATGAATCTTGGTTTAAAGCTTTAAAAGAGAAAACGCAATTCCAAAAATCTAATAGATGTACCTGTTTCTTACTTTAGAGTATAGAAAGAGTAAAAACGTATTTCCTCTAAGAAAGTATTTCTGTTGTTAAAAAGACGATTTAGCTGTTCAAATCAATATTAATACCTTTTTGAAAATTATTTTAAATTATTTGCATTTTTTTAAATGCCATTCGTGAAGTATGTTACAATCATAATTGTAATGTAAATGCTTTCAAAAATTAGGAGGTAGAATGAATGACAAAAACAGTAATTGTAGGTACAAATCATGCTGGAATTGCAGCAGCAAACACACTTTTGGATAATTTTCCAGATCAAGAAGTAGTAATGATTGACCGAAACAACAATCTTAGCTATTTAGGTTGTGGAACAGCACTGTGGGTAGGACGTCAAATTGATTCTTATGAGGGCTTATTTTATACAAAACGTGAAGATTTCGAAAGTAAAGGCGCTCGAATCTCAATAGAAACAACTGTCGATCGAATTGACTATGATAAAAAAGAGGTGCATTGCGTAGCAAAATCTGGTGAAACCTTTGTTGAAGACTACGATAAATTGATTTTGGCAACCGGCTCCGTACCAATTTCTCCCAAAGTTCCTGGACGTGATTTAGAAAATATACATTTCTTAAAACGTTTCCAAGACGGAAAAGCTGTTGATGAAATTTTAAGCGCAGATAATATTCAAAATGTTGCAGTAATCGGGGCAGGCTATATCGGTGTAGAAATAGCTGAGGCAGCTAAGCGTCGCGGTAAAAATGTATTACTTTTTGATGCGATGGAGCGCTCATTACCGAGTTATTATGATAAATGGTTTACTGATGATATGGATACGATTTTAAGCGAGCACGGAATTGACCTGCACTTTGGGGAATTAGCTAAAGAATATAAAGGCGAAGTAAAAGTTGAATCAATCGTAACAGATAAAGGTGAATATAGTGTTGACCTAGTGATCAATGCGATCGGCTTCTTACCAAATAACGAACTGGGTAAAGACCATTTAGAACTATTTAAAAACGGTGCTTATTTGGTTGACCTTCACCAGCAAACTAGCGATCCGAATGTCTATGCTGTAGGTGATTGCGCAACGATTTATTCCAATGCCCTACAAGATACGACCTATATCGCACTAGCAACCAACGCTGTACGTTCAGGTATTGTGGCGGGGTACAATGTTGGAGGTGTGGCGCTAGAATCGACTGGTGTACAGGGCTCAAATGGAATCTCGATTTTCGGCTTGCATATGGTTTCAACGGGCTTGTCAGTAGAAGCAGCGGCTAAAAATGGCATTGCTGTGAAGTATACAGACTTTGAAGATCTGCAGCGGCCAGGTTTTATGAAACAAAATGCAAAAGTTAAAATACGGATTGTCTATGAAGAAAGCTCTCGTCGTGTAGTTGGTGCACAATTATCATCAACAGAAGATATCTCAGGTGTGATCCATATGTTCTCACTTGCTATTGAAGAGCAAGTAACCATCGATAAGCTGAAACTATTAGATATTTTCTTCTTGCCACACTTTAATCAGCCATACAATTACATCACAATGGCCGCATTAAGCGCAGAATAAAAATAGTATCCATCAGTCATTAAGATTGATGGATATTATTTTTTTTGCTCAGAATTCCTAATAATCCAAGTTTTACGTTAAACTTAGATTTTGAATTTTACAATTTGAATAAATCCATTTGTTTAAGAATATTTTCGCTTAAAACATTAAATCCTCTTGATGTAAATACTGATATATCAGCGGATTTAAGCTTATTTTAGAAAAATAAAAAAACCTCTTGATAAAAGGGCTTTCATATTCTATAATAAGTTCATATTCAAGTTTAACGTTAAACTTAAAAATTAAGGAGGAATTGTTATGCCGATTGCTGTTGCTCGAATTGATCAGAGGATGATTCACGGAATTGTTGTTAATCAATGGTTTGCACACATCCAACCTAAGCGATATATGGTTGTTGATGATTTAGTCAGCCAAGACGAGGTACAAAAAGCTGCGATGCGCTTATCTAAACCGACTGGAACTGGAATGAGTATCATTGATACAGAAAAGGCGATTCATAATTTTAAAAATGGAAATTACGATAACCAAAAAGTTTTTCTGATTGTTAGAGAACCAGATATTTTAATTAAATTTATTGAAGCCGGAATTGAGATTCCGCGAGTCGATTTAGGAATCATGTTTGATGCTGAAGGAAAAGAAAAAATTTCAAAATTCATTTCATTAACGGACCAAGAAAAGACAGATATTGAAAAACTCAAAAGTCTAGGAGTTCCTGTATTTATTAAATACGTACCTGATGATCAAGATGAACCATATAATTCTAATTAAGAAATTGAAAACGCTTCTTTATAAGGATATAAACGAAAAGAGAGGAAGTTAAAAATGCCGGATTTATTACAAAATATTTTGATTATACTATTGGCGGTTGTTATGACGTTAGATGTTCAAGGAATCGCTGTGATGACTGGTTTTCCTGCGATTGTTGGTTTGTTTGCAGGTTTGATTATGGGTGATATGCAAACAGCGATGATCATAGCAGGGACATTTCAATTGATGAATCTTGGAGTCGCCGGACTAGGTGGATCATCGGTTCCAGATTATGGATTAGCTACAATTATCGGAACTTTCGTAGCAGTGCGAGCTGGTGTTGGAACAGGTGCCGCATTAGCGGTTGGCCTCCCAGTAGGAATGCTGGCGATCCAATTGGATGTGTTAGTGAAAATGGTTAACACGGTCTTTGCGATGAAAGCAAAAGAAGCTGCGAACGCAGGACAATTCAGAAAAATGAACTTATGGTTGTGTGTTGGCCCTATCTGTTTTGCTTTAAAACAAATTATACCAACTACACTCATGGTATTTTTCGGGACAGATGCTGTTGAACTTATTTTAGAGGTTATTCCAAAATGGATGACGGAGGGACTAAATATCGCCGGCGGGATGCTCCCTGTGGTCGGAGTCGCTTTGTTACTTCATTACATGCCGGCAAAAAAATATCTGACCTTTTTAGTTGTAGGTTTTGTCTTTTCAGCGTATTTGAATTTGCCTGTTCTAGCAATCGGTCTATTGGGTTTTAGTGCAGCATATTTCATTTTTAATATAGAACTGAATAAAGCGACAACTGTATCCAATGGAATGCTTAATACCCAGATGGAAGGCGATGACTATGATGAATAATATTAAAGGAAACCAATCGAATGAATCGATTCTGACAAAAAGAGACCGTCACAAGGCCGCGCTGCGTTATATGTTTATGGGGGTTAACAACTTCAATTACGAAACACAGCAAGGACCGGCTGTCGTTTTTTCACTCAACAAAGCTTTACGAAAGATTTATCCAAATGATCTCGAATACATCGAATCTTTAAATAATCATTTTAAATATTTTAATACTACAACGGCGATGGCTAATATTATTTTAGGTGCCAGCTTAGCCATCGAGGAACGAGATGGCGGAAAATCCATTGATTCAGTTCAATCATTAAAAACTTCCTTAATGGGTCCCTTTGCCGGTATTGGAGATACCTTGATCTGGATCTTGATTCCAACTATTTTAGGGTCGATCTCTGGCTATATGGCACTGGAAGGCAACCCTATCGGTGCAGTTATTTGGTTAGTATTCAATCTGATTTTTGCTTTTGTAAAATTAAAACTTTGGGATCTAGGATACTCATCTGGAGTAAAACTGGTGACTACCTTGGGTGAAAAACTGACGATTTTTACTGAAGCGGCTTCGGTAATGGGCTTAACTGTCGTAGGTGCTTTAATCTCAACAGCGGTCAAAGTTCAAACAGGCTTGACCTTTAAGACAGGTGCGGTAAAACTCCCACTTCAGACAGATGTGTTAGATAAGATTATGCCCGCACTGCTGCCGGTTTTGTTAACAATCATGGTTTATAAATTGATTGGCAATAAAAAATGGACAACTACAAAAATCATCGTGTTGCTGATTGCAGTTTCAATGCTGGGAGCGTTTTTCGGAATTTTGAAACCAGCGTAAAAATGAATGTAATTGAATTAATCGGGATTGATCTAAAGGGTGCGCTATCAAATTTAAAAGATTGGGTTTCTCCATAAAATATCCGTGCCATTCTAAAGGCTTCCACCAAGGGAGTTAAGGGAGCAATTGCTCAGACCGTCTTTACTTTAAATGCTATGGGATTAGAAAAATTTTCGATGTTCAAACAAATAAATACTTTTTGAAGGTGCCAATCAAGGCATCTATAATTATGAAGCAATCAAGCAGATCGCAAAATATTAAGTGTTCTCACGGGGAATTTACTAGCAGTTGGGGATCAAGTAAACGATTTTAAAATGAAGCAAAACGTCTGGCATATCGCAGTATTAGAAAATTCAATGTCGTCTGTTAAGTAAGCGACTAACTATCTTACAAATTAAATGATCATAATGGAGTAACACAAATCATTAAGGATTTGGTGCTTAAGGAGGATGAAGCATGAACGTTGTTCAAGGGGCAGACTATCGTTTTACGATAATTACTAATAAACTATGCCGTCTAGAATATTCAAAAACAGGAAAGTTTGAAGATCGTCCAACTCAATTTGTTCAAAATCGAGATCTTGGTGAAGTAGACTACACAGTTAAAGAAAACAATGGTGGCCATCTAATAGAAATCGAAACGGATTCTTTTCATCTTTATTATGATGGTGGAAAGTTTACGGCATCAAATTTGTATATTGATGCAAAATATAATTACGGCACCTATTTTTCGAGATGGCACTTTGGTGAAAAAGATAAAAATAATTTACTGGGAACAACTGAAACATTAGACGGTATTGATGGTGCTGTTCCATTAGAAACAGGGATTCAAAGCAAGGATGGATTCAGTTATATTGATGATACGGATTCTTTTGTTCTCTTTGAGGATGAATTTATTCCTCGTAATCAGCAGGCAGTTGATAGCTATTACTTTGCTTATGGGCGTGATTATCGTCAGGCGTTAAAAGATTACTATCGATTGTCTGGAAAAACTCCTTTGATTCCGAGATATGCGTTAGGAAACTGGTGGAGCCGATACTATAAATATACCCAAGAAAGTTATTTTCAACTGATGGATCGTTTTGAGAAGGAGGATATTCCAATCAGTGTTTCAGTAATTGATATGGACTGGCACAAAACTGATATCCCTGTACGTTTTGGTTCGGCCTGGACTGGTTATTCATGGAATAAAGACTTGTTTCCAGACCCAGAAAAATTATTGAAAGAACTTCATGAGAGAGGCAAACACGTTACCTTGAATGTTCATCCAGCCGCAGGGATTCGTGCTTTCGAGGACAGCTATCCAGCTGTAGCCGAAAGGATGAAGCTGGATCAAGATGCAGAAGAACCAGCTATTTTTGATTTTGATAATCCAGTCTTCAGAGAAAGCTATTTCAAAGATGTCCATCACCCAATCGAAGATCAGGGAGTCGATTTCTGGTGGGTGGATTGGCAACAGGGGGCTAGTCGTGATAAATCAAAAATCGAACCCTTATGGGCGTTGAATCATTATCATTTTCTAGATAATGGTAAAAGAAATCATAATGATGGTTTGCTGCTTTCACGATACGCCGGGCCAGGTTCCCATCGTTATCCCCTTGGCTTTTCAGGAGATTCGATAATTACTTGGGATTCCTTAGCTTTCCAACCGTATTTTACTGCAACAGCTACGAATATTGGTTATACTTGGTGGAGCCACGATATTGGAGGGCATTATAAAGGTTCCTATGATGCAGAGTTGTCACTAAGATGGCTTCAGTTCGGAGTGTTTAGCCCCATCAATCGTTTGCATAGCTATGACAATCCTTTTGTTGGCAAAGAGCCTTGGAATTTCCCGGTACAAATCGAGCGATCAATGAGCGATTTCATGCGGTTGCGTGGAAAGTTAATCCCTTATCTTGATACGGCAAATTATCACACCAGTGTTTCAGGTCGGGCCTTGATCGAGCCCATGTATTATCAATATCCAGATGAAAGAGAAGCTTATAATTTTCCAAACCAATATCTTTTCGGCAGTGAAATGTTCGTTGCACCAATAACTACGCCGACTATTGCTGATATTGACATGAGTACAGAGGATGTTTGGCTTCCTGAAGGGGTATGGTATGATTTCTTCAGTGACTTAAGATATCAAGGTGGAACAAAGATCAAAGTTTGCCGTGATATAAATTCCATTCCAGTTTTTGTTAAAGCAGGCGGAATCGTTCCTTTAAGCGGAGATTACATGGAAGATCCTGAGACTTTACCTAATAAAATGGTTGTTCATGTTTTTCCTGGTGAAAATAATCGCTATTCCATGTTTGAACACGTAGGCGAGGATATTGCAGAAACAATTTTTGAATATGATGAAAAAAACAGACAGTTGACTTATACTGTAAATGATCCAAAAAAGATCGTTCCGTTAGATAGAGAAATCGAGATAATCATTCATAACGCTGAAGCTAACCAAAATGTTTTGGTAGAAGCTGAAATTATAAAGCGATTGCAAAATACAAGGATGAGTTATGATACGAAAAAAGAAATTTTCCGTTTCTTACCAACTGCTTTTTCTGATTCAAGAAAATTCTCAAGTTATATAGAAACGCTTGAAAATCCAGCTATTCGGGCGATGTTAACGGAAATGTGTTATTTGATCGAATGATGCAAACTAGGAAGGTAAAAGGGATGAAAGTAACAATAAAACAAATCGCAGAAGAAGCAGGGGTTTCGGTTACAACTGTTTCAAATGTAATCAATAACCGTTCTCACCGAGTGAGTAAAGAGAAGCTTTCTATGATAAATTCAATCATAAAAAAGTACAACTACACACCGAATTTAAATGCTCGTTCATTAGTTAAAGCCCCAAGTAAGCTGATTGGCTTGATCTATTATTCTAAACGCCATAGTAAAAGCATTATGAATCCTTTCGTTTCTGAAGTTTTGGCTGGAGTTGAATATGAGGCAAAAGGTCAGGATTACTTTGTGCTGTTTCATAATGTTCAAACTGCTGAAGACTTAATCAAAATCCAAACGAATTGGAAATTTGCTGGTTTCGTTATTGTAGGGGTACCTTCTGGAATGTTTAAAGAAATTGATGAATTGCTAGAGGTTCCCGTTGTTTATATTGATACAGTCTTGGATGGGCCTGATTTGCGAAAGGCTTTATCAAATCCCAATACTATGTTTGTAAATACTGAAGATACGGAATTAGAAGCAGCAGCAACAAGGTACTTAATTGAAAAAGGACACAAAAAAATCGGTTTTGTTTCTCGAGGATTTGATGAAAATGAACCTAGTGTTAACGAGCAGCGGTATGGTGGTTATAAAAAAGCAATGCTGGAAAACAATCTTTCTGAGCTGTGTAAAATCGAGCGATCTCAAAATGTGGAATTTACGGATTATCTAAATGAACTCAAAGCGTTGACAGCTGTCGTTGTTTCAGAAGACTTATTAGCAATCGAGCTGATCAAATTTTTAAAAGAACAAGCAATCGATTTATCCGTAGTCGGTATGGATGATATCATCTTTGCTTCATTAGTTGAGCCGCCGCTGACCACTGTTCGGATTGATCATATCGAAAAAGGTTCGATCGCAATCAATAAGTTGATCGCTAATATTTCTGAGACTTTTGCCGGGCAGTATACCAGTGTTGATGGAGAATTGATCGAACGCGAATCTGTTAAAGATATTACTAATACTAGCGAAGAAAAGGAGGAGTCATGAGAAAAATCATTT
Organism: Enterococcus raffinosus; assembly: GCF_018917525.1. GTDB lineage: Bacteria > Bacillota > Bacilli > Lactobacillales > Enterococcaceae > Enterococcus_A > Enterococcus_A raffinosus_A. Next base: position 116,059 of record NZ_JAHLOS010000006.1, on the reverse strand, counting down.
TTGCCAGTCATTTAAATTTTGCAAAAGGACTAGAGGAAACGGTAAGGTTCATCATGCCAAACACAGCCGAGATTATTGTCATTAATGCCTATACGCAGAATGTTCCAGTTGAGGAAGAAATTGGCGCCGTGCTAAATGACTTGGCGGCTGAGGATGAAGCACTCATCTTTACTGATTTGCTCGGCGGATCGGTAAATCAAGCATTTGTTCCTTATCTGGCACATCCGCATATCCACCTGATTACCGGGATGAATTTGCCAGTGATTATGACTGTTTTATTAGGATTATCTGATGAATACATTGATGCCAACTTTTTAGAAAAGGCTCTCTCTGAGGGACGAGAACAAATGCTTTATGTTAATACGTATTTGCTCAATCAAGAATCGGATGCAGAAGATGAATAAAATAAAGGGATTTGTTGTGCTTGTGCAACAAATCCCTTTTTGTATTTAAACTAATCTGCTTTTTTCAAGATATCCAATATTTTCTGGTAGTTTTGATTTTGAAATATTTCATAGTTCAATTTTTTGTATAGTTTAACTGCATGATGACTCCAGGTTTGAGTATTCAAGTAAAGATCCTGTCCTGGATAATAGTCATGAAGAAGCTGAGTGACACGAATCGTTAACGCCTTAGCCAAGCCTTTTCGCTGTTCTTCTGGCACTACACCTAACCAGTGAAGTCGTGGTGAGTGATCTTCAGTCCACCAAGCTGTAAAAGTAGCTACTTTCACTCCCTGAGGATTCTCTATAAAGAGCATCCGCTTTTTTAATTCTTCTGGATAAGGTGCAAAGGAGCGTTGAAAATATTCAGCGGCGGCTTTTTCGGTTTCGAACTCTAACACAGCCGTTTCAATCCGACACCAATCTTTTTCATCGCCAGGCTGATAAAAGACGATCCGATAGCCGTCAGGTAATTGGATTTTAGGTAATGATGGGGCATTTGACGGGCGAAACATAGTAAAAGGAATAAAAGGTACAGACTTATCCAACATAACAAGACCTCCAGTTTTTTCTCAATAAAATCGTATCATGTAGGGATAGTAAAAGCTAGCTTGATTTTAGCTAATTATGAATGTTACTCAAACGTCTGTTTTCCATAAAAACTTCTATTATAAAAAAAATGGAGACATAGAGACGAATCTCTATTATATAATGAAATGAGAAATCAGCTTGTAGGTTTGTCAGTGGTTGTCACAAAGAATAATTTGTTTTGTGAGGATGAACATCTGATAGGATTTTTGAGCAATGAAAAAGTTAGGGAGGTAAAATTTATGGCAAAAAGGGTTTTCTTCAGTTTTTACTACGAAAATGATCTATCTAGGGCGTTGGTGGTTAAAAACAACTGGGCTTTGAAGGAAAACGAAGAATCAGGATTTATTAACAACTCAGAGTTTGAGCGAATGAAACGGGATGGTGACGAGACTATTGAACGCTGGATCGACAAGCAAATAGCTGGAACATCTGTGACGGTCGTTTTGATTGGAAGTGAAACATTAGATTCAAACTATGTTCAATACGCAATCAAAAAAAGTTACGAACGGGGAAATGCGATTATTGCTTTGAAGATCGGCAAAATAAAAAATTTGAGTCAGCAAACTTCCATCAGTCAATCAGTAGTTAAGATCGTTGGTAAAAAAAGTAATGGAGAATTGCTTTGGTTTGATGAAATCATTGACAAAGAATATGACTACATCAAAAACAACGGCTATAACAATCTTGAGAAATGGATTAATGAGGTCGATAAGGTAAAAGAAAGATAAGGAGCACTTGAATACAGTTTTCTAGATTTTGAAATGGCACTCGCTGATGACTTTTAAAAAGGAGATTATGAAAGCGAATGGAAAATTTAAAGGGGAAAAATAAAGCTGCGACGCTTGGAGAGAAAACAAGGACAAGACATTGAACAGAAAGTTCAGTTCTTGTCCTTTTCATTTATTTTGACAATGCTAAAGCCAATGCCTTTTGGATCGCCACAATATTTTTGTCTTTTCTAAATTGAATCGTTTCAGCAGGTAACTCAGCACTGGATATCCAAATTTTTAATTCGGCATCCAGGTCAAAATGCCCGCTAGTTTCGACTGAAAAGCGTGAAATCGAACGATAAGGAATAGATTTGTACTCAGCTTTTTTTCCGGTCACACCTTGTTTATCCACTAAAATCAAACGGAAATCTGTAAAGACAATCAAATCCCGAACTAGCTTAAAAGCCAAAGAAACCGTTTCTCCTGATATTAAAACATCCTCTAGCTTTTTTTCTACTGCTTTATTGTCGTGTTGACTAGCATTTCCCATTAAACCATCAAAAATACTCATAGATAGATTCCCTTCTTTCTCTGATTGAATAAGTTCATTCTAGCTGATTTTTAACAGAAAGACCATCGAAAGCGTACAATCGAATAATCATTCCTTCACAAAAATAGTTTTTGTTCTTTTTTGACTTAAATTTCCTTGCTAAACATATATTGTTTCGTTATACTCGGTAGGGAAAAGAACTCAGTTCTAAAATGGATTCAGGAGGTGTTCTCATGTTTAAAAACTATCAGCGGTGACTATGATCTCAATCATTACTTAGAGTTTCTAAGCAAGTAGAACAATTTAATTTCCTCCCAGAACCTTTTTTTGCGTTGCATTAAAAGGGTTATTCCGCCTACAATTAATTAGTGCTTAGGAGGAAACATACTTATTAAGTATGTTTTTTTGTTGTGCTTAAAAGAGCAGTAAACTGTTGTTGAAAACGGTTCAAGTGAAAAAATAAACTTAGAGGAGCAGTAAGATGAAAAAAGTATTAACAGTAATAAGTTGCTTATTATTGACCGCATTGGTCGTGTTCGCGAAAACAGAACAGGTTCAAGCTGCAAAGAAGACGAACAAAGTTCAACGTTTGGTAGACAGTAAAGATATTAAGAAGGATGATTTTTTTGTGGATGCAAAATGGTTGAATAAGCAGATGAAAGACAATGATAAGACCGTAGTAATTGAGGCTTCTTACGGCGAAGGGAAAGATTATAAAAAAGCTCATATCCCAGGCGCATTGCATATCGATACGATGGAAATCGAAACTGAAGAAAACAATTGGAATATTTTAGATGCGGAAACCTGCAAGGAAGTCTTCTTGAAACGCGGTGTGACAAAGACCACACCAGTAGTCGTCTATTCTAGTGATATCAATGCGGCAGCACGTGTAGCCTTTGTTGCTTACTGGTTAGGTGTCGATCAAGTAAAAATTCTTGATGGCGGATTGAAGGCTTGGGAGAAAGCTGATTACAAAGTAGAAAAAGGGAACCAAGATGCTGAAGCTGCGAAAGATTTTGGTGCAGCTGTTCCTGGACGTCCTGAATACCTGATCTCAACCTCTGACGATTTATTAGCTGCGAAAGAAAAAAATCCTGATCTGGTTCTAGCAAGTATTCGTTCATGGAAAGAATTTACTGGAAAAATAAGCGGCTATGACTACATTGAAAATGCGGGTGAGCCAGAAGGTGCCGTGTACGCGAAATCAAGCAAAACGAGTGCTGATGTTGCTCAATTAATGAACAACGATGGCACAGTGAAGGAGCCAACGAAAATCTTTGATGCTTGGGAAAAATGGGGCATCACTCCAGATAAAGAAGTTGCTTTCTATTGCGGTACTGGCTGGCGTGCGGCTACGGCGTTCTTTATTGCCAAACAAGAAGGCTTTAAAGACGTTCGTCTTTTTGATGGCGGCTGGTATGATTGGGATAAAGCTCACCAGAAGGACCCAAGCAAATACCCTGTTCAAGTTGGCGATCCAAGAGATAAAGACAAGGTGAAAATTCTGAACTAATGAAGATCTTTCGCTATTTTTTACACATCATTCAATTTGGATTGATCTATGGAATTTATCTGATGAATGATCTCTACCGTAATCATTTAGGCTTTATGCGGAATGTTTCCTTTTATTCTCATAAAGTGGATGCAAGTCTGTTCGGCAGCAAATTGTTTTTGCTGCCGGTCTTGTTAACGATTGTTGCCTTTTTAGTAGTAAGAAAGAAAAAAAGTTTAGAATCACTGTTGTTGTTAATGATAGCGATTATTTTTCTAATTTGGCAGACAACAATCACCTTGCAAGTAATACCCATTTATTATCTAGTGAGCGGAATAATCCTTATTGGTTTCTTACTGCAACTAGTGATCGTTTTGCTAAAAAAGGAGTTTGTTTAATGGATTATTCGAAGGGAACAATTGAAATGGCTCGCTTAATCGCTGAAAATTGTAACAGCTGTCAACGGTGCATGAAAGATTGTCTCTTTTTGCAGCAGTATTGTGATGATCCTAAAAAGCTGTTTCAACAATTTTTAGCAGAAGGGTTAGAACCAATCGTTCCGTACTCCTGTATGTTGTGCGGTCGCTGTACAGTTGTTTGTCCGTTAAAACTGAAATTAGACGAAGCCTTTTTAGCGATGCGTCAAGATCTAATCAAGGAAGGATTACCGCTTAAACAGCTCAAAAGCGTCGAAATGCATCAAAAACTATCAACAAGCAAATTATTTACGGCTGTGAATCGAGGAGAAGCAAAATGAAATATGGTTTTATGGCAGGCTGTTCTCTAAGCTCTAGCAGTCCGAAGCAAGTCGCACAAGTCATCGATTATTTAAAAGGTTTTTATCCTGATTTAGCTGTTATCCAAGGTTGTTGTGGCAAACCGACTCGGATGATCGGTCAGGAGCAATTGTTTCAGCAGCGCTTTGGACAATTATCAGAACAGGTCCACAAGGTTGAAATTGATGAGTTGATCGTTGCATGCCAAGGGTGCATAAAAACAATGACTCTTCAAAATCAATTTCCTACATCCTCGTTATGGGTAAAGATGGCCGAGTTAGGATTACCAAAGGAAGCTATCGGAAAAGGGAAAACAAGTGATGTTGTTTTTTCTATCCAAGATTCCTGTCCAACAAAGGAAATGACGGAGATTCATCAAGCGGTTCGCTATCTACTGGAGCAGCTAGGCTATCAGGTCCAGAAAAATCGTTTGTCGGGAAAAAACACTCTCTGCTGTGGAATGGGTGGGATGTGCGGTGTTTCTAATCCAAATCTCGCGAAGGATTTTGCAACCAAGCGTGTGCAAGATTTTAAAACTGATCATATTGTTACCTATTGTTCCAGCTGTACTTCAGCCATGATTCTTGGCGGGGGTGAGGCTTGGCATTTATTGGATTTGATCTTTGGAGAGGTAATACATAAAGACGACAAAAGTCCTGCGCATCCACTAGATAATCCGATAAAAGCTTGGAAGAATCGTTATCAATCAAAAAAAATAGTCACAAAAGCATAGGAGCAAATAATGAAGAAATGGTTAATCGGTCTACTGACAACAGGGATGCTTTTTTCTCTAGCTGCCTGTAAGTCCAGTGAAACAAAAGAAACGAAAACAACAGATTCTATTAGTAGCTTTTCTGAGGCAGTAAAAAAAGGCAAAGGTGAAACAGTGACCTTTTATGGATATGGCGGCGATGAAAGGGCCAATGCATGGGTCGATGAGGTGGTTACACCAGCCATGAAAGAAAAATATGATATTACCGTAAAACGAGTTCCGATGGACATCGATCAAATCTTGAATAAACTGACAACGGAGAAAGAAGCCGGCACAAAATCAGGTGATATTGATGTTATGTGGATCAATGGTGAAAATTTTTATACGGCAAAACAAGCAAAACTGCTTTATGGTCCCATCACGAAAAATGTCGAAAGTTTTGAAAAGCTGATGGACGTTGATGGACACAATTCAAAATATGATTTCGGTGTCAAAATCGATGGCTACGAAGTTCCATATGGCAGTGCACAATTAGTTTTTGCTGGAGATAAAGAAAAATTTAAAGAAGGATTTCCGACAGATACTCAAGCTTTGTTAGCCTATGCGAAGGCAAATCCTGGGAAAATCACCTATACGGCTCCACCAGAATTCACTGGCAGCGCCTTTGTTCGTAATATTATCTGCGATATCGTCGGCTATGATAAAGTTGAAAAGGCCAAAGCCAATAAGGAAGAGTTATATCAGGTTATCAAACCAGGTTTAGATTACTTAAATGAAATCAAACCTTATTTATGGCAGCAAGGAAAAACCTATCCGACCACAACTGCCGAATTAGATCAAATGTTTGCTGCTGGACAAATTGATATGAGCTACAGCTATGCTCAGATGCATGTAGCAGAAAAACGTAGTGATAATGAATTTAAAGCAACAACTGAATCATTCTTGTTTGATAAAGGTACGATCGCAAATCAAAGTTACTTAGCGATTGCTGATACTTCTAAAGTCAAAGCAGCAGCATTAGTTTTGATCAATGAAATGACAAGTGAGTCTGCGCAGCTAAAAAAAGCGGAAGCCAAGTATGGCTACAGCATTCCACCTTTTGACTCTGAAAAATTACCAGATGAAACCAATCAAAAATTAACTGATTTGTATAAAAATCAAGGAGTGCTTCCCCTTGAGGAAATGCAGGAAAAACAAATTCCCGAGGTTCAAGCAGAGAAAATCCCAATAATTGAAGCGTTATGGAAAGAGCATGTGTTGAATGAATAGAAAAAAAATACTTGCCCTGCCTTTTATCTTATTAAACAGCGTTGTGATTATCGCAGCGCTGTTTAAAGGGCTGCAAATCAGTTTAGGTTATTATCCGCTGATTGGTCTTAATAAAATCACACTCGCTAATTTTAACCAAGTTTTAACGGATCCTTTTTTTCAAAAGTCGCTTGTATACAGTTGCTATTTGGCGCTGACTGCGACTTTTTTGTCATTGCTGCTGGGAATGGCTATCGCGTTTCTTCTATTAAAGGTAAAAAGTCCGTGGTTGCATAAAGTTATCAGCCTGCCAATTTCTTTGCCTCATATCATTGTTGGCTTGATGATGCTACAGTTGATTAGTCAATCGGGAATGATTTCACGAGTAATGTTTCAACTGGGATTGATCCAAGAAATCGGTCAATTTCCCTTATTCATCCATGACTCTAAAGGGGTAGGGATTATTTTGGTTTTTTTATACAAGGAAATCCCTTATGTTGCGGTGAGCATTTTAGCAATTTTGCAGCAACTCCAGTTAGGTTACATTGAGGTTGCTAGAAATTTAGGTGCGTCAAATACGCGAATCTTTTTCACCGTTGTTTTACCAATGATTCAAAAAACAATAGCAACTTTATTTATTATCTTATTCTGTTTTACCTTTGCTTCATTTGAGGTACCTTTCCTGTTAGGAAATCCAAGCAATCAAACTGTGGCTTTGACTGCTTATGATCTTTTTACTCAGGCAGATTTGACTACACGTCCTCTGGCTTTTGCCTTGAACCTAATTATTTCAGGAATTTGCTTAGCAGTTACGTTACTTATTTTGACCATTAGTAATCTTTTGCCAGGAGGGAGAAAAACCACATGAAACTTTTATCAAAGAAGTCCTATCTTTTGTTGGTATTTTCTGCGCTGGCCGTCTTGTTTCCTGTATTCATTTTAGTTCTATGGTCCTTTAGTGATAAATGGATGTATCCGGCTGTCTTTCCACAGGCAATGGATCTAAAAATCGTAAGACAAATGGTCAAAGAACCCAATTTTTTTCCGGCAATTATTAATAGTTTGATGATTGGACTTGCAACAACCATCGTTAGCATTGCGATTGCTTTGCCGGCAGCGAACTATCTGGCGTTTCAGAAAAGGCTGTCACAGCGTTTGGTAGAAGTGATTATTTATCTTCCATTGATTTTGCCAGCTATTGCAATTATCACCTCAAGTCAGGTTCTTTTTTTGCAATTACGACTAACAGGAACCTTTCTTGGTATTATTCTGATTCATACCTATTTGTGTTTACCCTATGCAATGCAGCTCCTGCTAGAAAGCTATCGACAGTTAGGCGAGGGATACAATTTGACGGCGCGAAGCTTAGGAGCAGGTCCTTGGATGATTTTTTGGCAGATTACATGGCCTTTGCTAAGACCGGGTGTGAGTACAGCTGCTGGACTTGTGTTTATTGTCTCTTTCAGTCAGTATCTACCAACCTTTTTTATTGGTGGGGGTCGTATCGTCACACTACCGCTGTTGTTGCTGCCATATGCTAATAATGGGCGTTTCGGATTAGCTTCGTCCTATAGCTTAGTTTTTCTAGGCTGTACCTGGCTAGGCGTATTTATTTTGAAAAAGGTAATAGGAGGAATGCACAATGGGGTTAAGCGTCAGAAACGTACAGCTAACCTATGGAAAAAAAGAAATACTGCATGATTTATCTTTCGATGTTCAGGATAGCGAAACGATTGCACTTTTTGGTCCTTCTGGTGTTGGTAAAACCAGTTTGCTTAAAATGATTGCGGGGATTCAGCCAGTTGAAGGAGGAACGATTGATTTTACTGAGGGATTCTCACAGGAAAGCACCGTGTTAGTTTTTCAAGATTTTTGGTTATTTCCTCATATGAATGTGATTGATAATATCGGTTTTGGCCTTAAAGCGCGCAAGTTTTCAAAGCTTGAAATAAAACAAAAAATAAATAAAATTTTAGAGGTATTCGATTTAAAAGGATTAGAGCGACATTTTCCTGATCAATTATCCGGAGGACAAAAACAACGGGTTGCATTAGCACGAGCGATTGTGTTAGAACCAAAGTTGTTATTATTAGATGAACCTTTTGCCAATCTAGATGGACACTTAAGAAGCGCCATGCGGGATTATTTGCGACGGCTGAAGGAGACTTATCACTTTAGTATTATCTTAGTGACTCATGATCGTGACGAGGCCTTTCAATTAGCGGATCGCATGGTCGTTCTTTTGGAAGGGGCGATTCAGCAAATTGGTGAACCAAAAGAAATTTATTTTTATCCTGAGAATCGAAAAGTTGCTAAAGCAATGGGAGAAACGAATTTTATTTCTGGCTCAGTCAATGGTCATAATTTCAAGATGGAAGATGCAGAAATTACTGTTCAAAATCCAGAGAGTATCCATGGAGATGCGGTTCTTTTTATTCCATCTGGGATAGAAATTACGATTGAAAAGATCGCTGGCATCCCAGCATTTGTGGAATTTAGCGAGTGGACACCCAACGGTCAAAGAGCTCAAATTAAAATTGGTGCAACAAGCTGTACGTTTACAAATGTATCTGAAAAGCTCGTTGTCGGAGAAAAAATCTTCTTAACCTTTAATGAAATCTTACAGGTGATGGAATGTTGATTTCTATTATTATTCCCACATTAAATGAAGAAACGAATCTTGAAAACTTATTGCGACAACTAAATCAGCTAGAAAAGAAGATTCCTTTTGAAATTATCGTAGTTGATGGAGGCAGCCAAGACAGTACGGTAGCCATTGCACGTGAATATGCACAGGTTTACCAATTAAAGCAGGGGAATCGGGGGGCTCAATTAAAATTAGGGGCAGAGAAAAGCCGCGGTGAAATCTTATGGTTTTTACATAGTGATAGTCGTTTAGACAACCAATCAGATATTTTAACGCAGATTCATCGAGCTGTGTTCAATAAAAACAATAGCGCCGGCTTTTTAAAGCTTTCATTTGATTCAACCGAGCTCTTTTATCGTTATTTAGCTAGAACTTCAGCTTTGCGCGCAAAGTATCTCGGGCTGATTTTTGGTGATCAAGGGCTGTTTACGACACGCGAAAACTATGAGCGGGCTGGCGGGTTTGAAGCTGTTCCATTAATGGAGGACTGGCGGTTGAGTCGACGATTGAGAAAACTCGGAAAATTCTATTATCTACCCGTGACAATAACCACATCTGTCCGAAGGTTTCGAAAAGGAAAACTCAAAGTACATTTACGCATGCACAAAATAAAATTGCTCTATCTAATAGGAATGTCACCAGAAAAATTAGCAGAACGCTATTATAAATAGAAAGGAGCCATTGATGTTAGAAAAGATTCAGCTCTATATAGAAAGAAATCAACTTACTAAGAAACTGCAGCTACAAAAGCCTTTTACAGTCAAATTCTTAGCGCAGGGGGAATACAATCAAAATTTTTTGATCTCGGATGAAAAAAGCAGGTATGTATTTCGTTTGAACTACGGTAGTCAACTACATTTAGACAACCAGATTCGTTATGAATACCAGGCTTTAAAGTGGCTTGAACGGACGGGACGAACCCCAAAAGTATATTATGTTGATGACAGCCGTCAAAGCTTTGATCAAGGTCTATTGATTATGGAGTTCTTACCAGGTGAACCCTTAGATTATCACAAGGATTTATCAGAGGCAGCTAAAATATTTGGTCGAATTCATAAACAGTCAATTGATGAAGCTGCTGAGAATTTTTTTGTAAAGGAAAAATCGACCATTTTATCTGCCCGAGTAACTGAGTGTCAAAAGCTGTTAGAGCCGGTGCTAAAAAGTGAGTTTGTTCCAGTACAGGCTCAAAAGCAACTGGCGAGCGCTTTGGATGATTGTCAAAAAAATATTAATCAGCAGAAATTTTTTATTGATTTGGATCAATGGTGTATTAACAATACCGAAGTGAATTCCCATAATTTCATTATTGAGGAGAAAGGATTTTTAATCGATTGGGAGAAGCCAGTCATCAGCCATCCTGTCCAGGATATTTCACAATTCTTGGCTTCAACGACCACTCTTTGGCGGAGCAATTTAGTTTTAACCCAAAGAGCAAAACGAGATTTTTTATCTGATTATCTAGCTGAAACGCAATTTGATGGAGCCACATTTGAAGAAGCGCTTAGGATTTACCATCCTTATCTAATGCTGCGGGCATTGTCTTGGTCGGCCATGGCTTTTGACAGCTATCAAAAGGATACAAAGCAATTAAAGAATCAGGAGATTTTTGAGAAAGTCTCTAGTTACTTAACAGAAGATTTCTTACGTCAGGCCTTAAAGGAGCAAGTTTTTGAATAAATGTGCCTATATTTTATTTACTCGTGTTCCTGTACCAAATAAAGTTAAAACGCGTCTGCAAAGCATGCTCAGTGGAGAAGAAGCATGCCAAGTTCAACAGGAAATTTTACTGGATAGTTTTCAAAAATTTGAAGGGTTAAATGAATGTGGAATAGATTTGTACTTGGCGTATTCGGATGAAGGAGATCCAGCGTCCTTACTTTCTGCACTACCAAAAAACTTCCATGCTTTTCAGCAGCATGGTGCGACAATCGGGCAGCGAATGAATCACGCGATTAAGTTTGTTTTTGCAAAAGGTTATGAAAAAGTGGTACTAACAGGCAGTGATATTCCAAATTTAGATACGAAAATTATTCGATCCGCATTCCATCAGATGCGTGAGATTGTCTTCGGACCTTCACCAGATGGTGGCTACTATTTAGTAGGCTGTACACAATCCATTGATTTAACACCGATTTTTGAAACGAACATTTCTTGGGGGAAAAGTGAAGTATTGAAGCAAACTCTGCAGCATTTAATGGATTACGAGGTGGGTTTCTTGTCCCCTCTACAGGATGTTGATTATCCCGAAGATTTAAAAAGACTTCAACACGATCTAAAAAATGAAAATCAATATTTGATGTATTGGTTAGAGGAAAATCGAGGATTATTAAATGAGAAAAGTCATTTTTGATTGTGACAATACATTTGGCTTAGCGGATCATGATGTGGATGACGGATTAACGCTTCTTTATTTGTTAGGGGCACCAACGATTGACTTACTTGGTGTAACTTTAACCTATGGGAATGGATCGCTTGAAGAAGTTGAAAAAATGACAAAGGAACTCCAACAGCGTTTGACGTTATCTTTTGATTATTATTCGGCGAATCAAGCAGATTATCTAGTCAAACAAGTCAATCTCTATCCAAATGAAGTAACCATCCTTGCAACCGGCGCATTAACAAACTTGTCTGAAGCGTTGAGAATAGACCCGAACTTTTTTGAAAAGGTTCAAGAGGTTGTCTTAATGGGAGGAACAACCGAACCACTAAAGGTGAATCATCACTTGGTCACCGAGTTAAATTTTTCTTGTGATCCTGTTGCTGCAAAAAGTGTTTTATTGAGTCAAATGAACATTACAATTATGAATGGACACATGACTTCGGAAGCATTCTTTTCGCGACACGAGATGAATCAGTTTTTAACTTTAGTTGAAACAACAATTAATCAAGACACATTGAAATGGATTCATCAGACATTGGAAAACTGGATTAAATGGAATGAAAAGGTGTTTGGTTTCAGCGGTTTTTGTAATTGGGATATGACCACAGCTGTTTACTTAGAGCGTTCGGATCTATTTAGTCAGGAGCAATACAGTTTATCAGAAAAACAGATGAATCTTGCTCAGGGGCGAATGACACTGACTGATAAATCGGACTATTCTATAAAAATGCCTAAAAGAATTTTGGATATAGCTGAATTCAACCAGCTAGTAATTAAGCGAATGGCATTAGCGTTTAAAAAGAGGACTAAAAGCAAATATTGAACCTGATTCAAAAGAAGGGAGCACACGTGAAAAAGATTATTGTCTTTATTGCTTTTATTTTGTTAGGAATATTTTTGGCCTACAAGTTTGGTTTAGTTGATTTTCTGACGGATATTTCTAGTTTAAGAGCCTACTTAGAAGCACTTGGCTGGCAAGGTTACGTGATTTTTATTTTACTTTCAGTCATTGTCGCTGTGTTTCTTTTACCAGGACAGTTTCTAGCGATTGTTGGTGGATTAGCTTATGGCGGACTTCTTGGCGGGCTATTAACAATTATTGGTGCATCACTTGGTGCCAGCATCTCCTTTATTATTGGAAAATACATTGCAAGAGAGTATATATTGAAGCGTTTTGGAAATGACCCAACTTTTCAAAAAATTGAAAAGGGCGTTAGAGAGAATGGTATCTCATTTTTAATTTTCACACGTTTGGTTCCCGTTTTTCCTTTTGCAATCCAAAGCTACGCCTACGCCATGACACCGATGAGTGTAAAAAAATTCAGTTTGATCTCCTTTTTGACAATGATGCCAGCCAGCTTTATTTATGCTTTTATGGCTTCTGAAATTGCCTCAAAGGGAGTTTCTGGAGCGCTGTTATTGGAATTAACAGTTGCGGGAATTTTCTTAGCTTTGTTAGCATACCTACCTAAGAAGCTTAGCAAAAAAATAAATCAATTAAATTCTGAATACAAAAAATAATAGTAAACGAAGAATCAGAGTATACTGCTCTGATTCTTTTGTTTCTCATGAGTTGATTTTTAACCGTATAAGTTAACTAAAACTCCATTGTTTTCTTTTATAAGTCATTCTAAAATAAAGATGAAAGGGGAGATAAAGGTGGAAATGAATATCGGACCAATCATAATGGAGAAGCGTAAGGAAAAAAAGGTGACTCAACAGGAGTTAGCTAATTTTATAGGAGTTTCGAAGGCCTCAGTATCAAAATGGGAGACCGGCCAAACCTATCCTGATATTACTTTACTTCCGCTTTTGGCGGCGTATTTTGATATCACGATCGATTCACTGCTAACCTATGAACCGCAATTAGATAATCACGAGATTCAACGTATTTATGCGATGCTGAAGGAATCGTTGGAAACAAAATCACCAGAGGATGTCTTAGCAACTATTCGCAGCTTTGTTCGACGTTATTATTCTTGCTATCCATTTGTTTTACAAATGGGAATGTTTTTACTGAATCATGCAGATTTACTTCCAGGAGAGGAAAAAGTTAAAACGTATACCAAAGAGGCAAAGGAATTGTTCATTCATGTACGAACACAAGCAAAAGATCCAGATTTAATTACACAAGCACTAAAGTATGAGGCCTATACTGCTCTTAATTTACAGGAGTTTGATCAAGTTTTATCGATTCTTGGAGATCAGGTTCCCGTTTTATTTCCAATCGAAAGCTTAATTGCTGCAGCTCAACAGCAGAAAGGTGAAGCCAAACAGGCTGTTCTTACTCTTCAAAGTGCCATTTATCAATATACGACTGTCTTTTTAAGCTTCTTAACTAATTATCTTCAACTGGTGATTGATGACCCTGATAAGTTTTCTGAGACCGTTTCGAGAGGTAAGAGTTTCGCAAAATTGTTCAATTTTCAAGAGATGCATCCTGTTGCGTTGATGAATTTTCAATTATCGGCCACTTTTGGCTATGCACAAATGGAAGATGAGACTGCCGCACTTGAAATGTTACAGGCATTTGTTGAGGTTTTACAAGGAACAACATTTCCGGTTGTTCTTCATGGTGATGATTACTTTGATCAAATCGATGAATGGCTTGAACACTTAGAAATTGGAAATCAGTTACCAAGAGATTCAATGAAGGTCAAAGAGGGACTGCTGGGAACGGTAATAGATAATCCTATGTTTTCACAGTTCAAGGATCAGGAGCAACTACAAGAAATTTTTACTAAACTTCGATCTATTAGAGAGCAGGATGTGATTGAAAATGAATAATTTTGATTTTTTTAAAGAGAATTTACCTATTTTTATTCCACTAGTTATTTTGGAATTGATCCTAATGATTACTGCGGTTCGACATGTTTTGAAGCACCCGCACTATCGTTTTGGCAACCGAGCTGTCTGGTTATTAATCGTTATCTTGATTCAAATTATTGGTCCTGTGATCTATTTTGTTTTTGGAAAAGAGGAGGATCAATGAGCATTTTAGAACTGAAACAGGTCACAAAAAGTTTTGGGTCAAAAAAAGTGTTAAATAATTTGAATCTAACGGTGCCTACTGGCTCGATTTTCGGTTTTGTGGGAGAAAACGGAGCTGGAAAAACAACTACGATGAAAATGATTTTAGGTTTAGAGGAGATGACTAGTGGAGAAATTCTAGTTAACGAGTTGCCTGTAGTTTTTGGCGATAATCAAACAAATCATTTGACTGGGTATTTACCAGATGTTCCAGAGTTCTATGATTATATGTCTGCTCAAGAATATTTAAGATTTTGCGGAGAGATCACTGGTTTATCAAAAAAGCAATTAAAGGAAAAAGTTCCTGAGATTCTATCATTGGTGGGCTTAAAGCTGGATAAACGTAAAATTAAAGGTTACTCAAGAGGGATGAAACAGCGTTTGGGAATCGCTCAGGCTTTATTAAACGATCCCAAATTATTGATCTGCGATGAGCCAACTTCGGCTTTAGATCCAAGCGGACGGAATGACTTTCTAGAAATGTTGGCGAACCTAAGGGGACGGATGACCATTTTATTTTCTACCCATATTTTGGGTGATGTCGAACGAATATGTGATTATGTTGGTATTTTAGATCAAGGAAGACTAGCGGTTAGCGGCACATTGGATGAATTAAAGCAGCAATATGCTAAAAATCAGATAGAAATTGAATTTTCGCATGAGGCTGATCTAGGAGTATTTACAAAAAAATTGACAGAATTAAGAAACGCAGATGTTCTGAATGACTTTACCTTTGATCCATCAAAGAACTTACTTACTTTGTCGTATAAACAGGATTATGAAGAAGTAGCAGCATTGGTTTTCCGATTGTTTGAAAGCTATCAGATATTCCCTAATACAATTAAAAAGATTGATCCATCACTTGAAACGATTTTCCTGGAGGTGGTTCAATGAAAAATTTATACTTCTTCACGAAAAAAGAATTTTTTGAATGTTGGCGAACTTCGCGCTTGTTAATCTTGGTCATTATTTTTCTCATTTTTGGTTTAATGAATCCATTGTTGGCAAAACTAACGCCAGAAATTGTTAAGATGACAATTGGCGATACAATGGCTAGTTCCATTCCAGAACCTACATCCATCGATTCTTGGACGCAGTTTTTTAAGAATCTTACTCAAATAGGGATGATCGTTTTAGCATTGATGTTTAGCGGGACAGTCAACAACGAGGTTAATAAAGGAACCCTAGTTAATTTAGTGACGAAGGGACTGCGTCGTTGGGTGATTATCGTTGGAAAAATGATTAGTTTGGTTTTTCAATGGAGCATCTGTTTTCTGCTAACTTTTCTTGTTACCTGGGGCTACACGGCGTATTATTTTCCGGATAACAAGAGCACACAGCTCTTTCAAGCCGTTTTTCCATTGTGGATTTTTGGTTTATTATTACTAAGTATTATTCTTTTATCATCAACTATCATGCGGAATAGTTATGAAGGGTTGCTGTTGACTGGGGGTATAATTCTAATTTTAGTATTACTCAACCTATTTGATAAGCTAAAATACTATAATCCAATCTCGCTGGTCACACAAAATCTTAACTTCCTACAAGAAACGGTAGATTTTCAAGAATACGTGCCAGCGATATTAATAAGTATTCTGGTTTTTGCACTGGCAACTTTTCTCAGTGTACGAATTTTTAATAAGAAAAAATTGTAGACTCCTAGAGACCTAGCTATCTAAACTAGGTCTCTTTTATTTGAATAGGAACTAATTAGACTGTAAGAATCAAAAATTAATCCAGAATTAACAATCAAATGTCCGATCAATATCAGGAGGAGAAAGATTTATGCTGCTACAAAGTCAATTACAGCAAAAAAACATCAACGAAATGTCGATGTTTTGACTGGTTAAATGAATAGATAAATGACGGAATAAATATAGTATGCCAACAGCAGCAGGGCAACAATGCAAGAAAGTTTTGACAAGAATCCTCCACGTTTAGGACTGGTGGATTGACGGGATTGTCTTCGTGTCATTTCCGTTACTTCAACTTCAACTGTCTTAGCCTTTTTTGAGCCACCTAAAAGCACAACCGCTAGTAAATCGATAAAAAGCAGGCCTTGCAAAATAATGCTGACAATAAAAATAATCTGATCCCCTTTGATCATTCTAAACAGGAATAGAATAATCATTAAAAGATCGAATAGTAATGTTAGTAAAAGCGCCATAACAAAGCTCCTTCAAATTGGTTAGAATAAACAAGCTTTATTATAGCATACAACTAATGAAAAAAATTACGAATTATTTATGAAAAATTCAAACAGATGGATTAATCATGATGTTTGAAAAAGGTGTAAATCATCCAATACACCATAAAAGTTACAAGTGAAACAAACATTAAAAACGCTAATGTCCAAGCTCCTTCAACAGGTTGGTAATGATGATAATTCATAAGTAAATAAATGCATAGAAAAGTCGGGGTCAAAGAAAAATATAAGTGAATCAGTACGCGATCTTTTTTGAATAGGTAAAAATAAATGATGGTCATTAAAAAAAAGATCAAGTAAATGACCCATGATACTGCATTGCCAATATCCATGAACTCCCCTCCTTTATAAAAAATTATATCAGAAGACAGACTATGATAAATAACAATAAAATGAGAAATAATCAGTTTTATTAATGAGAATATACCATTTTATTTTTCATCCAATGATTCTTAATAATAATTGCATGATTGATGTTACATTCGTTCTTTATTTTTAAAAAATGCAAAAAAATTGAAAAACTATAGTTATTTAAGGGTTTTAGCAATTCTAAGTAGAATAAAAAGAATTTACATTGTAATTATTTTTTGTTACTTTATATAAAGAGAGGTAAGAAATAAAATATTAAATGTAATCGTTAATTAATGGTTAAAACAGGGGGATGACATGGATTATAAAAAGCTATTATGTAGCGTGATGTTGCTGGGAAGTTTTGGAACCTCAACCTTAGTCGCTTATGGTGAAGAGACAACAGATTCTACTAGCATACAGGAGAGCTCAGAAATTGTTAAATCTCCGAGTTCTACAGTAAAGACGGAAGCTTCAATTTCACAAGATACTGATACTGAATTAGCGAGTTCCGAAACAACGACATCTACCGAGGCAAGCAGTGAAAGTGGCGTGGTAGATGAAGAGGAATACGATGCTCAAGGAAACTTACAATTTCATCATCCAGTTCGATTTGAGGACTTTACCTTAGAGCCACCTGCGTTTAGAAGTGCACGATCCACTGTAAGCACTCAACAAGCCTTTATCAATCAAATAGCTCCATCTGCCAAAACTTTAGCAAGTGCAAACAATTTGTACGCTTCAGTCATGATTGCACAAGCAATTGTTGAAAGCGCTTGGGGCAGCAGTACGCTATCAAAAGCACCCAACTACAATCTATTTGGTATCAAGGGAAGCTACAATGGACAATCAGTAACAATGAAAACGCAGGAATGGAGCGCATCTCAAGGATGGTATTGGATAGACGCTAAATTTAGAAAGTATCCATCCTATAAGGAATCTTTAGGTGATAACGTAACAGTTCTAAAAACAACTTCTTTCTCGCCTGGAAACTATTACTATTCTGGCGCGTGGAAGAGCAATACAAAATCGTATAAAGATGCGACAGCTTGGTTAACTGGACGATATGCGACCGCACCGACCTATGCAACAACTTTAAATAGTATTATCCAAACGTATAATCTAACTCAGTATGATACAAACGAAAGTAATGTCTCAACGCCGATAACGTACTCAAGCCACGTAAAAGATAAAGGGTGGCTCAATTCTGTTTCAAATAGTTCAATATCTGGAACAGTTGGTGAGGCACGACGTGTAGAAGCTCTGAAAATGTCTCTTTCAAGCAGTATTTCAGGTAATATTGAATACCAGTCACATATTCAAGGCACAGGTTGGGAACCGAATTGGAAAAAAAATGGGCAAATTTCAGGAACTACTGGAAAAGCGAAAAGTATAGAAGCATTAAAAATCCGACTTACGGGTGACGCAGCAAACAAATACGATGTTTATTACCGTGTACACTCCCAAACGTTTGGTTGGATGAATTGGGCAAAAAACGGTGAAGCCGCAGGGACGGAAGGTTTTTCTTATCGTATAGAAGCCTATCAGGTACAGCTTGTAGCTAAAGGTAAAAGTGCTCCTTCTGGTCAAGGAAGAAAATTTGCTAAATTTCAAGATGTCAACGTTACTTACCAGACACATGTACAAAATAAAAACTGGATGATACCGGTTTATGATAGTAAAATATCAGGTACAGTTGGTGAGAGACTTAGAATTGAAGCAGTGAAAATAGGAATTGTGAATAATCCTTTGGCATTTTCAGGGACTCTTGAATATCAGACACACAGCGCAAACATAGGCTGGCAAAATTGGAAAAATAATTATAATATCGCTGGGACTGTAGGGCAACGATTAAGGGCTGAAGCAATTAAAATACGCTTAACTGGTGATTTGTCTAAACATTATGATGTTTACTATCGAGTTCATTGTCAAACCTATGGTTGGTTGAGCTGGAGTAAAAACGGACAAATGGCTGGCACTACTGGAAAGGGCAAACAAATGGAAGCATTGCAAGTAAAGGTTGTTAGAAAGAACACATCTGCCCCAAAATAAACTAATATTTTCTAACGCATGAAAAAATCTCTCATTGAAGGTAATAAACTTTCAATGAGAGATTTTTATTAGTTTACATCTGATATTTCGGAAATTACAAAAAAGCTATGAAGGCTATCGATTGAGTATTCATATTTTTTGCCTATTTCACAAAGTATTTGCTGGTTGGATTTAAGAATATGCTCGTTCCCATCATACAAAGTGTCCGTTGGAAGATGGATTTCGAAAGATTTCTTGTTGTCTAATACCAAAGGTTTTTCAAAGAAATATCCAGCGATCTTTTTCATGAGAAGTACTCCTTTTCTATTATTTTGTTATATATTACATCATTGATGCAAGTAAAACCAGAATTAAGCTCTATAACAGTTGTAATTTAAAGACACCTTAGAAGGGCAATTCCTAAAACACCTGTTACGACAATTTTCATAAGATCATTGGTTCGAATACCCACGATCAAAGCTGGTATGCAAGCAAAGACTTCAGGAAAACGTAGTGTTGGAAAATGTCCCGTTTGAAAATTGAGAAGACTTTGCATCAGCAATGCTGTTAATATCGTCATAGGAAGATAGCTTAAAAATTTTTCAAGTATAGGTGGTAAAGTGACTGCTTTAGTAAGTACAAAGGGCAAGACGCGTGGTATCCAAGTAACGATAGCGCACCCCAAAAGCGTAAGCAGGTAATAATTATTATTCATCCTTCATCAGCACCCCCGTAAAACAACCGAACAGCGTTGCTAAAATGACAGATAATTCAGCAGAAACAAACCGCATCAAAAGAAAAAGACTGACAGTTGTAACGATTAAAATAGTTATCGTTTTGTGTTTTTGCTTTCTTAAAGGTAATTGAATCTGAAAGAGAAATAGGCCTAGGAACATCGCAGTTAGCGCAAAGTCGAATCCAAATATCGTAGGGTCAGGAATGAAATTACCTAATAACGCACCAATCACAGTTGAAAGAATCCACACAAGGTAAGCGGTTATATTTAATCCATGCATCCAATTACTTGAAACTTTCTTTTCTTGTGCTAGGGTAGTCATTAATACACCATAGGACTCATCTGTTAACAAGGTTCCAATTGCAATTCCATTCAGTAAAGAATCCTCTTTAAAGTAATGAGCAACAGAAAGGCTCATGAGTAAATGCCGGAGGTTAACCAGAAAAACAGTGAACACGATTGATAGAATCGGAGCACTCAAAATTAGTAACCCGCATAGGATAAACTGTGCACTTCCAGCATACACCAAGGTAGACATCATGAAAATTTGCCAAATAGCTAAATGAGCGGATTTCCCTACAATTCCCATTGCAATTCCAATCCCTAAATAGCCCATGATTGTTGGTACACAAGCCTTGACGCCATCTGAAAAACTATTAGTTTGTGATATACGATTATCCATCTGTTCACCCTCTCATTTTGTTTTAATCATATTAGACTAAAAGCAATAAAAAAACAAGAGGAATAGAGTTTAAAAAAAGAGCAACAAAGCCAAAGACAAAGGCTTATCAGTTGGCGAGGAAATTGTTGCTCGATTTATTTTACCATAAAATTATTAGGGAAAAAGCTAAATAAATTATTTTATTAAGCAAATAACATAAAAATATTCACTGTTAGTTTGTAGTATTTATTTTTCTTAAAAGATGTAGTTGTTGTATAATGAAGACAAGGGAGGCGTTATCAATGAAAGAAAGTTATAAAAAAATACTTGTTGCAGTAGATGGTTCAACCTCTTCAACAAACGCATTTAATGAAGCGCTAAATGTAGCTGAACGAAATGGTGCAAAGCTTTTTATTCTTACTGTGGTTGATTTTAAATTTTCAATTGGCGATCCGGCATTTATTAATGATGCACTTAAATTTCATCTGAATAATGCTGAGATTGAATTAGAACAATTAGTGGCTAATTCCAAAGTGAGTCAACTGGACTATGAAACAAAAATTGATTCAGGTAATCCAAAACGTAAGATTATTGATTATGCATTAGAAAATCAGGTAGATCTTATAATGTTGGGAGCGACAGGTAGAGGTGCTGTAGAACAGGCGATAGTCGGTTCTACGACGGCATATGTAGTGAACCACGCAAACTGCAATGTTATGGTAGTCAAATCCTAAATCGATATATTTGTACAAAAAAAAGTTTTTGCCTCGTTAGAAGCAAAAACTTTTTTTATTGGGATAGTAGGGCTCGAACCTACACTTACCTGATTCAGAGTCAGGCGCCTTACCAGTTTGGCCATATCCCAATGAGAACAGAAAGAATTATAACGCTAGTTTTTCTATTCTTCAACTAAATTGTCTCGACTATTTTTTTCCAGCCTTTTTTAAAGCTGCCAAGACAATATTGCCATCCGCAAATCCTAAATTGATCTTGATAACTTCGGTGTCAAAAACTAAAGACAATCGAATACCGTTTAGTTTCTTTTTACCACTAATTTCTTTGCATTGATAAAGATTATATTTATATGCTTTTTGCTTACTTAAAACATATAGTGTATTGCCGGAAATGCCATACGCACTCAAACCTTCTTGTTTCTTTAGGCTTTCATATTTATGGAATCCGATAAAAGAAAAGGAAAAACTGTTTTTTGGAAATGCGTGTAGAAAATTACCGAACAACTGTATGCCCTTGTCCTCACCTGTATTGTAATTGATTCCGTATTTTTTGGTAAATTGATAAAGTTCGCTTGCTGTGTTCATAAGGACCTCACTCTTTTTAGTATCTTCAGTATAATTGTTTCTATTAAAAGAAACAATCATTTACCGAGTGAAGCGCCGGGTATTAATAAATTCTGAAACGGCCATCGTGATGAGTAGAAATCCAAATAGTTGGAAGAGAATCATCATGCTGCTAAATGGATTAAATAAAAGGAAAAAACCAGCAATGATCATTAGTGCGCTATAGATGATCTGGCCTGTAACAGGAAAGCCATCGCGTTTAGCAGTCCAGCTTTGCATAAATTGACTAATTGCAAATATCAGGATAATGAAACCTAAAAACATCGGCAAAATACTGATAATTCCTTTGGAGAACCAGAGAACAACAAAAGCGACAATTACTCGCATAATACCACTAGTCGTCTCAAATCCGGTGTTTCCTGTATATTTTTTTGTTCTCAAGCCACGGATAATCTGTAAAATTCCAAAAATTAATAAATAGAAGAAAATGATATAGACAATCCCTCTAAAGACGCTTCTTGGAGAGAATAAGATAGCGATTCCAAGAATGAGATAGCAAGCGCTTCTTAAATATCCATATTTTTTGATTGAATCCATAAAATTTGACATAAAATATCACTCCTTGCTAATAATTTTACCCGATTTAACCTCTTTTTGCTAATGAAGTGAAAAATTCGATTGTAAACCATTCCATACTTCGGTATAATGCGAATAACATTGATCCAAAAGCTAGACGAACAAATGAATGTCGATACTGGAGGGCTTACTTATGAATGAAGAAGAAATTGAACTTGGAAGAAATTATCGTTGCCATCCAATTGGTTTCGAAGAATGCGTAGAAGGTGAAGTTATTTCAAAAATGACGAATTGCGCTGTCGTTCGTATTAACCAATGCGAAGAGGTGGATCAAGAGCAGCGAGATGACAAATCTAACATGGTCGTGGTAAAATATTCTAATTTCATTCCAAGTTAGAAGGCGGTTCTTTTGAATATATTAACATTGTTATTGGGAATTTTTACGGTTGTTTTGTATGTCTTTTTATTGTTGGCACGCAAGGATATCGTTATTCCGGTTTTTAAACGTCGCAAGCAATATCCATTTTATGTTTTCTTAACGCTGTTGATTGTATGGATCGGATTTAGTAGCTGGCAAGATATAAATGGGCGTACACAAACGATTTTAGCTGCATTAGTAATGTTAAGTTTTTTATTGGATAAAAAGGGATTTACAGAAGAAAGTTTAGTTCTTTTTGGGTTGGACAATCGCGGAATTCCGTTAAATGAAATCGAGCGGGTGGTTTTGTTTCAAGAAGATAATGGATTAATCAAACTTAATTATTTTCGTAAACAGCGTCGCGGACCGATTTTAACTTTTGATTATCCATTAACTGAGCTCGTTGTTTTCCTCTCGACGCACCTCAATGAAGGCAGCACATTAGAAATCTTGACTAAGGATGATCAAGACAAAAATGGAAAATAAATAGGCAACGCTGAAATAAATCAGCATTGCCTATTTTTTATTTATTACGAATTAATGGAAAACGCGGAAACGTTCGTCATCAGCCAAAAATTCTTTTTCGTTTGCTTCGCCTTCTTTAGAGCCGAAAACTAATTGTGAACGTAATTGCCAATTAGCTGGAATATTCCATTCTTCAGCAACGGCATCGTCAATCACTGGATTGTAATGTTGCAGGTTTGCGCCAAGACCTGCAGAATTTAGTGCAGTCCAAGTATTTGCTGTTGCAATACCATTTGATTGTTCAGCCCAGTCAGGGAAATTATCAGCATACAAGGCAAATTGTTCTTGCAGATTTTTCACAGTATCTGTTTCTTTAAAGAACATAACAGTTCCGTAAGCATTACGGAAGCTGGCAATTTTAGCTTGTGTGTTAGGAAAAGCTTCTGCTGGAGTTAATGGCTTCAAAGCTTCTTCCACGATATTCCATAATTTTTCATGAGCGTTTCCAAATAGAATTACGGCACGAGGTGATTGTGCATTAAAAGCCGTTGGGCTATTTTTAACAGCATCTTTGATTAATGTTGTGATTTCTTCTTCAGATAATTTAACGTCATGTCCTAATGAGTAAAATGAACGACGATCCTTCAATGATTCTAAAAATTGTGACATAATAATTTCCACCTTTTCTTGTTTTTGTTCTTGTTGACAAAAACTACTTTACCATCTTACTAAAAGTAAGAAAAGAAATATGCTCGCGAAAAAAGTAAATTTTTTTATAGGGGAGTAGATAGCTGCGATGAAACAGGTCACAATATGATAAACTATTATTATGAATGTAAATAGATGGAGGCTCACAAATGAATATGAAAGAGATAGGCAAAACTGTTCTTTGGTTTTTAATACTGGGAGCAATTTTGATTGGATTGCGTCATTTTGTTTTTACTCCTGTAGTCGTTAAAGGGGATTCAATGGATCCGACGCTGATTGATGGTGAGCGTGTCATTGCTTTGAAAAATACGGAGATCAAGCGTTTTGATATTGTGACTTTTCCAGCACCAGATGATCCAGGGAAAAACTATATTAAACGTGTTATTGGTTTACCTGGAGATACCATCGAGTACAAAAATGATGTACTCTACATCAATGGTAAAGAGTACGATGAACCTTACTTAGATGAGTTTAAAGGAAAGCTGGAGGATGATCAGCCGCTGACCTATGACTTCAATTTGAATGATCTATTTGGTTCACAAAAAGTTCCTGAGGGAGAACTGTTTGTTTTAGGTGATAATCGTCGAATTTCAAAAGATAGTCGGATTATTGGAATGATCAAAGAAAAAAATATAATGGCTGATGTAAAATTTGTTTTTTGGCCGTTAGATCGATTTGGCACTGTGGACTAGCAAAACTGCTAGTCTTTTTTTTACTTATTTTGATGCTATCAAAAATTGAGAAATGTGTATGGATTGAATCAAATCGATTTTCGAAGTGTTCATTATTAATTTTTTTCCTTTTAAAACAGCTGCTTAAAGTTGGTATTTCAGATTCGTTCCGATCATGCGAATATTTAAATGAACTGTTATAATATGTAGGTAACATAATTTGAAGAAATGAGGGGAAACGATGCCATTACAATTTTTGTTAGGTGCTGGACAGAATGACGCGAAAGAACGTATGGTTCAGACGGCGCAAGCTTGGTTAGAGCAAGATCCAACGAATCGTGTGTTTTTCTTAGTCCCCAATTACAATAAATTTGAACAAGAAATCAGTCTTTTATCAGCAATGAAACAGAATACTAAAAATGTGGAGTTCAGTACAATTCGTACGCAAGTCTTTAGTTTTCAACGTTTGGCTTGGTTCTTTTTACAACGTGATGGTCAGATACCAGGCAATGTGTTGTCTGAAGCTGGAAATGCGATGATTTTAAGGAAAATTCTCCATGAGCAACGAGAAGAATTAACAATTTTTCGTGGGGAAGTTAATAAAACCGGTTTTATTCAACAATTAGTCAGTTTCTATCAAGAAATGCAAATTGGAAATGTAACAGTTGACGATTTGGATGAGAATGGAAACGATCAAGATCAGGTATTGAAATTACAGGATTTGAAGAGAGTGTTCGTAGCTTACGAAGAGGCTTTATTTACTTACCAAGTGACGAATGATGATCCTTTACTGCTATTACAAGCTTATTTGAGTGAGCAAAATCTTTCCAACACTCTTTTTATCGTTAGTGGCTTCACGCGTTTCAATGCTCGTGAGTTAAGTGTGCTGAATACGTTGATGAGTTGTGGAGAGTTATTTGTGTCGCTAGAGTTAGATCGTCCTTATCCAAACGAAGAACCCAATCCATTGAATTTATTTGCTGATCCTGGGAAAACATATTTTCAGTTGAAGCGCAGCGCGGATGCGCAACAAATTCCTGTTCGTCCAGATCAATTTGCGCGAATGAATCATACTGTTTTCAATCAACTTGGAGAATTTTGGACAAATCAGAAAAAAGTTGATTTATCTCAAACGAACCAACTTGAGTTGACGAAATATGCGACAGTAGCAGAGGAAATCCGAAAGATTGGCGAAGAGATTCGACGTTTAGTCAGGGATGAAAAATACCGCTATAAAGATATTCAAATTTTGATGCGTAATCCGAATGTTTATAATAGCGTTTTGCCTGATTTGTTTCAAAAAATGGACATTCCTTTTTACTTAGATGAAACGCAGGAAATGGCTGCACATCCGTTAATTGAATTCTTACAAGCGTTGTTTTTAATCGACAATTATAACTACCGAATTAACGATGTTTTTCGAATGCTGCGAACAGAACTTTTTGCTCCTTTTGATTGGAACCGAGAGACTTGGTATTTATCACAGCAGCAATATAGAGAAAAGATCGATCAAACAGAAAATGTTTGTTTAGCTTACAACTTTCGTGGGAACGCTTGGACAAAATCAACAGATTGGGAGTTCGTTGATTACGACTTTGAAGCAGACGTCTTTAACGACGCGAAACAACTAGAAGAAACAACAAATGACGTTCGCCGTTCGGTACAGCAATTATTGCCAGCATTCTTCAAGAAAATCAAACAAGCAGAAAATGGACTAAAGGCGGCAACTACTTTCTATCACTTTTTAGAAGAAAGCGGAGTGAAACGTCAATTACTATTTTGGCGTGATCAGGAGGTTGCTAAGGGAAATCTTGACAAGGCTCGTAATCATGAGCAAACATGGCAAGCTTTGCTTGATCTTTTAGACGAATATGTATTGATTTACGGAACAGATGAATTTGATTGGAAAATTTTTCAAGATATCTTTTTGGCTGGGTTAATGAATTTGACTTACGGGAAAATTCCGACAGCGATCGATCAAGTTCGAGTGAATGATTTAGAGCTGGCACGGGTGGATCAAATGAAAATTACTTTTGCAATTGGTCTAAACAACAATGATTTTCCGGCTCGGTTTGATGATAAGGGACTATTGTCGGCGGAAGAGCGATCCGTCTTTAATCAAAATCTACCAGAGGGGAAATTTCTGCCTGAAAGCAACAGCTCCAAAGTGAATCGCGAACCATTCTTAGCTTATTCGGTCTTTCTATCTGCAACTGAAAAGCTGTATTTAAGTGTAGCTACGACGGTAGATGGCGAGAAAAAACTGGAGGTTTCACCTTTCTTAAGACAATTAAGTCAAGGTCTGAATATACCAATCAAAGAAAATCAATCGTTAAGACTAACAAGTGCACCTGAGGATCATTTAGGCTCTATGCGGACACTACTTTCAGATTTGATCGCTTTGAACCGTTACGCACAAGACGAGAATCGAGCGTTCTCACCGGCTTGGCGGGAGCTTCAGAAGTTTATTCAAAATAGTTCATTAGCTTCAATGGCTCAGCGTGTCTTTAAGAGTCTGCAGGATCTTAATGTCCCTCGAGAGCTTTTACCCGAGACAGCAGAACAGTTATATGGAAAAAATCTCTATGTTTCGGTTTCTCGAATCGAGAATTTTTATAATTGTCAGTACAAATATTTCGCAAATTTTGGTCTAGGATTAAAAGAGCGGACCGTTTACGGCTTAACACCGGCTGCTGCTGGAGATTTTTACCATGAAGCGTTAGATCATTTCTTCCGTTTACTAAAGGAACAAGGTCTTCGTTTGGCTGAGTTAAATGAAAGAGAACGGAATCAATTAGCCGATGACGTACTGAAAGAGATTTTTGGTGAATTGAAATTTGCAATTCTTTCGAGTTCGGCACGAATGAATTACATCCGCTATCAGTTGTCGCGAACAATCCAAAAGGTTAGTTGGGGCCTAGTTCAGCAAGGAACACGAACGAAATTTGAACCGCAACAAACGGAAATTATTTTTGGTTCTATTGGAGGACAAAAAGGAATACCCGGTATCAATCTGCCATTATCAAACGGTGGAGAAGTTGCAATTCGTGGGAAAATCGATCGCCTAGATCAGCTTGAAAGCAGTGAGAGTGATTGGCTTAGTGTGATTGATTACAAATCAAGTCCTCACAGTTTTAATGTTGCCGATGCTTACTATGGCATCGCGTTACAATTAATCACTTATTTGGATGTTGCTGTGACTGATTTTAGTCAGGTCAAAGGTAAGGAAATCAAACCAGCAGGAGCTTATTATCTGCATGTCCATAATCCAGTTTTAAAAGATTCTAAAAATATTGAGAAAGATATGCTAAAGGCCTATCAATATGAAGGATTGTTTGCCAAAGAACCTGAGCTTTATGATCAATTAGATCAAAGTTTACAAGAAAAAGAGAGCTCTCTTTTATTTCCAATTAAAAAAGATAAGAATGGACAAACGGTCATCGTATCGCAGTCAAAAGATAAATTTTATGATCTATCTGAGATTGATATTTTGCGTCGGTACAATCGAGAAAAAATTCAAAAGGCCGGAAACCAAATTGTTTCTGGCGAGATAAAATTAAATCCAACTTACAAGGACAACCAACGGATTGCTTGTCAATACTGTCCTTTCCGTAGCGTATGTAAATTTGACGCGATGTTGAAGGAAAATAATTATCATCGTCTAGAAAAACTTTCAAAAGAAGAAGTCTTGAAACGAATGGAGGAAGAACTACATGACAACTAATTTTCCAATCCCTCCAAAAGCTCCAAATGAAATGTACACCGATTCTCAGTGGCAAGCTATTTATGATCAAGGGACCAATCTTTTGGTTTCGGCTTCTGCTGGATCAGGGAAAACAGCAGTTCTAGTGCGGCGTGTGATCGAAAAGATCAAGCGCCAACAGCTTTCAGTTGATCAACTTTTAGTCGTTACCTTTACTGAAGCGGCTGCCAGCGAGATGAAGGAACGTATTCAGTCGGCATTACAAGAGGCGATTAATGAGGAAACCGATCAAAATTTAAAAAATCATTTCACTCGACAATTAACACTATTGCCAATGGCGACCATTTCAACATTGCATTCCTTTTGTTCGAAAGTCATTCAACGTTTTTTCTATTTGATTGACTTGGATCCGAGCTACCGAATGCTGACGGATGACACAGAGACAATTTTGTTAAAAGAGGATGTTTGGGACGAGCTGCGAGAAACCTTCTATGAGGAAAATCAAGAAATCTTTTACCGGTTGACGGAAAATTTTTCAAATGACCGCAGCGATAGCGGTTTAGAGGATCTGATTCTCTCAATGTATGAGTTTGCTCGTGCAAATCCTGAACCTTTCGATTGGTTGGATGGCTTAGTAGAAAATTATCGCGTGGAGAATTTAGTTGATTCCGAGTTATATCGTAAGCTGATTCTTCCACAAATCCTGAATAATTTACAAGAAATCAAACAAACATATCAATGGATGATTGCTGCTAGTCAGGGTACAGAGGAATTACAAAAAATCACGGAGTTAGCTCAAAATGAGCAGCTTCTCACACAGCGAATCGAAGAAGTATTGATTGAAGACGATTTAGATGCTGTTTATACAATTTTTGATCAACTAAAATTCGCAACCTACCCATCGCCACGAAAAAAGGAAATTAAGGAGCTCTATGGTGACGTAATTGTTGAATGTAAGAATTATCGGGATCAAGCAAAGCAAATGCTAACAAAGATTAAGGAAATGTATTTTACTGTTTCACCAGAAGAACAAGTAGAACGATTGCAAGAAGCCTTACCGATCGTGGAGGAGCTCGTTCGGGTCGAAAAACGTTTTATTGAAGAATATTCAGCAAAAAAACGAGAAAAGGGCATGTTAGATTTTAATGATTTAGAACATTTCACTTTGCAAATACTCCGAACGGACGTTAATGGCAGCAAACCCGCAGAGTCCTACTATCGTCGTCGGTTTGCAGAGGTTCTAGTTGATGAATACCAAGATATTAATCAACTACAGGAGACGATCTTGCGCCAACTTAGTACCGAGGAACCAGGCAACCTCTTTATGGTGGGGGATGTTAAACAATCAATTTATGGGTTCCGTTTAGCCGATCCGACATTGTTTATTCAAAAATACCATGATTTTGCTGATGAAGAGGGTGGACGACGGATCATTTTAGCGGAGAACTTCCGTTCACGTAAGGAAGTCTTGGATTTCACGAATTTAGTTTTCAGTCAATTAATGGATCAATCGGTTGGACAAATTGAGTACGACAAACAGGCGGAATTAATCAATGGCTTTACTGCATTTCCTGAAACTGACACCTTCGCACCTGAAATATTAATTTATCAGAAAAATGGTGACGTGCCTGAATGGATTGAAGACAAAGCCATGGGTGAAATTTTTATGACTGCTGCGAAAATTCGCGAGTTGATTGATCATGGTTTTGAAGTATATGACAAAAAAGAAAAAGCAATGAGACCAGCGCGCTACGAAGATATCGTCTTGCTGACACCGACAAAAAATAACAACTTGACAATATTGGAAGTATTTAAACAGTTAGGAATTCCACTTTCGATCAATGACACACAAAATTACTTTCAGTCAACTGAACTGCGGGTAATGATTTCCTTATTACAAATCATTGATAATCCTTATCAGGATATCCCACTTGCTGCGGTTTTACGCTCGCCAATTGTCGGATTGCAGGAAGAAGAGTTGGCTCAAGTTCGATTGGCATTGCCGCAAAAAGAGTATTATCAAGCAGTAAAGTCCTACATTCAAAACAAAGAGGATGCTACTGCCAAGAAATTGTCGGATTTTCATTCACAACTAAATGACTGGCGCGAGTTTGCGCGGCGAGAAGCATTAGCCGATTTATTGGTAAAAATTTATGACGAGACGGCTTATCTAGACTATGTGTTAGGGATGCCGGCTGGACAACAGCGACATGCCAATTTACTAGCTTTGATTGAACGAGCAAAAGATTATGAACGCAGTAGTTTTCGAGGATTGTATCAATTTATTCGTTTTATTGAGAAAATGCAGGAAAAAGACAAAGACTTAGGTGAACCACCAACAGAAGAAGTCCAGGATGCGGTTCGCGTAATGACGATCCATGGGAGTAAGGGGCTAGAATTTCCAATTGTCTTTTTAATGGATATGAGTAAAAGCTTTAATGTACAGGATACTCGGAGAAATTATGTTTTCGATGAGCGATTAGGGCTAGGTGTGAAACTATTGACACCAGATGATCGTATCAGAAAAGACACGTTACTCTTCCAAACAGTTAAACAAAAAAATCTGAATAAATTACTATCTGAGGAAATGCGCAAATTGTATGTTGCTTTGACGCGAGCAGAACAAAAGCTGTATCTTGTAGGTTCATATGAGGATGAAGCCGCTGCCTACAAAACGTGGAGTAAGGCAGCATTGAATGAAAATCTAGTCCTAGATGCAGGACTACGAAATGGTCAGAACGATAGTTTCTTTGATTGGGTGGGGATGACACTATTCAGACATCCAATGATGGACCATTACCAGAAGGAATATGTAGTCAATCAACCCGCGGTACTAAAAAAACATCCCGCAACTTTTAAAATCGATTTTGTTGATCCACAACTCATTGCTGAAGCAGTGCAGGGATATCTTCCAGAAATTAAAACGCTGGAAATACCGCAAGGAGCAATTAATATTCAACCGTTAAAGCAGCGATTATTGTTCAAATACCCGTATCCTGAGGCAACAAAGACAACCAGTTATCAGTCCGTCTCTGAATTAAAGCGATTGTATGATGATCCTGATAATCGGGAAACTTTGGATCTTTCGCCTACCCAGACACAGTATCGTTTTACCGAAACGGAGTTGGGCGAACCCAAGTTTTTAGCTACTAAAAAAGAAATATCTGCTTCAGAAATCGGAACGGCTACTCATTTAGTGATGCAGCTGCTGCCACTAAATGAAACTCTAGGGAAAAAAATGATTGAAGAGCTGATCAACGATCTAGTCGAACGCAAAACTCTGACACAGGAGATCGCTGATAAAATTTCGATCGATAATATTATGCATTTTCTGGATTCTGAGATAGGGCATTTTGTTATTGAAAATGCCGATCATTTACATCGTGAAGAGCCTTTTGCGATGCTGTTGCCAGCAGATCAACTCTTTAATGACTATCAAAATCAAGACGAAATCCTTATTCATGGGATCATTGATGGCTATTTAGAGTTTGATGACAAAATCATTTTATATGATTTGAAAACAGATTATTATACACCTGAAAGAGAAAAACAATTAATTGATCGTTATCGTGGGCAATTGCATCTTTATAAGGATGCCTTGGAGAAGGCTAAACAAAAACCAGTTAAAGCAGCTTATTTAGTCTTTCTACAAGGGAAGAGGACAATAGATTTGTTAAAAACTTTTTAGGGATAGGCAAGATGTACTTATAAAAGGTAAGTGATGTGCTATACTCTCTCTATCGAGGTGAGAATTATGGAACAAGTAGAAGTAATGGACTTTTCACTCTGTCCGAAATTTGAGAAAGGCTTTCAAATTTTAGGCAAAAAATGGAACGGTTTGATTATTGATGTATTGTTAGAAGGCGGGCCTCAAAGATTTGTCGATATTGCTGCGATGATTCCAGATGTCAGTGACCGAGTGCTAACGGAACGATTAAAAGAGCTTGAATCAGAAGGCATTGTTGGACGCGTGATTGCTTGTGGAAGTCAAAAGCGCATGGATTATTGTCTAACAAAAAAAGGCGAAGCTTTGAAAAATGTAATGAATGAAATTCATCAATGGGGCGACACTTGGATTACAGATGAAGAATGTAGTTGATAAATCTTCAAATTTCTTGTAGTATTGGATTAGTCAATTGAATAGTTTAAAAAGCGTTGATAGAAAAGAGTAGTCTTTTTACGTCTTAAAGGGAGTGTCTGTCACTGACTGGAAGCAGACTAAGAAAGAAAAAGATGAAGTTCACTTCTGGAGCTTGTCGAAAGACCGGCATAGCCGTTAAAGAGTGAAGAGCGTCAATTCAATTGGCGAATTAGGATGGTATCGCGAGACCTCGTTCCTTTGTTGGAATGAGGTCTTTTTTTGTTTATTAATATTAATCATCGGATACAAGTGAGTTGTTCTCACTTTAGCAATAGGGAAAGGAAGAAAACAATGAGTTTACAAGAACAATTAGAAGAATTGAAAAGTCAGACGTTAGCTAAAATCAAATCGGCAAAAGAGCTTGCTGCTGTAGAGACAATTCGTGTAGAAACGCTAGGAAAGAAAGGACCGATCACTGAGGTATTACGTGGAATGCGTGATCTTTCAGCAGAGGAACGTCCAAAAGTTGGTGCGTTTGCCAATGAAATCCGTGACATGCTGACAAGTGCAGTGGAAAAACGAAAGAGTGAGCTAACAGAGCTTGCTTTAGAAAAAAAGCTGTCAGAAGAAGCTTTAGATGTTACTTTACCAGGAAAGCAAGTTCCTCATGGTTCGCGTCACGTGCTGACTCAAATTATGGAGGAGATCGAAGATACATTTATTGGTATGGGTTATCAAGTAATTGAAGGAACTGAGGTTGAATCGGATCATTATAATTTTGAACGAATGAACTTGCCAAAGGATCATCCGGCACGTGATATGCAAGACACATTCTATATTTCTGATGATCTATTATTGCGTACCCATACTTCTCCAGTCCAAGCTCGTACGATGGAAAAGCATGACTTTTCTAAAGGTGCATTACGAATGATCTCTCCAGGAAAAGTATTCCGCCGAGATACCGATGACGCCACTCACAGCCATCAATTCCATCAAATTGAAGGACTAGTCGTTGATAAGGGTATCACCATGGGAGACTTGAAGGGAACCCTCGAGGTATTATTAAAGGAATTATTTGGCGCTGATCGTAACATTCGTTTACGCCCAAGTTATTTTCCGTTTACTGAACCATCCGTTGAAGTTGATGTGAGCTGCTTCAAGTGTGGCGGTAAAGGCTGTAATGTCTGCAAACATACAGGCTGGATTGAGATTCTCGGAGCCGGTATGGTTCATCCAGATGTATTGGAAATGTCTGGAATTGATTCAAAAGAGTATTCAGGTTTTGCTTTTGGTTTAGGGCCAGACCGAATCGCAATGCTGCGTTACGGTGTCAATGATATTCGAAATTTTTATTCAAACGATGTTCGTTTCTTGGAACAATTCAAGGGGGAGTAAGTAGCAATGTTAGTTTCATATAAATGGTTAAATGAATACGTCGATGTAAAAGATGTTGCACCGAAGGATTTGGCGGATCGTCTTTCATTAACAGGAATTGAAGTAGAAGGTCTGGAATCACCAGAAGACGGACTAAAAAAAATCGTGGTCGGTGATGTAAAAGAATGTATACCTCACCCAGATTCTGATCATCTTTCAATTTGCCAAGTCGATGTTGGTGAAGAAGAATTATCACAAATTGTGTGCGGTGCACCAAACATCAAGGCTGGTGTAAAAGTGATCGTCGCCTTACCAGGTTCTCGAATCGCTGGCAATGTAAAAATCAAAAAAGGCAAAATGCGTGGTCAAGTTTCTAACGGAATGATTTGTTCATTACAGGAACTTGGCTATAGCGACTCGGTGATTCCGAAAGAATATTCTGAAGGAATTTACTACTTGCCGCAAGATGCCATTGCTGGTGAGCCGGTTTTTCCGTATCTGGAAATGGACGATACAATTATCGATTTATCAATCACACCCAACCGGGCAGATGCTTTAAGTATTCGTGGGGTTGCTCATGAAGTTGCGGCAATCTATAACAAGAAAGTAAATTTCCCACCAGTGGAATTAAAAGAGTCTGAGGAAAAGGCTAGCGATAAAATTAGTGTTTCTGTAACGGATGAAAAGGATGCCCCTCATTATGAAATTCGGATCATTGAAGATGTGAAGATTGGACCAAGCCCACAATGGCTGCAAAATCGTTTAATGAATGAAGGAATTCGCCCAATTAGCAATGTCGTCGATGTAACGAATTACATCTTGCTATTGTTTGGACAACCGCTACATGCTTTTGACTACGATAAATTAGGCAGCAAAGAAATCCTCGTTCGTCGTGCGAAAGACAACGAACATTTCACAACATTAGACAGTGTTGAACGGATATTGAATCCGGAAAACATTGTTATTACTAATGGGGATATTCCAGTTGCTTTAGCAGGAGTAATGGGTGGATTAGATTCAGAAATCTCTGATGAAACAACTACAGTCGCGCTAGAAATGGCGATGTTCGATCATACTCTCGTTCGTCGCACATCACAAAGCTATAACTTACGCAGCGAATCTTCTATGCGTTTCGAAAAAGGCATCAACCAAGGTGAAATTAGCTTAGCAGGCGAAGTTGCAGCGGCAATGATCGCGGAATTAGCTGGCGGCAAGGTTTTACAGGGTTCCGTTAAGGGGAGTGAAGTTCATCCGAAGAATGTAGAAGTGAGTACAGCTTTGGAAAACGTGAATCGTTTCTTAGGAACGAAGTTAACGCAAGATCAGATCAATGCCATTTTTGAGGCACTTGGTTTCGAATCAAAGGTTAGCGAAGATGTTACAACAGTCAGCGTACCTCCACGACGTTGGGATATTCGAATCGAAGCAGACTTAATGGAAGAGATCGCCCGCATTTACGGTTACAATAACTTACCATCTACCTTGCCAGAAGGGCAGACAGTTGCTGGATTCTTAACTGATGCACAAAAATCGGTTAGAAAAGTTCGGAATCTTTTAGAAGGTGCGGGGTTATCAGAAGCTATCAGTTATGCTTTAACAACAGAGGAAAAGGCGCAACAGTTCCTACTAAATGAAAGCAAAGTGACTCGTGTGGCTTGGCCCATGAGTGAAGAACGATCAACGATGCGCTTGAATTTAATCAGCGGTTTGCTTGAAGATTTATCTTATAATGTCGCACGTAAAAATAACGATGTAGCCTTTTATGAGATTGGTCATGTTTTCTATCAAAATAACGATCCGAAAAAAGACTTGCCAATTGAACAAAATCATGTGGCACTTGCTGTAACAGGGAATGTTGTCGATAAGTCTTGGTCTGGTAAAGCAGAAGCTTGCGATTATTTTGCAATTAAAGGAATGGTTGAAGAGCTAGTCGAAGGATTGGGTCTAGCCGAAGAAATCTCTTACCAAGCTTTGCAAATGCCTGAGATGCATCCTGGTCAAACAGCAGGAATCTATTTAGGGGAAGAATTGATTGGTTTTGTGGGTCAAGTTCATCCTAAAATGGCTGCAAGCTATGAGCTGAAGTCGGCTTTTGTGGCAGAGTTGAATTTGGAAGCAATGCTTACCCAAGAAAAATCGCCACTTATATTTGAAGCTGTATCAAAATATCCTGCCGTCAGTCGTGATATTGCAATGCTAGTAGAGGAAACAAGTACGAATGCAGAGATTGCAGAAATAATTCGTACATCTGCTGGCAAGTTCTTAACAAAATTACAAGTTTTCGATGTCTATCAAGGTGAAAATATCGAGGCTGGTAAAAAATCAATGGCTTATAATCTAACTTTCGTAAATCCTGAAGCAACATTGACGGATGAAGAAATCAATCGCATGATGAGTAAAGTAATTAAAAATTTAGAAGAAAAAATCCAAGCAGTTATTCGCTAATAAGTGAATTCTGCTTAGCAAACACCCCTCAAAATGTACTTTTTGAGGGGTGTTTTAGCTATTTGAACGGATTTTTTAAGCCGATTTCATTTCACTTGTAGTAACAACATCAATACCGGTACCTAATAAGTTTTTAATAGCGATATCGCCAATTTTGACTGGTGCCTTTAGTTGAACACTATTTATTTCTTTCATAGCCTCCAGAACTAATTTTTTAGGGATACCGTCCGCTGTTTTCACAGAACAAAGGTGCGCATCGCCGCCTTTTACGAGAACAGTGGAGGTCACGACACGAATAGGATTCGTCGCTTCGGCTTTGCCGTATTTTACGCCTTTGTTACAGCTATGTCCGCTAACTTGGTAATCACTCGCTTCATCAACAGTTAAGTGGCAGCCTTTTGGACACATGATGCAAATAAAGTTTTTCATCCTTTTGACACCTCCTCCACACAAATTTCCAAATCACCGTTTTGGACTTTATCTAAAACCTTTTTAGATAATTTTATTTTTTCCATCTCACCAGGAACGATGTAGCTTTTCTTTTGCTTCGCCAAGATTTCTCCTTGTGATTTAATCAGAATCTGACTGTCATCAAATACTTTGTTTACTCGGAAGAAAACTTCGACTTTACGATCCACATTTTCATCTCGAATTTGTTGAGGAACAACATAAGTGACGTGATCGCCATTTTTGACAGATAGGCATTTTGTTAGATTCTTTTCTTGGTCTAAAATATAAGCCGCTGCTGCTGAGCCAGCTCTGATACTTTCTGCAGTGACAAAGTCAACTAAATCATGAACATGAACCACATTGCCGCAAGCAAAAATACCGGGAACAGAAGTTTCCATATTTTCATAAACGAAAGGCCCGTTGGTTTTGTTATCTAAGTTTAGATTGGCATCACGACTTAGTTCGTTTTCAGGAATTAACCCAACCGATAATAAAATCGTGTCACAATCAAAGGTTTGCTCTGTTCCAGAAATTGGCTGTCGTTTTTCATCCACTTCCGAAACAACAACTTGTTCAACACGGTTCTTACCGCGAATTTCAGTGATCGTATGAGAAAGATATAAGGGGATATCATAATCATCCAAACACTGAACGATATTTCTAGTTAATCCGCCAGAATAAGGCATTACCTCGACGCAAGCTAAAACTTCAGCTCCTTCTAGCGTCATTCGGCGTGCCATTATTAAGCCAATATCACCTGAACCTAAAATAATTACCTTTTTTCCAACAAGGTATCCTTCCATATTGACATATCGTTGGGCAGATCCGGCAGTATAAACACCAGCAGGTCGGCTCCCAGCAATACCAATAGCCCCACGTGTTCGTTCCCGGCAGCCCATTGCAAAGATCAAAGCTTTAGTGTTTAAGATTTGATAGCCATTTTCCTTATTTACAATATGAACTTCCTTTTCTTCTGTTACTTCCAAAACCATCGTATCTAATAAAACCTTTATATTCGTTCCTTGAACTTTTTCGATGAAGCGTGCTGCATATTCAGGACCAGTGAGCTCTTCCTTAAAATAGTGGAGACCAAAACCATTATGGATACATTGATTCAAAATACCACCCAGTCGTTGATCTCGTTCAATAATCAAAATATCTTTGACACCATTTTCGTAAGCCGCGACTGCCGCTGCTAATCCCGCAGGGCCACCTCCAATTACGATCAAGTCATGCATATCAGTGTCCTCCTTTCGTTGCTTCGACTAAGATATAGCTGCCTTCACGGTCTTGCAGGATATCCAAAGGTGATTTGTTCAGTTCGTCAGCTAAAATCTCGACGACTCTAGGGCCACAAAAACCTCCTTGGCATCGTCCCATTCCAGCATTGCATCTCCGCTTGATTCCATCTACAGAGACAGGAGAGATAGGCGACTGTGCTGCCGCTCTGATTTCGCCTTCTGTAACAGTTTCACAACGACAAACAACTCTACCGTAATTATTGTTTCTTGAGATAACAGCATTCTTTTCAGCAGAATCCAGTTCTTGAAAAACTATTTTTTCACGAGAATCAATAAAGGTATTCTTCAGAGTAAATTTTTCATTAACAGATTTTTCCAACATTTCAATTCCGTACAGTGCAATTGCTGGCGCAGAGGTGAGACCAGGGGATTTGACTCCAGCCAAATCGATAAAGCCAAAGTCAGCTTCCTGTAAAACAAAATCTCCAGTAGAATTATTCGCTCGAACGCCGGAAAAATTTCGAATGGATTGCCGTAAATTGAGATCAGGAACCGATTTTCTAGCTAATTCTGCAACAGACCTTAAACCTGCCGACGTATTTCCAGTATCTCTTCCAGTATCCAAATCATTGTGTGAGACGGCCTCTGAGTTAGGGCCGACGACTAAATTTCCATGAACCGTTGGGCTAATCAATACACCTTTTCCGACGCTAGATGGACATTGGAAAATTACATGATTAACCACTGCACCTTCTGATTTATCCAACAGGTAATATTCACCACGTTTTGGTGTAATTTCAAAATTCGGTTCAGCAATCAGGTTATGAATATCATCCGAGTGAACACCAGCAGCGTTAAAAACATATTTTGTTTGATAAGTCGATTTGGTGGTGGTAATTTCATAGCCATCATCAAGCTTCTTGATGTCTGTTACGCGATTATTCAATGCAATCTCTACATCATTTTTAACAGCAGTTTCGGCTAAAGCAAGACAAAATTCCCACGGATTTACAATTGCTGCAGTGGGAGCATAAAGGGCACCCAGACTCTCATGTGATAAATTCGGTTCTTTTTTATGAAGTTCCTCCTGATTTAATAGCTCAAGGTCTTTTACGCCATTTTTTACGCCACGATCATAGAGTGTTTTGATAAGTGCGAGTTCCTCCTCCGAAAAGGCGACTACAAGAGAACCAATTTGGTCATAATGCACAGAAAGTTTTTGACAGAGTTCTTTTGCTCGTTCAGCACCTTCAACATTTAGTCTTGCCATCAGTGAACCTGGTTCTGGGTCGAAGCCAGCGTGCATGATTGCACTATTAGCCCTAGTGGCACCTAGACTAACGTCATTTTCAGCCTCCAAAATTAAATTTTTTAGTTGATACTTACTCAATTCATAGGCAGTAGCGGCACCCACAATACCACATCCAATTACAATTACGTCGTACATAATAGATTTCCCTCCCAATAATAGAGTCAATAGTTCCCGTTGTAACTCCTCCAATGCGCATGAAAAAAGAGTATAGGGAACAAACGCCAATGTTTGTTGACGTTTGCCGCTATACTCTTTTTATCTCTAGCAGTTATTAACTTATCTGTATTATAACACCTTTAGAAAAGATCAACAATCGTTAAATTGACCAAATTGTACTTGCTGTTGTTGATACCGCAAGGCTTCCTGCACCTAGAGCACCCATAATATCTTCTTTGTCCCGAATCAAGCCACCAACAATCAATGGTTTTTTCGAATGATGAACGAGCTGTTTAATGATTTTTGGCGAGACGCTGGGAAGAACTTCTACTAAATCTGCCTCAGTATATTTCAATTGACGTTCGACATTCTCTAAAGCAGAAGAGTCTAGTAGAAAGAAACGCTGGATAGCTAATAATTGATGCTTTTTTGCATGGCGAATGATTGCTGGTTTCGTTGAAATAATTCCATCAAATGAAGTAGCCTTTTTTATATAATCAATGGCTTTTTCATCTGAAGACAATCCCTTGACCAAATCAGCATGAAGAATTGCCGCTTTTCCACTTGCCTTGATTTTTTGGGATAGTTCTGCTAACTCCATTAGGTGTGATTGCAAAATAAAAATAACCTCAGCTTCAGAATTCAACGCGGCTTCAAGCTCATGTTCGTTTTTTGCGGCTGCTATTACTGGTGATAGTTCTAATTTTTTATAGAGTTCATGAGTGTTCATATATCGTAGCTCCTTATGCTTTCTCCGTTTTCATTTTACCATGAGAAAAAAAGAAGAGGTAGCTTTCTTTATTTAGCCTATAATAAAAAGCCCTCGAATTGAGAGCTTTTGAACCATTTGCTCAGATAAGATAGCAAATTTTTAATAGGATCTTTCTAATAATTGCGTAGCAACGTTTCTTAGAATCTCTTTACTTCTGACATCGGGTAGTTCATTTATTTCCGCTAATGCCTTTTTTGTAAGTTTCTCAGCAAAATCAAGTGTGCCAGCTATTCCTCCGAAGCGATCTACATAATGGGCCAACTGTATCAAATCATTGCGTGATAATGTTTCAGGGTGTTCTAAGAAAGGTCGAATAATACTAGGTTGACTATCTCGAGCAATTAATAAAGGTAAAGTAAAGATACCCTGTTGTACGTCAGTTAAGATGGGTTTTTGGTTATTTCCTAATACCAAAGAAAAATTTAAAATATCATCATAAACTTGGAAGGCTAGGCCAATAGCTGATCCTATCCGTTTCGCTCGAGCTTGTAAGTTCGTATCTGCACCACCGAAATACGCGCCTTCATGACAACTAAGGCGAATAAGTTCAGCCGTTTTCCCGTTGATATTCCGCAAATAATCGTTGACTGTTTGATCGGGATTAAATGTACAAGTCATCTGTGTCAATTCGCCCCGAAGAACTTTTTTCATTGCTTGAGCGTTTTTCAATAGGAAGGGTGTCTGACTCATACACTCAGCGAGCAATTCAAAATAGCTAGTATACATAAAATCTCCGGTGTAAACAGCTACATTTTTCCCAAAGCGTGTTTGTATCGAGGGCATTCCTCGACGGGTAGGAGAGTCATCGATAATGTCGTCATGGACAAGTGTAGCGGAATGCAGCAATTCAAGTGAAGCTGCTACTTTTATTAGTTGTTCGTAGTCTTTTTTTTCTCCAAAATCAGCGAAAAGAAAGAAGAGTGCCGGACGAATCATTTTTCCTCCTGTAGAAGAAAATTTTGTGATGGCCTCTTCAATCGATTTATTATTAATAACAAGTCTTTGTGAGATCAATTTCTTAACTTGAATTAGATTTTCCTGTATTTTAGGATATTCATTCCAATAATCTAACATGGGTACTCCTTCTTACAACGTTTTCATTAACATTTTAACGCATGCAGCTCTTTATGACTACTAGAATGCTTAATGAATGTTTAGTGAGAATCAACACATGATAGACAAGCAAATCCTTTGAACAAAAAGTATAAAAATAGCATAATGAATACGAAAAAGAAATTTAAGAAAGTTGGGTGAGATGAATTTAACCGTTTTCTTGGAGCTCGTGGAATTTAAAGCGAAAACCTCGAGTGTCCTGCCTTTTTTTATTGGGATATGTTTTAGCCTGTATAATTTTCACAAACTTCATTTAGGTCTAGTCCTGTTGTATTTTATTGCGATGTTCATTTTTAATATGGCTGTCGATATTCTGGATAATTACAATGACTATCACCATGCGACGGAAATTCACGACTATCGAGAAAAAACCAATATCATTGGGAGAGAGAACTTAGATTTGACGTTTGTTTTCCGAATGATGATTGGAATGATCATTGTTTCGGCACTGATTGGGATCGGTTTGTCTCTCTTAGTCGGATGGCCTTTTCTATTGATGGGGTTATTTTGCTATGGCGTTGGGATCTTTTATTCGTCTGGACCCAAACCGTTATCTAGTCTGCCGTTAGGAGAGGTCTTTTCAGGACTAACAATGGGGTTTATGATTACGCTTTTGTGTGTTTATCTGAATACGTATGAAGTATTTCAGTGGAGCTTCACTAATTTAGGTGAAATTTTTCTGATTTCATTTCCAAATACGTTATGGATTGCAAATTTGATGTTGGCGAATAATATCTGTGACTTAGAAGAAGACGAAAAGAACAATCGCTTTACTTTGGTTCATTATTTAGGAAAGCCACGAGCACTTTATCTATTTGTAGGGATGAACATTATCGCTTTCCTAGCCATTTTATTTTCGGTGTTTATTGGAACTGCCCCTTGGTCAATGCTGGGCACTTTTCTAGCGGCACCGTTCATCATCAAACAGGTTCAATTATTTCTTACCAAGCAAGTTAAACGTGAAACGTTTATTTGCGCAGTTAGAATCTTAGCAGTAGGGGCTGTCACACAGGTGATCAGCTTTGCATTGACGTTTTTATTTTAAGGGATGTCAGTTCAACTTTGCAGTTCTTCTTGCTTTAGCGAGATTAGAAGGATCGTCTGTTTTTTTATGTAAAAAAATTTGAACTTATTAGGACAATAGTTGAATGATTTACGGCATTCAAACCGGACTAATTTTCCTTGAAAAATTAGTCCATTAAAAACGAAGTAGGAGGAAACAAAAATGAAAGAAATCGTCATATTAGGCGCGGGTTACGCGGGATTGCGGGCTTTGCACGTATTACAAAAATCTGGGGCAGATATTCATATTTCCTTAGTTGATCGGAATGATTATCACTATGAGTCAACAAGTCTTCATGAAGTGGCAGCTGGTACACAGCCAGATGAAAAAATTTGTTACAACATAAAAGACGTGATTAATCCCAATAAAACGACGTTTATTCAAGATACAGTAGAAAAAATTGATGCTGATCAAAAGAAGGTCTATTTAGAAAATCAAACACTAAATTACGATTATTTGATTGTAGCTTTAGGGTTTCAATCTGAATCATTCGGCATTCCTGGTGTAAAAGAAAATTCTCTAGAAATGGTTGATGTAAAAACAGCTGATCAAGTTCACAAGCACATCCTTGAACAAATGAAGAAATATAAAGAAACAAAAAACGAAGAATATTTACGAATTGTTGTTTGTGGAGCGGGCTTCACGGGGATCGAATTGATTGGAGCACTAGTTGAGGGAAGCAAAGCTTTCGCAGATATTGCTGGTGTTAAGCCAAGTGATATCCAAATTTATTGTGTGGAAGCCGTTGATAAAATTTTACCAATGTTTAGTGATAAATTAGGACAGTACTGTTTGAAATATCTAGATAAATGGGATGTCAAATTGTTAACTGGTAAACCTATCAAGAAAGTTGAGCCAGGCGCAGTTATTTATCAAAACTCAAAAGAGGATGAAAATGATCTTGTCGCACTTAAAGCGAAAACGATCATTTGGACGACCGGTGTCAGTGGAAGTCATGTAGTAGGCGATTCAGGTTTTGAAGAACGCCGGGGTCGTGTCATGGTAAAACCCAATTTAACTGATCCAAATCATGATGATGTTTATTTACTAGGTGATGTATCTGCGGTTATGGATCCTTCAAGTAACAGACCATACCCAACAACTGCACAAATTGCTTTAAAAATGGGATCATACGCTGGTAAGGATATTTTGAATCAATTAAAAGGGCAACCAAGCAAACCATTCTCATTCAAATCATTAGGTTCTGTCGCATCTATCGGGAACACACATGCTTTCGGTGTTGTGGGCAGTACAGAAGTAACAGCTTATCCGGCATCATTTATTAAAAAGGCGATTATGGATCGCTCACTATTTGAAACGGGCGGTGTTAAAGAAGTCATGGCAAAAGGTCGCTTCGATTTCTATCATTAAACCGAACGATCATTAGTAGATGGAAAAAAGCACTCGAAAAAATTCGAGTGCTTTTTGTGTTAACCAAAATAATTGATTCCCATTGCTTGTTTTACTTCAGCTAAAGTATCAGCGGCAACTGCTCGTGCTTTTTCGCTGCCTTCTTTTAACATTTGCATGATCGCATCTGGGTCTTTAGCATATTCTTCTCGACGTGCACGAATCGGCCCAAATTCAGCTTCTAAGACATCTATTAAATAACGTTTGATTTTGACGTCACCAAGTCCACCGCGACGATAGTGCTCTTTAAGTTCAGCAATTTTTTCTTTGTCTTTGCCAAAAACATCTAAGTAAGTGAAAACCATATTGCCTTCAACTTGACCCGGATCTTCCACGTGAATGTGATTTGGATCGGTATACATACTCATAACTTTTTTTGCTAGAACATCAGCAGAATCAGCTAAGTAAATACCGTTGCCTAA
This sequence comes from Enterococcus raffinosus, assembly GCF_018917525.1. Taxonomy (GTDB): domain Bacteria; phylum Bacillota; class Bacilli; order Lactobacillales; family Enterococcaceae; genus Enterococcus_A; species Enterococcus_A raffinosus_A. Next base: position 71,817 of record NZ_JAHLOS010000006.1, on the reverse strand, counting down.
TGATTTACTCATTTTTCCATTTCCGTCAATACCGGGTAAACGACCCTGACCTTTTTCTGGAAAAACACCTTTTGGTTCGACAAGTACGTCACCATAAGTATGATTGAAGCTTTGAACAATTTCTTGTGTTTGTTCAAGCATTGGTTTTTGATCTTCGCCTACCGGAACAAGGTTTGCTTTAAACGCTGTAATATCTGAAGCTTGAGACACAGGGTAAATAAAGAAACCAGTCGGAACACTTTCTCCGAATTTTTTTTGTTCAATTTCAGATTTTACTGTCGGATTGCGCCGAACGCGACCGACACTCACTAAGTTCAAATAGTACATCGTTAGTTCTGCTAATTCTGGAATTTGTGATTGAATAAAAAGAGTAGAGCGCTTAGGATCCAAACCTACAGCCATATAATCAAGCGCGACCTGTAACACATTAGAAGAAACTTTTTCAGGATTCTTAGCATTATCAGTCAAAGCTTGCATATCGGCTATCATAATAAACAGCTTGTTCTCAGGATCATCTTGCATTAGTACGCGATTTTTTAACGAACCAACATAGTGGCCCAAATGTAATTGTCCAGTTGGACGATCTCCAGTCAAAATGGTATTTTTCATTAACTCACCTTTTCGTAAAAATTCTTTCAATGTCTCTTCAAATACTACCTTTTTTTTTCAAACATGACAACTCATATTGCTATTTTTTATCACAAATGACACCTTCCTTATGTTACGAAATATCACATGACAACGAGAAATGTTTGAAATTTTTTTTCGTACGTTGAGTTTTTTTCTTTACAAAGTAAAAAAACTTAGCTTATAATTAAGCTCACATTGGAAAAATTAGAGAATGATAAGGAAAATGAGGTGGTAAGACATGCCAATGGTTGAATTTAAGCATGTGGAAAAATACTATGGGAAGTTTCATGCCTTAAAAAAGATTAACTTGTCCTTTGAAAAGGGTGAAGTCGTCGTGGTGATCGGACCATCTGGATCAGGAAAGAGCACAATGCTTCGATGCATCAATGGACTAGAGGATATTTCCTCTGGAGAGTTGCTCGTAAATAATAAGAATCTTCACAGCAAAGATGTAAAATTGAAAGATATTCGGAAAAACATTGGAATGGTTTTTCAACATTTTAATCTCTATCCTAATAAAACCGCGTTAGAAAATATTACGTTAGCGCCAATCAAAGTCTTAAAGCAGTCGCCAGAGGAAGCAACAAAGGCTGCTGAGAAACTGTTAGATAGAGTGGATATGTTAGACAAGAAGGATTCATATCCTTCCATGTTATCTGGAGGACAGCAACAACGGATCGCCATCGCCCGTGGTTTAGCGATGAATCCCGACTTGCTGCTTTTTGATGAGCCAACATCAGCGCTCGATCCAGAAATGATCGGCGATGTGCTGAATGTTATGAAAAAAATTGCTCGAGACGGAATGTCTATGATCGTTGTTACACATGAAATGGGATTTGCTAAAGAAGTAGCAGATCGAATCATTTTCATGGCCGAAGGAGAAGTACTAGAGGACACACGGGATGTCAAAGGATTCTTTGAGAAACCACAAGAAGTCCGTGCACAACAATTTGTTAGCAAAGTAATCAATCATTAGGAGGCAGTTTATGTCGAGGAAAAAAAGAATGTTCTCCTTACTATTTCTTCCGTTACTGCTTGTAATAGTGTTGTCAGGATGTAAAGGAGAAAGTGTCGCAAACGAAAATATCGCGAAACGAATCAAAGACGAACCAACGATCACTTGGGGTGTGAAGTACGATACACGCTTATTCGGTATGATGGACATTAAAACGCGAAAGGTTGAAGGATTTGACATTGATATAGCTAAAGCGATCACAAAAGAAATTCTTGGTAAGGATGGCAAAGCGGAGTTTGTCGAAGTGACTTCGAAAACGCGGATTCCACTACTAAAAAACGGAAACATTGATGCGATTATTGCCACTATGACAATCACGGAGGATCGCAAAAAGGAAGTTGATTTTTCGGATATTTATTTTGATGCAGGACAATCTCTATTAGTAAAAAAAGGGAGTCACATTAAAAATATTAAAGATTTAACAGCTAAAGATACAGTTCTAGCTGTAAAAGGATCAACCTCAACGATTAACATTCGTAAACATGCACCTGAGGCCAAAATTCTTGAATTAGAAAATTATGCAGAAGCATTTACCGCTTTGCAATCTGGGCAAGGTCAGGCGATGACAACAGATAACGCAATCTTACTAGGGATGGCATCAGAAAATGATAATTATGGTTTAACTGGCGGCACATTTACGAACGAACCATATGGAATTGCTATCAACAAAGGGCAAGATGATTTTTTGAAAGAAGTTAATCAAGCACTTCATAAGATGCATGATAATGGTACGTACAATAAAATTTTCGAAAAATGGTTCCCTAAAGATGCAGATGGTCGGGCGAAAAAGGGGGCACAGTTCTAATGACACAATTATTTCAAACATTTTCAGCTGAGTTTGTCAGTGGTTTTAAGTATACAATCTATGCAAGCTTGTTAGCGCTAGTTTTCAGTTTAGTTATTGGAACATTAATGGCGATCCTGCAATTGTCTCATAATCGGATTATCCGCAGTTTAGCAAAGGCTTACGTTGCATTTTTCAGGAATATTCCTTTACTAATCATCGTGATGTTCTTTTACGTTGTAGCACCGATGTATTTCTACAGCTTTGATGGTTTTCAAGCTGGAACAATCGGTTTAACGATTTATACTTCGGCATTTATAGCAGAGACAGTTCGTTCTGGAATTCAAACAGTTCCAAAGGGGCAAATGGAGGCTGGACTTTCTTCAGGGTTCTCTTATTCTGAAACCATGCGTTACATTGTTTTGCCCCAAGCGTTTAAAATCGTGGTACCGCCATTAGGAAATCAATTTATCAATTTAATCAAAAATTCCTCCATCTTAGCGATGGTCGCTGGGTTAGATCTGATGTATCAGGGAGATTTGATTGCCAGTACGACATTCAATACATTTGACACGTATATTATTGTCGGATTGTTCTATTTAGTATTAACACTACCATTATCTTATCTGATGAACTATTTAGATAAGCATTGGTCAAACGCCTAGAAAGGAAGGGGTAATAATAATGAGTGATGCTTTTTCATGGATTAATTTGCGATTCCTTTTGGACGGGCTGTGGGTGACGATTCAAGTTTCAGTTGTCTCGATCATTTTTAGTATGATACTTGGCGGAATTGCAGGGACTGTTCGTTATAGCAATGTACCGATTCTTTCAAAAATTGTCGGTATAATTGTTGATATTATTCGTAATTTACCGTTACTACTGATCATTTTCTTTACGTATTTCGCATTACCGCAAATCGGAATCAAATTAAATATCTTTTGGGCTGCTGTTGCTGCCTTAACAATTTTTGAATCAGCGATGTTATCGGAAATTTTCCGGGCCGGTTTGAATGCTGTGCCGACGGGACAAACAGAAGCAGGAATGTCATCTGGGTTAACCTATGTTCAAACGTTAACTATGATCGTTATGCCGCAAGCTTTCAAATCAATGTTACCGGCTATTTTGAGTCAGTTGATTTCTCTAATCAAAGACACATCGTTAGCTGTGATTATTTCACTACCAGAGCTGACTCATAACGCGAAGATTATCTATGGACAGAATACCAATTATGTTATACCGATGTTCATTGCGATGACAGCTATGTATTTTGTTGTTTGCTATTTATTATCAGTGGTTTCAAACCTGTTAGAAACAAGCAAATACAACTATTAAAAAAGTGAGGCTCATTCATTGAGAAGAGCCTCACTTTTTCTATTCTTTTTCTTTTTCAGTTTTACGTTCAGTTTCTTTCATAGCTGGATCTTCATAGATAGCGCCGGCTTCGGTTTTACCGAGTTTTTCTAAAATACTAGGTTCATGTTCGTCTTTACGGTTTTCCTTCTTTTTCTCTGTTTCCTCTTCGGTTGCTTTGATTGCAGGATCTTGATTACGATCACCAGCAGAAACTTTCCCCATATTTTCAGTTAGTTCTTTTTTATCCATTTTCATCCACCTCTCTCAGAATCAGTGTAGCATTAATTGTTATTCATTCAAAAGAAAACGCTTTTTATAAGACGGGGTTCTAGGGCTTGAAATATTTCGTTAAAAAGTGGAAAATAAGATGAAACTTGTAACAAGATAGGATGAGCGTTTTGTCAAATGAAAGACCAATTGGATTTATTGATTCTGGCGTAGGCGGTTTGACTGTAGTCAAGGAAGCCATGCGTCAGCTACCTAATGAAGAAATCTTATATCTTGGAGATACGGCTCGTTGTCCGTATGGTCCTCGACCAGCTGAGCAAGTCATTGAGTTTACCTGGCAGATGACTCGTTTTTTATTGAAGAAAAATATAAAGATGCTTGTGATCGCCTGCAACACTGCGACCGCGGTAGCGTTAGATGAAATTAAAAAAACTGTCGATATTCCGGTAATCGGTGTGATCCAACCGGGCTCGCGTGCTGCATTAAAAGCTAGCAACACAGGACGTATTGGAGTTATCGGAACACTAGGAACGGTCAAAAGTGGTTCTTATAAACATGAGCTGCAAGAAAAAGCACCGGACACTTATGTATCCAGTCTGGCTTGTCCGAAATTTGTTCCGATTGTGGAAAGTAATCAGTTTAATAGCTCAGTAGCGAAAAAGATTGTTTCGCAAACACTGGCGCCCTTAAAAAAAGAAAAGTTAGACACATTAATCTTAGGATGTACACATTATCCATTGTTACGCCCAATTATTCAGAATGTGATTGGTCAACAGGTGACATTAATTGATTCTGGGGCGGAAACCGTTAATGATGTTAGTACATTATTGGATTATTTTAATTTAAATAATTATGAACAAGCCGAAACAAAATCAAGATCTTTTTACACAACCGGCTCACCTAAGATGTTTAAAGATATCGCTGGTGAATGGTTAGATATTACGAATTTGAATGTGGCACACATTGATTTAGGAGGAGAATAACTTGCGACATGATGGAAGAGCGGTTCAGCAATTACGACCGATTAAGATCGAAACGAATGTTTTTAAACATCCTGAAGGATCAGTCGTCATTTCTTTTGGCGATACCAAAGTAATTTGTTCAGCAACACTAGAAGATTCAGTTCCGCCGTTTTTACGTGGCAGTGAATCCGGTTGGGTGACTGCTGAATACAGTATGCTCCCAAGGGCAACTAATACGCGGAATAGGCGTGAAAGCGCAAAGGGAAAACTATCAGGACGGACGATGGAGATTCAGCGCTTAATTGGTCGTTCTTTGCGTGCCGTGATTGATTTAGAAAAATTGGGTGAACGCAGTATCATTGTGGACTGTGATGTCATCCAAGCTGATGGTGGTACGAGAACGGCCAGCATTACTGGTGGATTCGTCGCCTTGCGTTTAGCTGTTAACAAATTGTTAGCTAGTGGTGAACTAGCAGAAGATCCAATTAAAGAACATTTAGCGGCAATTAGTGTCGGAATGCTACCAGATGGAACTGTCGTAACTGATTTAGACTATCTAGAAGATTCTTCGGCCGCAGTTGATATGAATCTCGTAATGACTGAATCTGGCCGTTTCGTGGAGATTCAAGGTACTGGAGAAGAAGCTACTTTTGATGATGATGAGTTAAACGCGTTGATTTTACATGGTAAAACTGGAATTGCTGAGTTAGTAGCCTACCAAAAAGAAGCACTTTTTGACGAGGTAAAAACGGAAGAAAAGACGATCGTCATTGCTACGCGTAATCCAGGAAAGGCAAGAGAGTTTGCGGCTTTATTCGCAAAGGAAGGCTATCAAACCAAAACACTATTAGATTATCCTGATTTGCCTGATGTCGAGGAAACAGGAACAACCTTCGAAGAAAATGCTCGATTGAAAGCAGAGACGATTGCACAGCTTTTACAGCAGCCGGTCTTAGCGGATGATTCTGGTTTAGTCGTGGATGCCTTGAATGGTATGCCTGGAATTTTTTCAGCTCGTTTTGCTGGGGAACGAAAAAGTGACGCAGCAAATAATGCCAAGTTACTGCATGAACTGACGGATGTGCCTGATGAAAAAAGAACGGCTCATTTCCATTGCACCTTAGTCTTTGCGGCACCTCAAAAAGAAAGCCTAGTGGTGGAGGCGGATTGGGATGGCCGAATCGCTCGAATTCCACAAGGAGATAATGGCTTCGGCTATGACCCATTATTTATTGTTCCTAACTATGATAAAACATCTGCTGAACTAACCTCTGAGGAAAAGAATCAAATCAGTCATCGTGGGATGGCAGTCAAAGAGTTAGAACGAACTTGGAAAGAATGGCTGGAGGGGAATAAATGAAATATTTAGTTGTTAGTGATAACCATGGTGATCGTAACATTTTAGTTGAGATCGTTAATCGCTATGTTGATATGGTTGACCATATGTTTCATTGTGGCGACTCAGAATTGAAAGCAAACGATGAGCTATGGGAACATTTCACAGTCGTCACAGGAAATTGTGATTATGATCCTGGATATAAAAAGGAACAAGTTGTTTCAATCGGTGATGATGTTATTTACATGACTCATGGACATTTATCAAATGTACGTTTTGGACTTACGATGCTTTCTTTACAAGCACAAGAGGCGGGAGCGAATATCGCTTTATTTGGACATATCCACCAAGCAGTTGCAGAGCTTGATAAAAACATTTTATTCGTAAATCCTGGTAGTGTCTCACAGCCACGTGGACCTGTGCGTATCCCTAGTTATGCGATCATTGACAGCGAGAACAACGAATATCGTATTCAATACTATAATCGTGCTCATCAACCGATTGAAGAGCTAGCTGCAACCTTTGAACGTTAGTTCCTAATTTTTATTAAATTTTTGGTGAAATACCGCTTTCTTTTTGCCGTTACGGTAAAATAAGGTGAAGATATTAGAACGGAGGCGTCATATGATTAGTCCCGCAATTGAACAATTAATGATGGAACATGAGGAAACCATGATGATTCCGGCAGAAAATGTTGCGAATGTGATGAAGGAACATCCATTAGAGCATGCGTTACTGCTGTTGTCGCAGGCTGGATATTCAACGATTCCAGTTTTAGATAAAGAGGATCATTTTGTTGGTTTATTGAGCTTGAATGACATTGTAAAAAAAATGTTAGGGATCGATGGTATTGATACATCCAATTTGGAAGAGTTAACTGTTGCGGATGTCATGAAAACAGATGTTGCAGTGATGCGCCCAGATGCCGAACTAGAAGACATTTTACATTTATTGGTAGATGCTTCTTTCTTACCTGTGTTAGATCACAACGGGGTATTCTGTGGAATCGTAACACGTAGAGAAATTTTAAAGGCGGTAAATTATACCTTTCATGCTTTTCAGCGGAAGAATCCCGAAACTCAATTGATTTTTCACGCGAATTCATCAAACTAACTAAAAACTGAATTTTATATAGAACAGACTCTAAGCAGGTACGTAAAGTGGAGTCTGTTTTTTTGTGTGAAATAAATCCCGTAACTTCTTAAATGATGAATACAGATAAATTGACATTCAACAATAGGCATGCTATTTTTATCAAGTGTTTAAACAGTAATCATTACGGTTAAGCTTGATTGAATAAAAAATAGGAGAAAATCAATGGCAAAAAAATCTAAAATTGTTAAAATGCAAAAGCAACAAGCTTTGATTGAACGTTACGCTGAAGAACGTCTAAAATTAAAAGCTGCTGGGGATTACGAGGGATTGGCAAAATTACCGCGGGATTCAAATCCTAATCGATTAAAGTCTCGTGATTTAATCGATGGTCGACCAAGAGGCTATATGCGAAAATTCGGTATGTCAAGAATCAAATTTCGTGAATTAGCTCATAAGGGGCAAATACCCGGCGTTAAAAAGGCGAGTTGGTAAAAAAGCCATAAGCTATTAAAATCGGGAAGCTTTCCTTCTTCAATTTTGTTAAACTGAAAGTATTCAACAAAGTGGAGAGGAGAGATAGTGTGAAAACAGCCTTATTTGTTTTGTTAGATCAGTATGCGGATTGGGAAGCTGCGTATTTGCTGAGTCTGCTGAATCAAAGAGACGATTGGCAAATACAGACTGCTTCAAATTTACCTCAAGTACGATCAATTGGTGGTTTACAAACAACCATTGATCTAAACTTTTCAGAAATTGATCGGATGTATCATTTGCTTGTTTTAGTTGGCGGTAATTCTTGGGATATCCAAAATCAAGAACTTCATCGAATTATTGAAAAGCAGCTTGCCCATCATTTACCAGTGGCAGGGATTTGTGGGGCAGTAGATTATTTAGCTTTTTATGGTTTTTTAGAAGGATATAAGCATACAGGAAACAGTCCTATTCTGTGGCAGGATTTTCAAAACTATCAAACTCCTGAGAACTTTGTAGAAAGACAAGCTGTCAGTGATCGAAATCTTGTTACAGCAAACGGAACAGCAGCGTTAGATTTTACTGAATTCGTCTTACAATTAATCGGAGATAGTCTGATTGAAGCGAAAAAAGAAGTTGATTTATATCGTTTAGGGTATTATGGTTATCGGGAAAAATACGGGCATACATTTGAACAATAAAAAAGAAGTTCGCACCATGAATTTATCATGGTGCGAACTTCTTTTTACTTCCCATACGCAACTGGATTATTGGGAATACTAAAGCCGTTTTGAGTCAAGATTTGGACATAAGCAGATAAAAATTCTTCCTGCAGCTTGTATTGTTTTCCATTTGTTACATACAGAATTGTTCGAATTGCATAGTTGCTATTGCCTAAGTCAACCATTCCGAATAGAGTAGGTCCATCAAAAATTTCATCTTTAAATTCATCGGAAAGTTCTTGATTTGTTTCATCAATCAGATGGATAATCTTATCATACCCTTCATCTGGTTGGATACGAATATCAACCTTTACTTGCATATGGGCACGAGAAAGATTGCTGATAGTGGTAATGTTGCGATTGGGTATAAAATGAACAGTTCCATCTGCGGATTTCATTTGCAGCATACGAATACCAACAGAGGTGACTGTTCCCTCAATTTGCAGATCGGTTAATCGAATATAGTCGCCAACATCGATTTGTTGTTCCATAATAATGAAAAAACCAGTGATTATATCATTAGTGAACCCTTGTGCCCCCAACCCTATGGCGATTCCGGCAATACCGGCACCAGCTAAGAGGGAACCTACAGGAATCCCAAGTGTATCTAAAATCGAATAAAGGAAAAAGAAAAAGAGTGTGTAAGAAAAGACGTTCATTGACAAAGCATGGATTGTCTCAACCCGAGTTGCATTGTCTGCCATTTTCTTTTTCTGCCGATCGAAAGATTGATTGATCAAAAAGCTTCCAATTTTTCTGATTAAATAAAACAAGATCAAAACGGCAATAATTGTCATACCTTTTTGGATTAAAACTGAAAAAACGTGATCCCAATCAATTGATTGCCAATATTTTTGCCAAGCTGACAATTGTTCCGTCGCCTGATCGACAACATTGGTAGTGCTGGAATCCACTGTTTGTGTTGTAAATAAAAACATAAGCCACTCCCATTAGATTAATAAAAATAGTGTAACAATCTTTCGCTTTTCTGTCGACTAGGGAAAATAAACCATCGTTTTCTTTTAATTGAAAAAAATCATGACAACGGTGAAAGAAAGTGATAGACTAACATTTAAATAAGAAGGGGATGATAGAATGGTGAATATAAAATGGGAAGAGTTAGGCTTTGATTATATCAAGACACCTTTCCGCTATATTTCTCATTGGAAAAATGGGCAATGGGATGATGGCGTATTAACAGAGGATAATACCATCACCATTAATGAAGGCTCGACTTGTCTCCATTATGGTCAAGAATGTTTCGAAGGACTAAAGGCATATCGCCGAAAAGACGGAAAAATTAATTTATTCCGCCCAGATGAAAACTCAAAACGTTTGAATAAGAGTGCTGAGCGTCTTCAGATGCCAGCTGTTACAGAAGACAAGTTTATCGATGCGGTGAAACAAGTTGTAAGTGCTAATGAGGAATATGTGCCTCCGTATGGCACTGGAGCAACTTTATATCTACGCCCTTATTTGATTGGCGTAGGTCCAAATATTGGGATCGTTCCTGCACCAGAATATATATTTGGCGTATTCTGCATGCCAGTAGGCCCTTATTTTAAAGGTGGATTAACACCAAGTAATTTCATTGTCTCCGAATATGATAGAGCAGCACCATTCGGAACGGGAGCAGCGAAGGTCGGGGGAAATTACGCAGCCAGTTTATTACCGGGTCAAATTGCTCACGATCGTAATTTTCCTGATTGCATTTATTTGGATCCAGCAACCCATACGAAAATAGAAGAGGTCGGTTCAGCGAACTTTTTCGGAATCACGCGGGATAATCAATTTATCACGCCAAAATCGCCATCGATCTTGCCAAGTATCACGAAATATTCATTGTTGTATCTTGCAAAAGAGCGCTTTGGTTTAGAGGCGATCGAAGGAGACGTACGCTTGGATGAATTGGATAAGTTTGCGGAGGCTGGAGCCTGTGGAACCGCGGCGATTATCGCACCGATTGCCGGAATTCAAAATGGCGACGATTTCCATGTCTTTTATAGTGAGACAGAAGTGGGGCCCGTGACGAAAAAATTGTATGATGAGCTTGTGGGCATTCAATTTGGGGATGTTGAAGCGCCGGATGGTTGGATTTTTGAAGTCTAATAAATTTTATAAAAAAATCGCCGTTCTTCATGAACGACGATTTTTTATATGGATTAGCTTAAGTGAACGCCTTTGTCGACATAGATGATGTCGCCGATGATGCCTGTTGCTAATGGACTAAGTAAGAAAGCACATGAATTTCCAACTTCTTCAATCGTTACAGCGACTTTATCAGGTGTACGTTCTTCCGATAAATTCAATAAGGATTGGTAGTCCTTCACACCAGTTACGGCTAATGTTTTGATTGCTCCTGCAGAAATCGCATTGACACGAATATTTTTTGGCGCAAGTTCTGTAGCTAAGTAACGTACTTCTGCTTCTAATGCAGCTTTGGCGATGCCCATCATGTTGTAGTTAGGGATCGAACGCTCAGATCCCATGTAAGTCATTGTCACGATGCTTCCGCCATCAGTCATCAATGGAGCAGCATATTTTGAAACAGCTAACAATGAATAAGCACTGATATCTTGGGCCAATTGGAAGCCATCACGAGTGATCTCAGTTACATTACCGGATAACTCTTCCTTGTTGGCAAAAGCGATCGAATGGACCAAACCATCGATCGAACCAAATTTTTCTTTGATCGAAGCAAAAGCAGCTTCGATTTTTTCATCGCTGGCTACATCTAGTTCAAACATGTTGGCTTCTTCACCAACTAATTTGACTAAGTTTTTCTTCATTCGATCGTTTTGATAAGTATAAATGATTTCAGCGCCTTGATCAGCGATTGCTTTGGCACATCCCCAAGCAATACTTTTTTTATTGGCAACGCCTGTCACGATAATTTTTTTTCCAGTTAAAATAGACATTAAATGACACACTCCTAAATAATATAAAAAATAATATGCTCTCATTATGTTGGAAAAAGCTTTGATTGTCAAACTATTTTTTTGATTATTCCAATACGTCTTGATTAAACTGAAAGAATATGATAGTTTGATAATCAAATAAAATATTCATAGAGGTGCAAAATGGAAAAAATTATGAATGTCGAAGAAATCATGGCTGCGATCCCAAATCGCTTTCCCATTTACTATTTAGATGCGGTCACAGAGTTTGAAGACGAGAAGCATATCACAGCGGTTAAAAATTTAACGATGAATGAAGACTTTTTTCAAGGCCATTTTCCAGGTGAACCGATCATGCCTGGTACATTGATCGTTGAGGCGCTAGCTCAGGCGGGGTCATTGTTGATTCTTAAATCAGCAGCGTTTGAAGGGAAGACAGCCTATATCGGCGGTATCAATAAGGCAAACTTTTTAGAATTCGTGCGACCAGGAGATACCTTGTTCTTGAATTTTGATATTCAAAAGGTCAAAGGACCGGTTGGAACAGCCAAAGCATGGGCGACAATGGAGGATAAAACTGTCACAGAATGTGAGTTCACCTTTATCGTTGGCGATAAGGAACAAAAAAAATAATTTAAAAAAGAACCGAATTTTCTCAGATGAGAATTCGGTTCTTTTTGACTACTTCTTAGGTTCTTGTAAGACTTTAATTTCAGTGACCTTAACTGGATCTGTCGGTGTAGATTTTTCACCAGAACCGCTATCTTTCACTTCGCCGCCTGCGATTTTGTCAACAACATCCATACCTTCAGTGACTTGACCAAATACAGTGTAATCACCATCTAATTGTGGTGCGCCACCTTTTTTGTAGGCTTCAATGATTTTCTCAGGATAGTATTGAATCGCCAGGCCGTCGCTTTGATCTTCATTATTCGTTACGATAAAGAACTGACTGCCGTTACTGCTGCGAGATTCTGCTCGCGCCATTGAAAGGGCTCCTCGGATATTATAAAGCTGCTTGGAATCTTCGGTCTTGAAGCCTTTTTTCCAAATACTTTCGCCGCCAGTACCATCACCTTTAGGGTCGCCGCCTTGGATCATAAAGTCCTTGATTACTCGATGGAAAGGCGTGTCCTTATAGTAACCATCTTTAGCATGTTTAACAAAGTTTTCTACTGCTTTTGGTGCTTGTTCAGGGAAGAGTTTGATTTTTACATTGCCTTCAGTTGTAACGAGTTCAACTAAGTATTCATCGTCAGTGACTTTGTCGTTCAGCTGAGGCAGATCTAATTTATTTAAATCCACACTGGATTCCGTAGTTTTTGTCGCACTTTCCTTTGTATCTTTCGTAGCATTATCACTGCCGCAAGCTGCGAATAATCCTATCGACAAGGCTAAGCTTGCGCCGATCATTAATTTTTTGAATTGCATATAATTCTCCTTTTCAAACTTATTATCATTCTTATGATAACAAACTTTTAAGTCAGTTCCTATGAAAAAAAGGTGACTTTTGCTTCAAAAAATTTATAGAAACACTCAATAAAAAAAGGAGATCAAAAATGATCTCCTTAAATGCAACTTGAATTTTATAGATTTGCAAATTTTTCTAACAAACGAATCATTTGGCAAGTGAAGCCGTATTCGTTGTCATACCAAGCAACTGTCTTAACTAATTGATAGTCACCAGCAGAAGTTACTTCTGTTTGAGTTGGGTCAAAAATTGATCCTTGAGTTGTTCCGATTACGTCACCAGAAACGATTTCGCGGTCGTCGTAACCAAATGATGGGTTGTCGACTGTATGTTTCTTGATCGCTTCGTTAACTTGGTCAGCAGTAACTTTTGTTTTAAGTACTGAAACCAATTCTGTCAATGAACCATCAACAACGGGAACACGTTGAGCATGTCCTTGTAATTTTCCGTTCAATTCTGGAATTACCAAGCCGATAGCTTTAGCAGCACCAGTTGAATGTGGAATCGTATTGTCAGCAGCAGAACGTGCAGCACGTAGGTTACCGCCCTTAACTGGTCCATCCAATAGCATTTGAGTTGAAGTGTACGCATGAACGGTAGTCATTGTACCAACTTCGATACCAAATTCTTCATTTAAGAAGTAAGCCATAGGAGCTAGGCAGTTTGTTGTACAAGAACCAGCTGAGATAATTTTATCATTAGAATCTAAAGTATCATCATTTACGTTATAAACGATTGTTTTCATTTGACCAGCAGGAGCTGAGATAACGACACGTTTTACACCTGCGTCAATGTGTGCTTTTGCTTTTTCTTCTGAAGTATAGAAGCCAGTACATTCAAGCACGATATCTACACCATTTTCTTTAACCCATGGGATTTTGCTTGCATCCGGTTCAGCATATACACGTGTTTTTTCGCCGTCAACAACGATTGAATCTTCTGTCGCAGTAACTGTGCCAGGGTATGTGCCATGTGTTGAATCAAATTGTAATAATTGTGCCAACATTGTAGGACTTGTTAAGTCGTTGATTGCTACTACTTCAATATCGTCTGATACTTCTTTGATCCGACGGAAAGCTAAACGACCAATACGTCCAAATCCATTAATACCTACTTTTACTGTCATAACCAAAAGTTCCTCCTTTTTAATATCAAGCAAAGCTTGATGCCTTACATTTTTCATTTTGCAACGCATCAATTTTTTTGTCAAAAGATATTACCTGAGAAAAATTTTTAAAGGAAAACTACTAAAAAAATTGAAAGCACCAAATTTTTTTTAAGCTTCTATCAATAAGAATGGACTTTTTCAGTTAATCTAGCTACAATAAACGAGACTTTGTTTATGTGGAGATTCATTAGTCAATAGAATAAAAGAGATAAGGAGGACACGAAAATGTCCATGTTTTTAGATCAAGTAACGATCGATGTCAAAGCCGGCAAAGGCGGAGATGGGATGGTCGCCTTTCGTCGTGAAAAATATGTACCCGATGGTGGACCAGCTGGAGGTGACGGTGGCCGCGGTGGTGATGTCATCTTAGTTGTAGATGAAGGTTTGCGTACACTGATGGATTTTCGTTATAACCGCCATTTTAGAGCTACTCCAGGAGAAAATGGTATGAGTAAGGGAATGCATGGCCGCGGGGCTGAAGACACTTACGTCAGTGTTCCCCCAGGTACGACTGTTCGTGATGCTGATACCGGTGCTTTAATTGGCGATTTAATCGAAAACGGCCAAGAGTTGGTTGTTGCCCATGGCGGACGAGGCGGACGAGGCAATACACGTTTCGCTTCACCGAGAAATCCTGCACCTGAGCTGGCTGAAAATGGTGAGCCCGGACAAGAACGCAACATTGAATTAGAATTGAAAGTCTTAGCTGATGTTGGTTTAGTTGGTTTCCCTTCAGTTGGAAAATCAACAATCCTTTCAGTGATTTCCTCTGCACGTCCAAAAATTGGGGCGTATCATTTCACTACGCTGGTACCTAACTTAGGAATGGTAACAACCAGCGATGGACGTAGTTTTGCGGCTGCTGATTTACCAGGTTTGATAGAGGGAGCATCGCAAGGTGTTGGCTTGGGAACTCAATTTTTACGACATATTGAGCGCACACGTGTCATTTTGCATGTAATCGATATGAGCGGAATGGAAGGTCGCGAGCCTTATGAGGACTACCAAGCGATTAATAAAGAGCTAAGTTCACATAATTTACGTTTGTTGGAACGTCCACAAATTATTGTTGCCAATAAGATGGATATGCCAAACGCGGAAGAAAACTTGAAGAAGTTTAAAGAAGCATTGAAAAAGGACAAGGAAGACGAATTCGCTGATGACATTCCTGTTTTTGCAATTTCAGCAATTACAAAGCAAGGCTTGGATAACTTATTGAACGCTACAGCCGACCTATTAGAAGTAACACCAGAATTCTTGTTGTATGATGACGAAGTAGAAGAGGATACAGTCAACTATGGCTTCCAATCAAATGAACCAGAATTTACCATCACTCGTGAGCCCGACGCAACTTGGGTACTCAGTGGGGAGAAATTGGAAAAACTCTTCAAGATGACAAACTTTGATCACGATGAAACAGTTATGCGGTTTGCTCGTCAACTTCGTTCGATGGGAGTCGATGAGGCATTAAGAGCTCGCGGAGCTAAAGATGGGGATCTTGTTCGTATCGACAAATTTGAATTTGAGTTTGTAGATTAATTTAAGAAGATAATCGTGATTAATTTTAAGTAATATCGCAATTCATTTTGCGGTATTTTTTTGTGTGATAAAAGCAAAAAGAAAGTGTTTTTAATTGTCAAAATGTATGACTTTTTTAGAAGAACGACGAAAATTGACGCTAAAGGTATTGTCAATTATTAATTTATTTTTAAGAGAAATTATTGATTGAAGAATTTTGAATTGTTTAAAAAACAATGAGAGAATAAAACTTTAGAAAATACGCGTTATTTTTAATATTATTAATCGATATTTTTTTGCTACGCTAAAAACGAATTAATATTAAATATTCTTTTCCAAGTAAATCAGCTATGATTCACCAGATGAAAATTAAATGTGTAAAGTAAGATGATTAAATCTTATTTTTTCAGCATTTGAAACAATATGCTCGAAATAAAAGAATTTGTTTTGTTAATTAGGCTTTAATAAAATGACGGTTGTTATTTGTTCTAAAATTTTATGAATGATTGAAAAAAGTGTTGTTTAAAAATGACAATTGAATTATTTTATTTGGGAAAAGTTTTTTTAACCCAAAATTTTTATCAATAATTCTAATTGTGATTACTGAATTATAAGCTTTTGGGTAGCGCCAGAGACTCAGCCGGTGTAAACTAACCTTGTAACAAGTAATAATTATATTGTTAATTAATAAAACTTTCCTAGCCAACTGTTCGGAAACTTATTTTTAATAATGAAAAAGGGGAATAATGTGATGCAAGTATTAATTTTAACGCACAATATCTTAGTTGAGAGACCTTTAGTTGAAAAGCTGCAGCGCTTAAACATTGAAGTTTTAAGCTCAGCAAAATTACTAACCATGCTTCAATCAAAACAAGTACCATTAGAAGTAATGAGCTTTTTCGACGTTCTAATCGTTAGCGAAACGATTTCTGATCAAGAGTTGTCAATCATTCTTGAAGAGGTCGGTGAAAAATTCACAATTATCAGAGAAACCGATCGGATGCCTCAAAAAGAAGAGAAAGCAGATTGGGAATCACAAGGTGTTGATGAATGGTTACTTGAAGATGAAACACTAAGCGGGTTAAGAGAGAAGCTTGCTGAGAAAACACTGAAAGAATCTGTTTACTCAATTGGAATTGGTATGCGTGGAAAACAGGAAGAAGACGAACACGAAAAACGTCCAATTCCTTTATGGAATTTAACACGCTCAGAACGTGAGATGTTAAGTACTCTGATTTCGACTAAAGAAGCACCAATCAGTCGAAACGATTTGGCAGTCAAAATTTGGGGTGACAGCGATTCAGCTAGCCACATGACACGTTTGTCAACGATTATCAAGCATTTGAGAAACAAGCTTAAAATTGACGGTGTTGAATATGATGTCATTCGCACAAATTGGGGCGAAGGCTATCAGCTATCTAAAGTCTTTTTCGATCACTACATTGTTGATGATCGGATTATGGAAGAAATAAAAACTGGAAATTAATCTCTATTAAGACTGTAGGCAAAATCCTTATTCGGATTTTAACCTATGGTCTTTTCTTTTAACTTAATTAGTTAACATAATTAAGTTATGGATATTTAAACTCATTCTATTTTCCAAAAAATTCATTTCTTGCTACACTAGGATTAAAAGAATAAGGGAGCGAAAATGATGGAAAAACGTGTAATAATTATGAATTTCGATGTGGAATCGAAAGCTTATGAAGCCTTCTCAAAGGCAAAACGTCTTCACATGAACAAATCTTTTAAAGGAGAACAGATGGCTGTCGTTCATCATTCGAATGATGGTGAGCACAAATTTGAGATCGAAGACTTTTTAGATTTCACTGGCAGCAACAAAAGTTCAACTGGTGGTTTGATCGGTATGATGGTTGGTATTCTTGGTGGTCCGATCGGGATTTTATTAGGCTGGTTTACTGGCGGTATGATCGGTGCGACACAAGATGCCAAGGAAGTCCGAGAAGCCACGGGAGTTTTTGAATTTTTAATCGATAAGATCGGCGAAGGTGATACAGCGTTACTTTTGATTGCTGAGGAAGAGGACAATCGTCCATTAAATCAATTAATCATGATGGAATTAGGCGGCGAAATCACTCGACTTGATTATGAAGAAGTAGAAAACGAAGTGAAAAAGACCCAAGAAATGGCTAAAAACTCTAAAGAACGTGAAGAAGCAGCGGATGAGACGAAATCGGAAGAGTAGCCTAAAGCGTGTCCTAAAGAAGAGAAAGATTTCCTTTATTAGATTGCACTAAGTAGGACTTTCTTCTAAAATAAGATTAATTTGATAGAAAGTCAGGGAAATTATGGAATTAGAATTTTTGGGAACAGGTGCAGGCGTACCTGCGAAGCATCGTAATGTCAGCAGTTTGGCTTTGAAATTGTTGGATGAACGGAATACAATCTGGCTATTTGACTGCGGCGAGGGAACGCAGATGCAGATTTTGCGAACCAATATTAAACCGCGGAAGATTGAGAAGATATTTATTTCTCATTTGCATGGCGATCACATTTTTGGGTTGCCCGGTTTATTAAGCAGTCGTTCCTTCCAAGGCGGTGAAGAACCCATCATAATTTATGGTCCGGCCGGACTAGAAAATTATGTGCGAACATCTTTGCAGGTTACGAAAACTCGTTTGGCTTATCCATTGCAGTTTGTTGAACTTAGTGAAGGTATCATTTTTAAGGATAACCAATTTACGGTGGAATGTATGCTACTGGATCACGGGATTGACAGTTATGGCTTCCGTGTGAAGGAGGCAGATCATGAAGGCATGCTTCAGGTTGAAAAATTGGTTGCACTAGGTATTCCTGCTGGTCCAATATACGGAAAGTTGAAGCAAGGTCAAAAAGTAACACTTTCAAATGGACAAGTAATTGATGGAAAAGATTTTGTAGGAGAAAGCAAAAAGGGAAGAATTGTAACGATTTTCGGTGATACTCGCTACACGAACAAATCAAGTGAATTTGCTAAAGACAGCGATGTGATCGTTCATGAAAGTACCTTTAATAAGAATGAAGCAAAGCTTGCGCGAGCTTATTTTCATTCTACAACTCATCAGGCGGCAACTATCGCCAAAGAAGCTCAAGCTAAAAAATTGATACTGACGCATATTTCTGCGAGATATCTTGCAAAAGAAGCAAAAGAATTAGAAGAAGAAGCTCGTGATATCTTTCCAAATACACAAGTTGCCAAAGATTTCGATATCATGGATATTCCGTTTTCATAAAAACAGGTGGTATAGTTTATACAGAGAGAAGGAATTTTAATGGATTTAACCGATAAGGTAGTTGTAGTAACAGGAGGTTCTGCTGGATTAGGTGAGCAAATTTGTTATGAAGCAGCTAAACGCGGAGCAATCGTTGTTACCTGTGCTCGTCGGATCAATTTGATTGGGCAAGTAAAGGAGCATTGCAGTGAATTGAGCGGTAAAGCCGCCTATGCTTTCCAGCTAGACATCGCTGATCCGGACAGCGTAGAGGCTGTGATCGAAAAAATCGCAGATGAAGTTGGCGAGGTAGATGTTTTAGTCAATAATGCTGGATTTGGTTTATTTGACAATTTTGTTGATTTTGACTTAGATGTGGCAAAAAACATGTTCGAGGTCAATGTTTTAGGGATGATGTATTTTACGCAAAAAATTGCGATTTCAATGGTTAATAATCAGTCTGGACATATTTTTAACGTGGCATCCATGGCAGCAAAAATGGCAACACCAAAATCTACAGTATATTCCGCAACAAAATTCGCAGTACTTGGTTTTTCGAATGCTTTACGTTTAGAATTACGACCTGCTAATGTTTATGTCACTACTATCAACCCGGGACCAATCGCTACAGAATTCTTCGATAAGGCTGATCCAAGCGGTAGTTACTTGGAAAACTTAGGTGGTATCGTTTTAGATCCGAATAAATTGGCTAAGACGATCGTGAATAAAATGGGGAAACCGACTCGTGAGATCAATCGTCCATTTATCATGGAAGGAGCTAGTGTTTTTTACGGCTTATTCCCTCATATCGGAGATTTTTTAGCTGGTGGATTGTTTAATAGGAAGTAGGAAAGCAAATGAAAAAGCAGTGGAAAGTTTTTTTAGGATTCATTTTAGTTTTAGTGATTGTGATCTTCGCGCTTTCCAATAGCCAGGAAGTCCCAGTCAATTTCTTAATTAAAAAAATTTATTTGTCATTAGTTTTAGTAATTATCGGCTCAGCCTTGATAGGGGCGTTGGTTGTTTTATTAACCTCAGGAGCCACTCTCTTTCAACAGCGAAAAGAAATTAAACAGTTGAAAGAATCGATTCAAAGCTATGAAGCGAATAATGAACAAAAACTAGCGGAAGAAAAAGCAGCTTTTCAACGTGAACAAGAAAATGAACTTGCAGTGTTGAAAGCTAATTACGAAAGTCTTTTAAAGGAAAAGGATCAGGCATTAGCTGCGATGCAGCATTCGCAGGTCGAAAAGAAAGAAAATCATCCAATTGATTATTACGACTAAAAAGGAAGACCTTAGTTAGAAAACTAAGGTCTTCTTCTCTTTCTTGTCTGTTTCTTTTTTGCTATACTAATACGGTTGGGAAGTGATAGAGTGAAAAAATCAAGCTTCGATTGGCAGATTAGAAGTGCGACTCCAATTGATTCTACATTTAAATCGGAAATACTGAGTCAGGGGTATAGCGAAACTTTTGCCGAACTTTTATGGAATCGAAATATACATACAATAGACGATTTTTCGCAATTATTAAAAGCAAACATTGATGACTTACATGATCCATTCCTGATGCACGACATGGATAAAGCGGTAGAACGAATTCAAAACGCTATCATGGAAGGGCAACGGATTTTGATTTATGGTGATTACGATGCGGATGGCATTACCAGTACCTCGATTATGTTAGAGACCTTGGAGATGATTGGTGCAGATGTTGACTATGTATTGCCAAATCGTTTTATTCATGGTTACGGACCTAATAAAGAGCTTTTTGCGGAGAAAATCAATGAAGGAACACAATTAATTATCACAGTCGATAATGGTGTTGCAGGAAATGAAGCCATTGATTTTGCTAATTCACAGGGTGTCGATGTGATTGTTACAGACCACCATGAGATGCCGCCAGTTTTACCGGATGCTTATTGTATCGTCCATCCACGACATCCAGATGGACATTATCCATTTGGTGAATTGGCCGGTGCAGGAGTTGCCTTCAAAATGGCGACTGCTTTATTGGAGGAAGTGCCGTTAGAGATGTTAGATCTAGTCACCATTGGAACGGTTGCAGATTTAGTTTCAATGACTGGAGAAAATCGAAATCTTGTAAAATTAGGATTACAGGCCATTAAACAAACACAGCGCTTGGGCTTATTGGAATTGCTGAAGATCAGCAGTATTGATTTGCAAAAGGTGGATGAAACCAGCATTGGGTTTAGTGTCGGTCCAAGATTAAATGCTATTGGACGTTTAGGTGATCCCAATCCTGCTGTCGAGTTAATGACAACGTTTGATGAAGAGGTTGCTCATCAGTTGGCTGAGACATTAAATCAGATCAACGATGAACGAAAGCAAATCGTACAGGCTACCACTGCTGAAGCAGTTGCACTAGTAAATCCAGAGGATGCTGTTCATTTGATTGCAGCAGAAGGGTGGAATCCCGGTGTTTTAGGAATCGTAGCAGGAAATATTTTAAAGCAGACGGGACATCCGACGATTATTCTCTCTATCGATGAAAATGGAGTAGCAAAAGGATCTGGTCGAAGCATTGAAGCCCTAGATTTATTTGGTATGCTAAATACGATGCGTTCTGAATTTACTCATTTTGGTGGTCATGCGGCAGCTGTAGGTCTGACTATGCCGGCAGAAAACATTCCTGTCCTTCAAAAAATGATGAATGACTACATCTCTGCTGAACAGATCGACTTAAGCAAAGGTTCTTCCTTATTAATTGATGAGGAATTACCATTATCCGCTGTTACTCTAAAGTTTGTTGAGGAATTGAAAAAACTAGCGCCATTCGGAACAGACAATCCAGCACCGCATTTCTTAGTTGAAGGAAATGTCAGCTTTTTCAAGCGTATTGGGAGCGATCAGCAACACGTTAAATTTTCATTGAAAAGTGAGGACAGCCAATTAGATGCGATTGGTTTTGGGTTTGGCGATGAGAGCGAAGAAATTCAACAGCCAGACACAAAATTTGTTGGTGACTTAGAAATCAATGAATGGAATGGACAGAAAAAAGTTCAATTACGTTTGGTTGATTTTGCCTCTGATGGCTTACAGGTAATTGATCGGCGGACGAAATATACTTGGGATCAAAAAATCGAAGGCGAGCGAATTCTTTACTTAGCCTTTCAAGTGAAAAGCCAGAAATATTTTACGAAAGAGTTACGAGAAACAGTATCTTTATATGATCCAACGATTACTTGGTCCGACTATGATCAATTAGTCGTACTTGATTGTCCTGATCAAAAAGATTTATTGAAAGAAATCGTGAATAAAGGAAGCTTTACGCGAATTTATTTATATCTATACAGTCCTGACGAAGCCTATTTAAATGGATTGCCTAAGCGTGATCAATTTGCAAAGCTTTACCAATTTTTCCAAAAACAACCACGAGTGGACATTCGCTTCAAGCTAAAAGTTGTTTCGAATTACTTAAGAATCCCAGAAAATTTATTGGTATTCATGATTCACGTGTTTTCTGAGCTAAAATTTGTTACAATAGATGACGGCGTTTTACAAATGGTCGAGTCACCAGAAGCTCGTGCTTTTGAAGAGAGTGTCATTTACCAGAAACGCATGACTCGAATTGATAGCGAAGAATTTTTATTAATGAATGATATTCAAACGATTAGAAATTGGCTGAAAGGCTAGGAGGAAATACCGAAATGAATTTGAAAGACTATATTGCTAGTATCCCAGATTATCCAAAGAAAGGGATTGTTTTCCGCGATATTTCACCACTCATGGCAGACGGTGAAGCTTATCGTGAGGCAACAAAACAGATCGTTAATTACGCGAAAGAAAAACAAATCGACATGGTTGTCGGACCAGAAGCTCGAGGCTTTATCGTAGGCTGTCCAGTGGCGTTTGAACTAGGGTTAGGTTTTGCCCCTGTTCGCAAACCTGGCAAATTACCTCGTGAAGTGATCGAGGTGGAATATGAGAAGGAATATGGGACGGACACGCTAACGATTCATAGCGATGCAATCCAACCTGGTCAACGCGTTCTAATTACTGATGATCTATTGGCAACTGGCGGAACAATCAAGGCAACGATCGAACTAGTTGAAAAGCTGGGTGGCATTGTAGTTGGTTGTGCGTTCTTAATTGAATTAGAAGAATTACATGGTCGCGATAAAATTCAAGGGTATGATATCTTAACTTTGATGGACTATTAGAAAAAATTTGAGTTGAAGAGATTCTTCAGCTCTTTTTTTGTGGTCACCTTCAAATTTAACGCAAAAAAAGCTGCCAGATGAGAATCTAGCAGCGTATAACTAATTTATGCGGACTTGTGATAATGATGATCGTAAGTCACGTAATAAAAATCTTCGGCTGGTTCCTTATAGTATTGTTCTTCTTCGAACTCTTCTTCATCGAATTGACGCTCAGCATAATGCTGCGCATACTTACGTTCATCCCACAACATGAACCAGACAAGAAACAAACCAGAGAAAATGACGACCGTAGCTAAAGAACCTAACTTACCGATCAATAATCCTAGCAACAATACAGCGATAATCAAACCAAATCTTCTTACTGCTTTCATCAATAATCACTCCTATATATAAATACGCGAACGTGTGTTTGTATATCTATTATACGAATGTTTGTTCGTTTTGTAAAGAAAAAAATAATCGGAAATCAATTCCGATTAATAAATATGGTTTCGGTACAAACCCACGACTTTTCCAAGAATAGAAACATTGTCATAAATCAATGGTGCTAACTCATCATTTTCAGGTTGTAAGCGGATGTGATCAGCTTCGCGATAAAATCTCTTACAGGTGGCTTCATTCTCATCCGTCATAGCAATCACGATCTCACCGTTTGTGGCCGTTGATTGTTTTCTGACGATGACATGATCACCATCATAGATGCCTGCGTTGATCATACTTTCACCACGAATCGTCAACATGAACAAGCTGCCTTCTTCACTTGATAGATCTGGGGGAACAGGAAAGAAGTCTGAAGCTTCTTCTACTGCTAAAATAGGTTCACCGGCAGTAACGACCCCTAACATAGGAATAACTTGCGGAGCCACTCCGATTTTTTCTAATCCATTAATGGTTAATTCAATTGCTCTAGGTTTTGTTGGGTCGCGTTGGATCCAACCTTTTTTTTCTAATCGTGATAAATGTCCATGAACCGTAGAAGTAGATGAAAGATTCACAGCCTCTCCAATTTCTCTAACAGTGGGTGGATAACCTTTATCTTCAACGCGTTCATGAATGAAACGTAAAACTTCTAGTTGTTTTGTTTCCGTTCTTCTTGCCAATGCCCGCACCTTCTTTCGTTTTTTTTAGTGTAGCATAGTTATCCAAACAAATCAAACAAGCGTTCGTATATCTTGGTACTTTCAACTTATTTTTTTTTATGTATAATTAGAAGGGGAAAAGAGGTGCTCAAGATGATTAACGATGAAACAATCGCACGCATTAATGAACTAGCAAAGAAAAAGAAAACGGTCGGCTTAACGGACGCTGAGATTCATGAGCAGAAGGTCCTAAGAGAAGAGTACATTGCTTCATTTCGCAGCGGCATGCGCCATCACATCGAAGGAATGAAGGTCGTTGATCCTAAAGGAAACGATGTCACACCAGAGAAGTTGAAGAAGATCCAAAAAGAAAAGGGTCTGCACAATAGAAAATAAATCTTTTACTGGTTAAGTGATTGAAATGTTAAAATAAATCGGTTACAATGAATCTGTAATTAAAGTATTTATGACCAAAAAGGAGGAACTAATTTGTTCGACAAAATCGATCAACTAGGTGTAAACACAATCAGAACGTTAAGTATTGAAGCAATTCAAAAGGCAAACTCAGGACATCCAGGGTTACCGATGGGTGCAGCTCCAATGGCTTATGCTTTATGGACGAAGCATTTGAACGTCAATCCAGCAACATCATTAAACTGGCCAAACCGCGACCGTTTCATTTTATCAGCGGGTCATGGTTCCGCAATGCTTTACAGCTTGCTGCATTTGGCAGGCTATCAAGTGACGATTGACGATTTAAAAAACTTCCGTCAATGGGAAAGTAAAACTCCAGGACATCCTGAATATCAGCATACAGATGGTGTTGAAGCAACTTCAGGTCCTCTAGGTCAAGGTATTTCAACTTCTGTGGGTATGGCGATGGCTGAAGCTCATTTAGCAGCCACTTATAATCGCGATAGCTTCAACGTAATGGATCATTATACTTACGCACTCTGTGGCGATGGCGACCTAATGGAAGGTGTTTCCGGGGAAGCAAGCTCTATGGCTGGTCATATGAAACTCGGTAAATTAATCGTATTGTACGATTCAAATGATATTTCATTAGATGGCCCTACATCAAAGGCCTTCACTGAAAATGTCGGCGCTCGTTATGAAGCGTATGGTTGGCAACATATCTTAGTTAAGGATGGCAATGATTTAGAAGCAATCTCTAAAGCCATTGATGAAGCGAAAGCTGAAACGGATAAACCTACATTGATCGAGATCAAAACAGTCATCGGTTTTGGTTCACCAAAAGAAGGCACATCAGCAGTTCACGGTGCTCCAATCGGACAAGATGGAATCGATGCTGCGAAGGCTGTCTACGGTTGGGAATATCCTGATTTCACAGTTCCAGAAGAAGTAGCAAAACGTTTCAAAGAAGAAATCAATGATAAAGGTGCTAAAACAGAAGCGGACTGGGATGCGATGTTCGCAAACTATGAAAAAGCCCATCCTGAATTAGCTAAACAATTCAAAGCAGCGTTTGCCGGTGAGCTTCCAGAAAATTGGGAGGATGCTTTACCAGTTTATGAAGAAGGTACAGCACAAGCAAGTCGTGTATCAAGTAAAGATGCGATCCAAGCAATTGCTAAAGCTGTTCCAAACGTATGGGGCGGATCAGCCGATCTCTCTGGTTCAAACAACACAACAATTGCTGATGAAGCGGAATTCCAACCAGGCTCTTATGAAGGCCGTAATATTTGGTTTGGTGTTCGCGAATTCGCGATGGCAAGTGCTATGAACGGAATTCATTTACATGGCGGAACACGCGTATATGGCGGAACATTCTTCGTCTTTACAGATTACTTACGTCCAGCAGTTCGGATGTCAGCGATCCAGAATTTACCTGTCATTTACGTATTAACACATGATTCAGTAGCTGTTGGTGAAGATGGACCAACTCATGAACCAATCGAACAATTAGCAAGCGTTCGCTGCATGCCAAATGTACAAGTGATTCGTCCGGCTGATGGCAATGAAACATCTGCTGCTTGGATTCAAGCATTAGAAACGAAAAACAAACCAACAATCCTAGTATTAAGTCGACAAAACTTGCCTGTCTTACCTAACAGTAAAGATATCGCGAAAGACGGCGTAGCTAAAGGCGGTTATGTAATTTCTAAAGCTGAGTCAGATATACCAGAAGGTATCCTTATTGCCACTGGTTCTGAAGTGAACTTAGCTGTTGAAGCGCAAAAAGAATTAAAAGCTCAAGGAAAAGACGTTTCTGTTGTTTCTCTTCCAAGCTTTGACTTATTTGAAGCACAAGATGAAGCTTACAAAGAATCTGTTTTACCAAAAGCAGTGACAAAACGTGTCGCAATTGAAGCAGCTTCGCCATTTGGTTGGGAACGTTATATCGGTTCAGAAGGTAAGATGATCGGAATCGATCACTTTGGCGCTTCTGCACCTGGCGGTTTTGTTCTAGAACAATTCGGCTTCACTGTTGATAATGTAGTAAATACTTTCAACGAATTATAAAAAAATATTTCGAAACTGAGGAGAATTCTTTCTTCTCAGTTTTTTTGACTATAAAGTAGTTATAAAATTTTTACATGAATAAATCACTTTGCGGCAGGCATATCCGGCTTCACGAACGAGCTTTTCTACGCAAGCTACGTATATAGTTACTGTTAAACGCCATTAAGCAGAACTAGCATATCGGCAATAAGCAAAAATATTTCGAAATTTTAGAAGTCCGTTTAGGCACTAATCAACATCAGGTCTCTTTGATCACTGTGTCTCTTGGCTATTTGGGTCTTATTGCTGATAAAGCTGATGTGGAACAATACTTGGCGCTCAAAAGCTGAGGGAGTTCGCGATACCTTTTTGTTTGTCATAAATAATTTAGTATTTAAAAAAGGCTAGAGATACAAACCCTCTTGTTTACATAATATATTTATCTGATAAAGATTTTTAACACGCTTGTAAAAAATCGTGATTTAAAAGAAAAGTGTTTATTTGTGAGCAAAATAATTTAGACAGAATATAAATTCTGTTATACTGTCCTTGTGCAAAAGATTGCAAACAAAAAACGAATCAACGAAAGTGGGATGACAATGAAAGTAGTAGTAGTAGGATGTACACATGCCGGTACCGCGGCCGTTAAAAATATTTTAGCAAATCACCCAGATGCAGAAGTAACAGTGTTTGAGCGGAATGATAACGTTTCTTTCTTATCTTGTGGAATCGCTTTATACGTAGGTGGGGTTGTCAAGGATCCAGCAGGTTTATTTTATTCTAACCCTGAGGAACTTGCTTCTTTAGGTGCAAAAGTGAACATGGAACACGATGTAACAAACATTGATACAGATGCAAAAAAAGTAACAGCAAAAGATTTGAAAACGAACGAAGAAAAAATTGTCGATTATGATAAATTAGTCGTTACAACAGGTTCTTGGCCAATTATTCCGCCAATCAAAGGAATCGACTCTGAGAATATTCTTTTATGTAAAAACTATAACCAAGCAAATGTCATCATTGAACAAGCCAAAGATGCAAAGAAAGTCGTTGTTGTCGGTGGTGGGTACATTGGAATTGAATTAGTTGAAGCATTTGCTGAATCTGGTAAAGAAGTAACATTGATTGATGGGTTATCACGAATCCTGAATAAATACTTAGACGAACCTTTTACAAGTCGTTTAGAAAAGGAACTCGTTGATCGTGGTGTTACATTAGCATTAGGAGAAAACGTTCAAGAATTTGTCGCTGACGAAACTGGTTCAGTGAAAAAAGTCGTAACAGCAAGCAAAGAGTTTGAAGCTGACATGGTCATTTTATGTGTAGGCTTCCGTCCGAACACAGAATTGCTTAAAGGAAAAGTTGATATGTTGCCAAGTGGAGCAATTAAAGTCAACGAATACATGCAATCAAGCGATCCAGATATCTTTTCAGCTGGGGATTCAACAGTTGTTCACTATAACCCAACAGGACAAGATCAATATATTCCGTTAGCAACTAACGCTGTCCGTCAAGGAATGCTGGTTGGACAAAACTTAGTTGAACAAAAAATGAAGTATCGCGGAACACAAGGGACATCAGGACTTTATTTATTTGGCTGGACGATTGGTTCAACTGGATTAACGAAAGAAAGTGCCGCCTTAAATGGAATTGATGCTAACGTCACGGTGATCGAAGACAATTATCGTCCTGAGTTTATGCCGACAACGGAAAAAGTCTTAATGGAAATCGTCTCAGAAAAAGGTACCAATAAGATTTTGGGTGCTCAATTCCTATCTAAATACGATATTACTCAATCAGCTAACACATTATCCATAGCCATCCAAAATGGGATGACGCTAGAAGATCTTGCTTTACAAGATTTCTTCTTCCAACCTCACTTTGACCGTCCGTGGAACTACTTGAATATCTTAGCGCAAGCGGCATTAGCTGAAGCAGAATAATGCAACGACAGGAGGGGAGACCTTCCTGTTTTTTTGCTTATTAAGAACGGTTCACTAGTATTGGACTTCCTCTTTTTTTAGTGTAAACTAAAAAAGTGAATGGAGGATTTCTAATGATTTCATTGAAAGAATATTTGTCAGGTGGAGAGACGACAATCTCCAATCTGCTTTTGCAAAATTATACTAAACTTGGGCTAAATACGAATGAGTTTATGCTATGGCTGCAACTTTACGCGTCTCATCAAGCTGGTGAAGATTTTCCTGATCTGACTTTAATTGCTCAAAATATGGGGAGTACGACCGAAAAAATCTATGCTGCTTTGAACACGCTGGTTGAAAAGGAGTTTGTCTCGCTTGAGACTGCATTAGATGAACAGGGAAGACAAAGCGATCATTATAATTTACTCCCAGCATTTGAAAAATTGGACGTGTTGAAAGAACAACAACGCTTCGAAGCGGAAGAAGAAAATGATTTGGCAGCACAAAAGAAAATGCTGCGCTCCTTTGAACAGGAATTCGGTCGGCCATTATCACCAATTGAGTACCAAAAAATCGGCTACTGGCTGAACGATGATCAGTATTCACCCTCACTGATCGAACTAGCGTTACAAGAAGCCGTCTTGAATCAGGCCTACAATTTTAAATATATTGAGACAGTCCTTCAAAGCTGGGAAAAGAAGAATATTCGATCTAAAGCTCAAGTAGAAGAAGAGCAACGACGACGAAAACAAATTATGCTGCAAAAAGAAGAGGAACAAAAGCAATCTGAAGAATTGCCAAAAGTCTCTTTATACAATTGGTTAGAAAGGAAAGATCCCGATGCTTAGCAAAGAGAAAACGATGGAGGCATTGTCGCGAATGTACGACATGTTTCCGGATGCGGTTGGAGAGCTTCATTCTGATTCACCATTTCAATTATTGATCGCAGTTATTCTAAGCGCTCAAGCAACAGATGTTTCAGTGAACAAGGCGACGCCAGCACTTTTTAAGGCTTATCCTACACCAGAGGCATTAGCTCAAGCACCAATAGAAGATATCATCGAGAAGATCAAAATGATTGGTTTGTATCGTAATAAAGCGAAGAACATCAAAGCTTGTGCACAGATGCTGCTAGATAATTACAATGGTGTTGTGCCAAATTCTCGTGAGGAGTTAATTAAATTACCAGGAGTTGGGCGAAAGACAGCGAACGTGGTTCTTGGCGATGCTTTTGGTGTACCTGCAATTGCGGTTGATACTCATGTTGAACGAGTGACCAAACGTTTAAGGATTTGCAAATTGAGCGCTTCTGTGACTGAAGTGGAAGCAACTTTGATGCGCAAAATACCAAAAGAGTTGTGGGTCAAAAGTCATCATACGTTAATTTTCTTTGGGCGCTATCATTGCACCGCTCGTTCCCCGAAATGTGAAATTTGTCCTTTACTAGATATGTGTCAAGAAGGAAAAGACAGACTAAAAGCCGCTCGAAAATAAATCGAGCGGCTTTTTCTAATTAATTGATCATTGTTGATCGTTTTGCACAGCCGGCGTCTGAGTAGGTTGATCACTAGATGACGGTTGAGACGGCTGAGGTTCAGCAGATGAAGACGGCGTCGGTGTTGAGCTGGCAGGTGGAGCACTGCTGCTTGCTGGCGGCGTCACTGTTGACGATTCTGAGAAACTAGATTCCGATTCTACACTGCTAGTTGAACTAGTCGTTGCACTAAAAGTACTACTGCTATAAAAAGAACTTTGGTAGGAATAGCTAGGTGCCGGCACTGATGAAGCACCTTTGACATAAAGTTCGTTTCCAATTCTTAAGACATCATTTGGCATAACCCAATCTTCATTTGAGACATTCTGCGATACATAACTCATCATTTCACGGTAAACGTCTTGTGCGATATTTTCCGATTGTGTGGTTATTGGTGTCAATCGCTTGTCATAGCCTGCCCAAATTGATAAAGAATAATGCGGCGTATATCCAGTAAACATGACATCTGGTGAGATCGATCCATAATGTGGAATCTTGGCCAATTCATCATCTGTATAGTTAGAAGTACCTGTTTTACCCGCTTGGAATAGGTTAGGAATCTGCGCGTATGTTCCGGTACCTTTTGTAATAACGTCTTTCAACATGTCTGTAATCATATAAGCCGTGTAAGGCTCCATGGCTTTCTTTCCTTTGTTTTCAAAGGTTTGTTCTGAGCCATCTTGATATTTAATTTTGTTGATATAGAGTGGCTCGTTATAAGTTCCACCATTAGCAAAAGCAGCATAGGCTGCGGCCATTTTTTCTGTGGAAATTCCATATTTCGTTCCGTCTTGTGTTTCTGTATTGCTTGAGATGGCATTAGCCTGTTGTATTTCTTTGTATTGAATTCCTAAGTTTTTCAAGAATTTCGACACATTTTCTGGTCCAACTTCATTGAAAAGCTTCACAGCTGGGACATTTCGTGAATTATACAAAGCTTGACGCAACGTAATATTTCCTTGATAGCTGTTGTCCCAGTTCTTAACCGCTGTTTTCGTTCCCTCATAATAATAAGGCTGGTCATCAATTCGTTCACCAGTAGATTTTTGCTCATATTCGATCGCTGGACCGTAATCGGTGATTGGTTTAACTGTTGACCCAAAGTCGCGATTTGTACTTACTGCACGATTCAATCCTAAGTAAACATCATCGGCAATGTTTCGTCCACCAATTTGAGCAGTTACTTTTCCAGTTTCACTATCTACAAGCGTGGCAGCTATTTGTAAATCCTCATCGGGATATTGGACATATTCATCACCATTTACGATCGAATAAAGTCGATTTTGTGCGTCAGTGTCCAGATTTGTATAGATATCTAAGCCGTCAGTGTAAACATTTTTGCCCGTTTTGTCTTCGACTTGGGCAATCACTTCTTTGACATAATTGTCAGCGACCTTACGTTCCTGATTGTCTGTTTCTAAAGGCAATAGCCCTTGGTCAATCGGTTCATTGATTGCGGCATCGTAATCTTTTTGAGAGAGCTTTTTATTATTCAGCATGGTATAGAGTACTGTATCGCGACGTTCTTTTGCAGCCTCTGGATGTTTATAAGGATCATAGGAATTAGGTGCTTGCGGCATGCCAGCTAATAATGCTGTTTGTGCGATGGTTAAATGCTGTAATTCCTTACCGAAATAAGTTTCAGCAGCCGTCTCCATTCCATATAGACCATTGGCCATATACACCTTATTAATATAGTAGGTTAAGATTTCTTGCTTCGAGTGTTTTTTCTCTAACTGGATAGCCAACCAGGCTTCTTGTGCTTTTCGACGCAGCGTTTTGTCCGCTTCTTCAGTCGTTGTTGAAAAGAAGGAAAGCTTAACTAGCTGCTGGGTTAAGGTACTACCACCTTGCAGTCCGCCTTTGTTAGTGAGGTTGTGTAACGCTGATCCTGCGATTCGGACTGGGTCAACACCGTTGTGCTTGAAAAAACGACGATCTTCGACTGAAACAATCGCATCGTCTAATTCTTGCGGAATTTTATTCGCGCTGACCTTTTCACGCTTTTCAGCACCAAGGTCTTCAAAAATATTTCCATCACTGTCAAAAAGCTTAGAAGAAACTGTCGCTTCTAATTTCTTTTCGGTTAAGGTCGGTGCATCCTTTACATAGTAGAAAAAGATTCCGATACCAGTGAGTAATGCGACGCAAAGCAACCCAACGATTGCAATCGCAATTTTCAGCCCGATATGGCGATTCTTTTTAACTTTTGGTTTAGGTTCCTTTCCTTGAGAGGTCCGCTTTTTTTTCTGCGAACGTGAGGGATTAGCCATTTGATTAACTCCTTTTTTCAAGATAGTGTTCCACCGCATCCAAGTAAGGGATTCTTGGAGCAATTTGCGGTGTGATCTCGATACCAACTGTTTCGATTTGTTTTAGCGGTATTGATTTTTTGCCATTTTCTTGGCTCTGCCAATAGTTTACCAGTTCTTCAGCAGAAAGAAAAAAGCAACGATTTAAGCTTGAAAACCAAAGTAAAACAAAACAAATTGCTTTCTGCTTCAGACATTTCTGCATATGCGTAATCTGATGCTGATGGAAATTCTTTAGCGGGAAAGAGCTCTTGTTTTTTGTTTCCTTTGCTTCAAAGTCTAAATAGTATCCTTGATAAACACCATTATAATCAGTTGTGGAAGGTTGTCTGAAATAGGCTTCCTTAATAACTGCGGCACTTCGTTTAGGATAATCGACCTTAACGATTTGAAGCGGCGTTGGCTTTTTATGGACAACTGCCTTATCATGGGTTAAGTAGTACTCATTGCTTTGATTGATTGCTTCTTCAAAGCGCATACCTCGATTAGCAAACGTTGTTTCTTTTTTTAATGAGCGTTCTCGTGGATTTTTTTGTGAAAATAGCTGACCGTTGGGGTAGTGAAAGGTCATATTTCATCACACTCCTGTTTGCTATTATAGCAAATTTTTTTGAAAGATATTTTATTTTTAAGTGAAAGTAAGGAAAATGCAATGAATGAAACAATACAGCGAATATACGTAACAGGATATCAGAGCTATGAGCTAGGAATCTTCAGTGAGCAGGACCCTCGTGTGCAAGTAATTAAGAATGTTTTAAAAAAAGAATTGACGGCTCTGATTGAAAATGGCTTGGAATGGGTCATGATCAGTGGCAGTCTTGGTACAGAGATTTGGACGGGGCAGGTAGTCAAGGAATTAAAACAAGAGTATCCCGAAATCAAATTAGCAGTTATTTTCCCATTCGAAGAGTTTGGAAATAACTGGAAAGAACACAATCAATTACTTTTAAGCGAGCTTGTACAAACGGCGGATTACGTGGATTCGGTCAGTCATCAGCCCTATCAGAATCCTCAACAATTTAAAAATCATGTAAATTTCTTATTGCAGCACACCGAAGCAGCCTTGCTGGTATATGATACTGAGTATCCAGGAAAAAGCAAATTCTTTTTAGCTGATGTGGAAAAATTTCAAGAACAAAATCCCTACGATTTGCTTACAATTACGATGGATGATTTAGAAAATTCCTCAGACTTCGGGGATAGTGTTTGATTTCCTCAAGCTTATCAGCTAGAATATATAGGAAAGTAAATTAAGATAAGAGCTAATGAGGTGGAAAAATGGCGAATGTAATCTATACTCCTAATGATATTTTGGAGCAAGAATTTAAAACAAAAATGCGTGGTTATGATCCAATTGAGGTCGACGAATTTTTGGACAATGTAATCAAAGATTATGAAGCTTATAACAAAGAATTATTAACACTGAGAGAAGAAAATGATCGCTTGAAAGCAAAAGTTGAACAATTATCTAAAGCTCAGCCAGCTCCTTCACGTGTGAAAGAAGCAGCGCCTAAAAGTTCAGCTGTTACAAACTTTGATATCTTGAAGCGTTTATCAAATCTTGAAAGAGAAGTTTTTGGCAAGAAGCTTGATCAGCAAGCATCAACTCAAACGGCTACTTCTGATTTCGGACAAAGTTATTCTCAAGATGAAAGTGATATTGAGAAAACTCGTCAATTTTAATTTGAATGATGCAATTTTTGGGTGATCGCGGTCTGCTTTGCGCAGTCTGAGGAAAGTCCATGCTCGCACAGTCTGAGATGATTGTAGTGTTCGTGCTTAGCGAAACCATAAGCTAAGGTACTTCTTTTGAAGTAACGGCAGAAAAAAGGGCTACGGAGCAATCTATGCCTAAGTATTCTTGAAAGTGCCACAGTGACGAAGCATTTTGAGAAATCAAAATGGTGGAACGCGGTAAACCCCTCGAGCGAGCAACCCAAACTATGGTAGGGGCGCTTTTTCTAAGGAAATGAACGATGAAAGAGACGGCATTTATGTCGGAGATAGATGATTACCACGACGATCACACTTCCCTGAGTTGGTCGTCGTACAAAACATGGCTTACAGAAAATTGCAGCAATTCAGGGTGTGCCTTCCAACTTTGCGTTGTGAAGGTCTTTTTTTGTCAGTTCTGCTTTTTGCAGTATTCACAAATCGAACTGGAATTAGTTAAATATGGAATAATTGATTGTGCTGTTTAGCAGAATGATATGCGAAATGAGAATAAAACTAATTTTTTCGGTTTTTGAAAAAATTATTCCCTTAGTACGAATTAGCTGCGAGTTTTTCTTCCTGCTTTAGCAGGTTAGAAAAATGGTATGCGTACGAAAATAAAGTTTTTTCGGTCTTTGAAAAAAGCAATCCATTGAATTGAGCTAGCTGCGAGTTCCACTTCATACTTAGTGGAATCGTATGCGAAACGAGAATAAAACCTATTTTTTTCAGTATTTGAAAAAATTGAGGCTTTAGTTCAAAAAAAGCTAATAGTCTTACATTGGAAAAAATTATTACTACTATTATATAAAGGAGCAATTATGGAGAAAGAATATAATTTAATTGCCACTGCCGCTGCGGGTATCGAAGCGTTAGTAGGTAAAGAATTGCGAGATTTAGGCATCGATTGCCAAGTCGAAAATGGACGGGCACGATTTAAAGGAAATTTGGAAACGATCGCTACTGCTAATCTATGGCTACGAACCGCCGACCGTGTGAAAATCATTGTCGGGGAATTTGATGCGTTTACTTTTGATGAATTATTTGAGAAGGTTAAGGCGATTGCTTGGGAAGATTATCTGCCGATGGATGCTGAATTCCCAGTGGCGGGACGTTCGATCAAGTCAAAATTGTACAGCGTTCCTGATTGCCAATCAATCACGAAAAAAGCAATCGTTGAACGCTTGCGAGAAGTTTACCATCGTCCAGCTCGTGTACCGCTACCAGAAACGGGGGCGCTATTTCAGCTAGAGGTAGCTTTATTAAAGGATCATGTTGTTTTGACTCTAGATACAACGGGGCCGAGCTTGTTCAAGCGTGGGTATCGATTAGAAAAAGGCGGCGCTCCTTTAAAGGAAAATATGGCGGCGGCCTTAGTAATGTTGACAAATTGGCGGAAAGATCGTCCTTTTTATGATCCGGTTTGCGGATCAGGGACGTTGTGTATTGAAGCGGCGCTGATTGGCCACAACATTGCACCTGGATTCAATCGGGATTTTGCCTGTGAAGCGTGGGATTGGTTTGATGCCGCTGTCTTTGATAAGGTTCGTTCTGCAGCGGATGAAGCAGCTGATTATGATATTGAATTAGATATCGCTGGCTCTGACATCAATGGTCGGATGATTGAGATCGCTCAAGCAAATGCTGAAGAAATCGGATTAGGTGATTCGATTCAACTTAAACAGCAGGCTGTTAAAGATTTTAAAACGGATAAGGATTACGGTGTGATTGTAGCTAATCCCCCATATGGAGAACGTTTAGGCGAAGAAGAGCAGGTTCGCGTATTGTATCGTGAAATGGGAGAGGTGTTCCGCCCATTGAAAACCTGGAGTAAATACATTTTGACTAGTGATTTAGCCTTCGAAGAGTTTTACGGGGCAAAAGCAACCAAGAAAAGAAAATTATACAACGGTGCTATACGAACGGATCTATTTCAATATTGGGGCGAACGTCCTCCAAGAAAGCCGCGCAACGATGCCGAATAAAATAGAAACAATTCGTATTTATGCCAAAGAGAAACTCGGTGCTGATCGCAGTGGACATGATTTTTATCATGTCCAACGTGTGGCTAAGATTGCTAAAAACTTGGCTGAACAAGAAGGCGTCACGGATACGTTAATCATTGAAGCTGCTAGCTATCTGCATGATGTGATTGACGATAAGGTTGTCGCAGATGTGATAAGTGCCCAGGATGACCTTAAAAAGTTTTTAAAAGAACTTGGTTTTTCCCTGGAAGAAGTTCAAGAAATTTTTAAAATCATCGAAAACATTTCCTTTTCAAAAGAAATAGAGAACGGAAAGGCTGAACTGACTATTGCTGGACAGATCGTGCAGGACGCGGACCGGATTGATGCACTTGGTGCCATAGGTATTTTACGAACTGCTTATTATGGCGGGCATACGCAAAGCCCCTTATATGATCCAAAACTGCCACCGCAGGAGTTCAAAAATAAACAAGAATATCGTCAAAAAAGTACAGTGATTAATCATTTTTATGAAAAATTATTCAAGCTTCCAGCAACAATGAATACTGAAGCTGGTAAAAATGAAGCTCAAAAACGGATGGCATATATGGAAGAGTTTCTAAAAAGATTCTACGATGAGTGGAATTTATAATAAAAATGAAGTGAAAATTTGAAGATAAAAGTAAAAAAATGTGTTGAGCAAGACGTTTTATTTCCAGTGAACTTCTTTTTCTCCTATAATATTCATTGGTTAGGAGGAACTCTAAATGCTACATCGTGAAATCTTGAGTCCCGAAGAAGTTTTAGAAAGAATGCCCAACTTATCTGAGGGATTATTCGCTATTCGCTGCAAACTTACAAATAAGACCTATCAAATTATTTTATATAAGTATCGAGAGGATTATTTTTTAATAGAAAATCCAGCACTGATTAGTGTCTTGCTGAATAAGGATAAAAGCTTTTTTGGAACACCAGAACAACTTTTGAACGAAATAGAACTGTCATTCGAGGAAAATCATTATCAGCCCGCGTCAAAAGAGTGGGTCAACTTAGATTTGAATACCCTGAAACGATTAAATAATGTGAAAATTAAATTTTTTGATTTGGAAGAATAACAGGAAATCCTGTTATTCTTTTTTTCTAAACTGACGAAAAAGGTAATACACATTAATGACTGTGAGGATTGCTCCTAATATAAAAGGAACGATCAGGCGGCCTTGACTGTATCCAAAGTTCTTTTGAAAACTTTCTAGTGACGTGAGAGCTACAACTGTTTGACTGTAATTATAAACTTGATAGCTGAAAGTCGTTAAAAAAACTGCGATTAAAGTTAAAGCGAAACGACGATAATCACTATTTTTCAGTTTCTTGACAAAAAAGAAAATCATATAAGCGACCATCAAAGCCGCGGGAACACCAAATGCGAAAAGCGGATTAAGCATTTATCTTACCTCCAATCTAGTATAAATTATTTTACCACAACTCCAAAAAAAACTTATTGATTAGAAATTTAGCCAAAAATTAATAACATACGTAAAAACATTTAATAGTTAAAATCACAAACACCGCAAAATAGAGTCTTTTTCTTCGCTTTTACGAAGAAGATATTTTAAACTAAAACAGTTGAATATTCGGCTTTTTTACAGGAGTTAGACGAGTTTAGCAGACAAAACACTCATCTAATATTTTTACAGTAATTTGAACAAAGGAGTTTTTTATGAACAGTTACACGTTTCCAATCAAAGTAGCGGTGCTAACATTTCCCTTTTTGGCGATGCTGATTACCGCACCATTTTTAATTTATTATTATCGAAAATATGGACAATTAGGCAAACTGAGAAGTCTGATCTTGTATTCATTTGTATTTTACTTATTATGCGCGTATTATTTAGTGATTTTACCGTTGCCTGACATCAACACGGTTGCACAGATGACCGGCCCGCGTTACGAACTTCATTTATTTCAATCCTGGCACAATTTTATGAATCAAACGGTACTGCAATTGAATAATCCCAGCACGTATCTGCCAGCAATGAAACAAAGTGTTTTTCTGGAACCTGTTTTTAATATTTTTCTACTTTTCCCTTTTGGTGTATATTGCCGGTATTATTTCAGATTTTCCATTTGGAAAACGATTTTAGCTAGCTTTTGTCTGTCACTTTTTTTTGAGTTAACACAATTAAGCGGTCTTTATTTTATTTATCCACGACCTTACCGATTATTTGATGTCAATGACTTATTGCATAATACAATAGGTGGCACGCTGGGCTTTGTTTGTGCGCCATTATTCACGTTCTTTTTACCAACCAGAAGCGAGCTGGACTCAGAATCACTGGAAAAAGGGCGGCGCGTCTCATTATTAAGACGGTTTGTTGCATGGGGAATCGATTGGTTTATCATTGGGTTGTTCAGCCCGTTAATCAACTATTTATCAAATGTACTACCGCCTAAAGCCGGTGAAATCTTGAGTAATACTATGTCAGTGTTCATCATTGAAGTGATCGTTTATTTCATGTTAATCAATTACCTCTTAAACGGTCAAACCATTGGGAAAAAGGTTGTTCGCATTCAAGTCATCGAAGAAGGTTACAAGCATATTCGTTTGAGGCGATTGGTCTTGCGATATTCTGCACTTTACTTTCTTTTCTTCGGGCTATTGCAAATTTTTCAATACACCATGACTCATTTAAGTACAACAAATCACACGCTTTTTATCGCTTATGCGACATTAGGAATGTTAAGTTTAGGAATTTTACTTTTATTTCTATTCAACTTATTGTATGCTCTCATAAGAAGAAAAACCCGCCTATTCCATGATAAAGTGAGTCACACGTATACGATTAGTACGTTAAAGAAAGAGGTATAACATGCGAACTTTTGAATCATTCAATTTCCAGCCATTTATTCTTGAGGCGATCAAGGATAAAGGTTTTACTGAACCAACAGCGGTTCAAGAAAAATTAATTCCCTTAATTAAAAAAGGGAAAAATGTTGTCGGACAGTCACAAACAGGCTCAGGAAAAACCCATACGTTTTTACTGCCGTTAATGAATAAGATCGATGCTGCTAAAGATGAGGTGCAAATCGTCATCACAGCGCCAAGCCGCGAACTAGCGACACAAATTTATCAAGCCGCTATTCAAATTGCAAAATTTTCACCAAATGAAATCCGCGTAACGAATTTTGTTGGCGGAACCGACAAACAGCGTCAAATCGATAAATTAGCGACGCATCAACCACATGTTGCTATCGGAACGCCTGGTCGTATCTTAGACATGATGAACGAACAAGCGTTGAAAGTCCATACGGCAGAGTATTTTGTGGTCGATGAAGCGGATATGACTTTGGATATGGGATTTTTAACTGAAGTCGATCAAATTGCTGGCCGTTTACCGAAGCATTTACAAATGTTGGTCTTCTCAGCAACGATCCCAGAAAAACTGCGTCCCTTCCTATTAAAATATATGGAAAATCCTGTGATTGAAGAAATTAAGTCAAAAGCAGTAATTTCGGATACGATCGAAAATTGGTTGATCTCGACGAAAGGGCAAGATAAAAATCGTTTGATCTATCAATTATTGACGATTGGTCATCCATATTTAGCCATTGTTTTTGCCAATACGAAACAGCACGTCGATGAGATCAGTGATTATTTAAAATCACAAGGGTTAAAAGTCGCGAAGATTCACGGAGATATTTCACCGCGAGAACGGAAGCGTGTGATGCGGCAAGTTCAAAACTTAGACTATCAATATGTCGTAGCGACAGATTTGGCTGCACGAGGGATCGATATTGAAGGGGTTTCTCATGTGATTAATGCAGAGGTGCCGCAGGATTTGGATTTCTTTATTCATCGGGTGGGCAGAACCGGCCGGAATGGATTGTCTGGAACAGCGATCACTTTATATGGTCCAAGTGATGAAAATGATATCAGCTTGATTGAAAATCTTGGTGTGACGTTCCAACCAAAAGAGATCAAGAATGGTGAAATCGTCGATACTTACGATCGGAATCGTCGAAAGAAACGCGAAAAATCAAAAGATGAGCTAGACCCAACCTTGATTGGCTTAGTTAAAAAATCAAAGAAAAAAATCAAGCCTGGCTACAAGAAAAAAATTGATCGCGCCATTTCTGAATCGAATAAACAAAAATGCCGTGTAGCACGTCGACAAGAAGAACGTGGCGCTCGGAAGAATAAAAAGCGTTCAAACTCATAAAAAATTTAGAACTTGTATCTGTCAATCCGATACAAGTTCTTTTTGCATTTTAACACAAGGAATGCCGTCTTCTTCAAATATATCTGATACGACGCGATAGCCG
Source organism: Enterococcus raffinosus (assembly GCF_018917525.1). Classification (GTDB taxonomy): domain Bacteria; phylum Bacillota; class Bacilli; order Lactobacillales; family Enterococcaceae; genus Enterococcus_A; species Enterococcus_A raffinosus_A. Next base: position 31,462 of record NZ_JAHLOS010000006.1, on the reverse strand, counting down.
ATTTTCTCGTAGAAAGACTGCGCGCTAAGTTCGGCAGAAAGTACAGAATACTGACAGCCTTCTTGGCGCGCTTGCAATTCGATCCGATCTAGAAGTTTGCGACCTAATCCTTGATTGCGATAATCAGGATGGACGCATAGACGGTCAGGATTCAACGTCGATTCATCTATTTTTTGATAGCGGACAGTGGCGATTGGGAGTTGCTCATCAAAGAAAACGAGATATTGACGATCAACTGTATCCAATTGATCAAATTCCAACTCGGCCAAGATATTTTGTTCTAAAACAAAAACCTGATAGCGTAAATAAAAGGCGGCAGCCTGCAACTCTGGCGAAGCGCCAAAAATTTCCTTCATCTTTTTCCTCATTTCTTTATGATAATGGTATAATTCTAGCATATGAGTGTTGGAGGAGGCAGAAAGATTTATGAACTTGTTAGATCAATTAGACTGGTCCTATTGGAAGAGATTGAATCCAAAGGAAAAACGTACCTTGTTAAGCCAGCTTTTACTTCATTTTGTCAATCCATTGATGAAGATTTCAGATATTGAATTAAAGGATTTTGATTTGTACGGTATTAAATGCCAAACGTTTCAGTTGCTGATTGATGAAGAGGAGTTTGTCTTTATCCCAGGCAATAAAGACGCAATTTTAGGCTGGAACCTAGGCACAAAAGGTCTATCGTTGTTAGAAACCGCACCAAACTCTCAAGAAATTATTATCCCAGAGGAATTACGCGGACAATATAACTTTTTCGATGTCGATTCTTTAGGGGAACTAATAAATGATAAAACGTCAAGCTTGCGTAAAGTCCAAATCCCGCCAATGTTTGTTCAGCGTCATGCTTTACCCGCGGGAACCAACTATTTGGGAATCTATGATTCGGTAACTGGAAGTTTTTCAGGGGAAGCGGATCAATTTTCAACCTATGAAGAGGAAATCAAAAGCGTATTATCACCAAACTTGACGCCAGAAGAAAGTATGACTTGGACCTTCCCTAAAAACGTGTTAAAAGAGGGGCGTTGGTATATTGAAATGATTCCTCACTCAGACAGCTACTATGTGTTTAGTCATGAAGAGCACACCTATACCAGTCTGCGAAAAAAAATCCGCAAAAAGAATTTTGACTTATTGACAGAAGATCAGTGGGAATACGTCAATGGTGCCGGCAGCCGCCGTTTATTCCGTTGGGGCAATGATTTAAATGTCGCCGATCCATATCGCGGTAAGAATGTTCGGAAAATGATGGAGCAGGAGAATATGTTTGGCTTATTCTTTGATACCTCAATGGAGCGTTTTGAGATAACCGAAGATCCTAGTGTGTTAAAACTGACCAACAAGAAGAATCAGGTTGGCATTCCGATTGTTGATTTTCTGCCGCTATCTAGTTATTACAGCAATACAACGACGATGATGCACGAGGAGATTCTCTCACCAAGTAATTATTTGTATCGTAAGGCGATTTTAATCAAGATCTAGTTTGACTTTTGACAAACTTTTTTCTATACTCTTAAAAGGATATGGTTTATTCGTTTCGCCTCCACAGAAAGTGCACGATTGCTGAAAGCTGCACGTGGCGTATGATAAATTGCTCCCAAAATTTTTGATTGAAAAATCAACGCTACTCAGCGTTAACGAGCTGAAGAGGTAATGATCAAACTATCATTGCAATCAAGGTGGTACCGCGAGTTTTCGTCCTTGACTGCAGTGGTAGTTTTTATTTTTTTGAGAAAAGAGGAGAACAGATGAAAAAATTATCAAGCGCACAAGTGCGCCAAATGTTTTTAGATTTCTTTAAGAGCAAAGAGCACATGATCGAACCCAGTGCATCTTTAGTTCCAGTAAATGATCCAACGTTGTTATGGATCAACTCAGGTGTGGCGACCATGAAGAAATACTTTGATGGTAGTGTCGTACCAGAAAACCCACGGATTGCTAATGCACAAAAATCTATCCGGACAAACGATATTGAAAATGTTGGTAAAACTGCACGTCACCATACGATGTTTGAAATGCTAGGAAATTTCTCGATTGGTGATTATTTCAAGGTGGAAGCCATTGAGTGGGCTTGGGAATTCTTAACTTCACCAGATTGGATAGGCTTTGATCCAGATAAATTGTATGTAACGGTTTATCCTGAAGATAAAGAAGCAAAACGCATCTGGTTAGAAGAAGTCGGGATTCCAGCAGACCATGTGGTTGAAATTGAAGACAACTTCTGGGATCTTGGTGCTGGCCCAAGCGGTCCCGACTCAGAAATTTTCTATGACCGCGGCGAAGCCTTTAACGATTTAGCTGAAGACGATCCAGAAAATTATCCTGGCGGCGAAAACGAACGCTATCTAGAAATCTGGAATCTGGTCTTTTCAGAATTTAACCACACTCCACAGGGCACCTATGAACCATTGCCACATCAAAATATTGATACGGGGATGGGGCTTGAACGGATGGTTTCGATCATTCAGGATGCACCAACTAACTTTGAAACAGATTTATTTTTACCAATTATTGGCAAGGTTGAAGAATTGAGCGGCAAGAAATATGGCGTGGATAAACAAATGGATGTTTCCTTCAAGGTGATTGCGGACCACATTCGTTCATTGGCGTTTGCGATCGGTGATGGGGCTCTGCCATCAAATGAAGGGCGTGGTTACGTTTTACGCCGCTTGTTGCGTCGTGCAGTTATGCATGGGAAGAAACTAGGAATTGATCAGGCCTTCTTATTCAAATTGGTCCCAGTCGTAGGAGAAATCATGGTCAGCTACTACCCAGAGGTAAAACAGCAAGAGGCCTTTATCCAAAAAGTGGTTCGGACAGAAGAAGAACGCTTCCATGAAACCATCAATGATGGGCTTACGATGTTAAATGATGTGTTAGCTGATTTAAAAGCGAAAAATGAAACAACGTTAGACGGAAAAGTTATTTTTAAATTGTACGATACGTTTGGTTTCCCTGTAGAATTGACGGAAGAAGTCGCGGAAGATGAAGGCTTAAAAGTCGATCACGAAGGCTTCGATGTGGAAATGCAGGCACAAAAAGAACGTGCCCGGGCTGCTCGTACAACAGAAAAATCAATGGGCGTTCAAACCGCTTTATTAGGCGATATCAAAGTAGCAAGCAAGTTTGTCGGCTATGATCATTTGGAAAGCGAAAGTGAATTGCTGGTGATCCTAAAGGACGATGCAATCGTTGATATGGTCGGTGAAGGCGAAGCACGCTTGATTTTCGCAGAAACACCATTTTACGCTGAGATGGGTGGACAAATCGCAGATATTGGGATGATCGTGGATAGCGAGGGACAAATCATCGCTAACGTGACCGATGTCCAAAAGGCACCAAATGGTCAAGCACTGCATACCGTTGAAGTGCTTGCGTCATTAAAAGAAGGCGAAAAATACTTCTTGCAGGTCAATGCGGCGTACCGCAATAAGATCATCAAAAATCATACGGCAACGCACGTTTTGCATAAAGCCTTGAAGGAAGTGTTAGGCGATCACGCGAACCAAGCCGGTTCATTAGTGACGGACAAGCATTTACGTTTTGACTTTACACATTTCGGTCAGGTGACAGCAGTTGAACTAAAAGAAATGGAAAAAATCGTCAACCAAAAAATTTGGGAAGCTATTCCAGTAGTAACGATCGAAACCGATATCGATACGGCGAAAAATATGGGCGCGATGGCCTTATTTGGTGAAAAATACGGACATGATGTACGTGTAGTCAACATCGGCGACTGGTCGATCGAGCTATGCGGTGGAACACATGTCGTTAATACAGAAGATATTGGCTTGTTCAAGATTGTTTCTGAATCAGGAATTGGAGCTGGTGTTCGTCGGATCGAGGCATTGACAGGCAAAGAAGCCTATGAAGCCTTCCGTGAAGAAGAAGAACAGCTGCTACAAGTAGCACAAATCGTGAAATCACCGCAAATCAAAGAAGTTGTTAGCAAAACCGAGCAATTGCAACAGCAATTACGTGAGCTGCAAAAAGAAAATGAACAACTAGCCACAAAATTAGCGAATCAACAAGCGGGTGATGTTTTCAAAGATGTCAAAGAAATCAACGGTACGACAGTGATTACTGCCCAAGTCAACGTGAAAGATATGAATCAATTGCGTCAATTGGCGGATCAATGGAAACAAAAAGCCTTGTCAGATGTTTTAGTTTTAGGAACTGTGCAAGGTGAAAAAGTAAATCTGCTTGCGGCGATGAGCCCAGCAGCAAATGAAAAAGGTTTAAAGGCTGGCGATCTGATTAAAGCAATCGCGCCGAAAGTCGGCGGAGGCGGAGGCGGCCGTCCAGATATGGCACAAGCTGGCGGGAAAAATCCAGCCGGTCTAGCGGATGCATTAGCTGAAGTAGCCAACTGGTTAGCTTAATTTTCTTATTAAAGGACAGTATCTTCGTGACACTGTCCTTTTTTTATGAGAATATGAGTATTCCATAGCGACTTTCTTTTATTAATAAGGCGGTTTAGGTATAATTCAAATGAGAGAATTATTTTTCTGAAAAGAGGGGACCATTTGGGAATTATTGAGCAAATTATTTTATTTATTTTTATTGTCAACTTAGTGGGGGCAATCATTACTGTTTTTCGTAAACCGCGGAATATTACAACGATTTGGGCTTGGCTGTTAACATTGATTTTTTTGCCAGTCATTGGATTTTTAATTTATGCCTTTTGCGGTCGCGGTATCGATGGGGAAACGATGTATCTGTTTGAACAAGAAGATGAGGACCGTGTTAAGGAAATCAACGAAATTATTCAACAAGACAATCGGCATGTGGATTACAATGAGCCGGATCAATTGTATCCAGCAGCAACAGCGCTAGTAAAATATTTTAAAAATTTGGATGAATCGCCGTTAGCAATTCGGAATAACCTGGAATTTTTCTTAGACGGCACAGAGAAATTCGAACGTCTATTTAAAGACCTGCGGGAAGCTCAAAGTACCATTCACGTGGAATACTATGCGTTCTTCAATGACCGCATCGGTAATCGCTTTATGCGTATTTTAGAGGATAAGGCCGCTGAAGGTGTGGAAGTTCGGATGATCTATGATCCATGGGGGTCACCGAAGACGAACAAAAAGTTTTTTGAGACCTTGATTAAAAATGGCGGAAAAGTTGCGCCGTTTATTACTTCAAGAAATATTTTGGCTAAAACACGTTTGAATTACCACTTACATCGAAAGATCGTTGTCATAGATGGACAGATCAGCTGGACGGGTGGTTTTAATGTCGGCGATCAGTATCTTGGAGAATCTAAACGTTTTGGAAGATGGCGCGATACGCACGGTCGAATAGAAGGAACGGCTAGTTTCACCTTGCAGGAAATTTTTATTCGCGATTGGAATGCTTCTGTAAAAAATAAAGCCGACCGGATGAGCTATTTGCCAGAGTATTTTGTTCTGCCGCAAAAGCAGATCGAAAAAGGTGTCCCTATGCAGATTGTTGCGGATGGTCCTGACTCCAGCGAACAGATTATTAAAGACGGCTTTGTTCGGATGATCTTGGCGGCTGAGAAAAGCGTGTGGATCCAAAGTCCTTATCTTGTACCAGATGAGACGATGATTTCCGCTATTTTGATTGCAGTACGATCAGGGATTGATGTACGGATCATGGTTCCAAACATGCCGGATCATCCATTCATTTACCGAGCGACTCAATACTATGCGAATTATTTACATCAGCGAGGCGTGAAGATTTATCACTATGCCGATGGCTTCTTACATTCCAAAACAATTGTCGTTGATGATGAGCTGGCTAGCTTTGGCTCAACCAATCAGGATATCCGCAGTTATGAATTGAACTTTGAGGTCAGCAGCTTTATTTATGATCCAGAGATCGCACAGCTATTCCGGACAATTTTTGAAGAGGACATGAAGGAATGTATTTTATTAACAGATGAAATAATCGCAAACCAATCTCACTGGTTGAATTTCAAGCAACGTTTTTCACGCTTATTATCACCTGTTTTATAATTTTTTTCGCAAACCTTGGCGGGCAAGATTGTCCGCCCCTTTATTTTTTGCTTCTGGAATCCATTGAAGAACCAGCAAGGGAAATTGCGGTGCTAATTCATTAAACTCTGATAAATATGGCTGAAAGAGCTTGTTTTTTGTCTGTCCTTGGTCTAAAATTTTTATTGCAGTTTTACTATCGGAATAGAGTAAAACCGTTTGATCATTCAGTTTTTGTTCGATCAAATAGTTTAGAGCATGGAGAATCACTGCTAATTCCGCTTGATGATTGTTGGTTTCAGGCAGTGAGATCGCAAGCTGTTTTTGTTTTTCAGAAATAATTAGAATGCCGCCGCCGCTCTTTTGCGTATTCGTAGCAGCATCAGTATAAACTTTTAACATAATGACCATCCTTTTTAGAGTAGGAGTATATGAATGAAGAAAAAACGCTATTTTTGGCAACCGGAGCTGTCAATCAGCATCATTTATTGGTCGTTGACCTTTATTGTTCTTTTTTATGGATTGATTCTGACCTTGGAAAAAACGCGGCCTTATTTACAGGGAAATATTGTAATCGGTATTGCCATTTTATTTGCTGTTGTTGGCCTTCATCGCTATTTAAACATTGACGAAACCGGGATAAGAGTCCGTTATGCCAGGTTTTGGCGCCTGGAGACACTTTTACGAGAGCATATCGATTATTTAACGCCGTGTAAAGACGGGGTAATCATCCAGCGAAAAGGACTTAGCGGAGCTTCTTTTCATTTTGCCATGCGTAAAAAAAGAAAAGAAGCCTTTATCAAAGACTTTATGACGTTCTATCCAGAAATTGAGATCAGAGAAGAAAACGAAAAGATCAGTCATGACTGATCTTTTCGTTTATTTCTTTTTTACATGAGCTGCTTGCATGCCGCGAGCACCTTCCACAATTACAAATTCAACTTCGTCACCAGGATCCAAGCTTTTGAATCCTTCTTCCTCAATCGCGGTGAAATGAACAAAAACTTCTTGATTTTCATCATAGGCAATAAAACCATACCCTTTTTTTTCATCAAACCATTTAACAATGCCACTATTCATTACGCAACACCCCTTTGCAATTGCTGGTTTTATTATACGTGATGGAAACAAAAAATGCGAATCAATAAGTTTGGTGATTCTAAGTGGTGTTTTTCTCTAAAAAATTCGTTATAATAAAAAGGAACGAATAAAAAAGTGTATTTTTCTGAGTAACGTTCGGGAAAGGGAGTTTTTATGAAAACTGATATCGAAATATCTCAAGCGACGACTTTAGCACCAATTACGGAGGTCGCAGAAAAAATCAACTTATCTTTTGATGATTTGGAATTGCATGGCAAATACAAAGCAAAAATCGAGTTTGATGCGTTAGAACGGATGAAAGAAAATCCAGAAGGAAAATTGATCCTTGTCACTTCGATCAATCCAACGCCGGCAGGGGAAGGAAAATCAACTGTTACGATCGGATTAGGCGATGCTTTAAATAAAATTGGAAAGAAAACCGTGATTGCTTTACGCGAGCCTTCTTTAGGACCAGTCATGGGGATCAAAGGTGGCGCAACTGGCGGTGGCTACGCACAGGTATTGCCGATGGAGGATATTAATCTGCACTTCACTGGAGATATGCACGCGATCACAACAGCGAATAATGCCTTATCAGCCTTACTGGATAACCACATCCATCAAGGAAATCAATTAAACATCGATGCCCGACGCGTGATTTGGAAACGGGTTGTTGATCTGAATGATCGTGAGCTGCGCCATATTACTGTTGGCTTGGGCGGTCCGATCAATGGGGTTCCTCGCGAAGATGGCTTTGACATTACTGTTGCCAGCGAAATCATGGCAATCCTATGCCTGTCAACAGATATTGAAGATCTGAAGCACCGTTTATCAAATATCGTTGTAGCCTATACCTTTGATCGTGAGCCTGTAACAGTTGGTGATTTGAAGGTGGAAGGAGCACTAGCCCTGGTTCTGAAAGACGCAATCAAGCCTAATTTAGTTCAAACGATTTACCAAACACCGGCATTTGTCCATGGCGGACCATTTGCGAATATTGCTCATGGCTGTAATAGTATTCTAGCAACGCGCGCTGCGCTGCATTGTGGAGATTATGTGGTCACAGAAGCGGGCTTTGGAGCAGATCTTGGCGGAGAAAAATTCTTGGATATTAAGGTACCAAGTTTAGGCAAGGCGCCTGATGCTGTGGTAATCGTAGCGACGATCAGAGCACTGAAGATGCACGGAGGAATGGCTAAAGCTGATTTAAGTATGGAAAATCTTGATGCCTTGAAAGAAGGTTTCAGTAACTTAGCCAAGCATATTCGCAATATGCGCAAGTATGGTTTACCTGTGGTTGTTGCTATCAACGAATTTATCAGTGATACGGATAAGGAAATTTCGCTATTAAAAGAGCTTTGCGAACAAGAAAATGTGAAAGTTGAGTTAGCTAGCGTTTGGGAAAAAGGACCTGATGGCGGAATTGATTTGGCGCAAACGATTGTTGAAACAATTGCAACTGAAGAAAACAATTTCCATTCAATCTTTAGTCGCGAGCACGATGATTTAACTGAAAAGGTTGAAACGATTGTCCGCGAGATTTACGGTGGAAATGAAGTTATCTATAGTAAGAAAGCACAGCAACAATTGGCCAGCTTCAAGAAATACGGCTGGGATCGTTTGCCTGTTTGTATGGCGAAGACGCAATATTCATTATCAGACGACCCAAGTAAATTAGGGGCTCCAATTGATTTTGATGTGACAATCCGCGAATTTGTACCGAAGATCGGTGCAGGCTTTGTCGTTGCGCTGACCGGCGACGTCATGACGATGCCGGGATTGCCTAAGAAACCTGCTGCTTTAAATATGGATGTTGATGAAAAAGGAAATGCTATCGGCTTGTTTTAAAATAATGAAAGGAGCAAACACTCGTGAAAGCGGGCGTTTGCTCCTTTTTTGTATATTCAAAAGCTGATTTTGCATATTTTCGATAAAATATGCAAAATAATTTATAAAAAACCATTGACTTGTATAAACACTACACGTATAATCGTCAGAAATAGCAGCTTTCTAATCGTATTATTATTCAATTCCAAGAATGCTATACGGCTTGAACATTAGAGGAAAGTTTTGTCTTTTGAAACTTTCTATCATTAATAGGAAAAGGAGGGGTTTATATGAAAGTTTCGATTATCGGAGTGACGGGCTACAGTGGGATCGAGTTGGTCCGAATACTGTTGCAGCATCCTAAGGTAGAGATCAGCTCTATTCACAGTCATTCGCAAAACGGCAAAGATATCGATGAGTATCTGCCCCATTTAAATCGCTTGTTGGACCTCCCTTTGGAACCAATTGATTCTACGAAAATCATGGAGCAGTCAGACTTAGTCTTTTTTGCTACACCATCAGGGATTTCTAAAGAGATCGCCACAACTTTTGTGAAGGCTGATTTTCCAGTTATTGACCTTTCAGGTGATTTTCGATTAAAAACAGATGGACAATATGAAAAATGGTATAAAAATTCAAGTGCGCCCTTTGAAATTTTACAAAATGCTCATTACGGACTAGCTGATTTTTATGCAGAACCTTCGTCAAAATTAATCGCTAACCCTGGATGCTATGCTACGGGAACACTTTTATCTTTGGCACCGCTGGTTCAGCAAGACATCATCGAAAGCGATTCGATCATCGTGGATGCAAAATCTGGTTTATCCGGGGCAGGCAAGAATTTATCGGAGTCTAGTCATTTTGTTAACAGCAATGAAAATATGACACTGTACAAAATGAACAGTCACCAGCATATTCCAGAAATCATGCAGCAATTAAAGCAATGGAATGAAAATATTCCAGCGATCCAATTTTCGACTTCCTTAATTCCAGTGACTCGCGGCATTTTTATTACAACCTATGCTCGCAGTAAGGAAAAGCTGACTCAAGAAAAGGTTTTAGAAATCTTTCAAACCTTTTATCAAGAAAAGCCTTTTGTCCGAGTTCAAGCACAAGATGTTTACCCGAACTTGCGGCAGATCGTTGGCTCGAATTTCTGTGATATTGGAGTAGCTTACAATGAAGTGACCAATATCATTACTGTTGTTACAGTATTGGATAATTTAGTAAAGGGCGCCGCTGGACAAGCCGTTCATAATCTAAATCATCTAGCCGGTTGGCCTGAAACCACTGGTCTAAACCTAGTACCAATTTATCCATAAAAAATGTCGGAGTGTGAAGAGTATGCAAATCATAGATGGAACAATCGCCAGTCCTAAAGGCTTCTATGCCACTGGCTTACATGCAGGATTAAAAAAAGAGAAGAAAGATTTAGGCGTCATTTATTCAGAGGTTCCTGCCAATGCTGCGGCAGTTTATACGACAAACCAAGTGAAGGCAGCACCAATTTTCGTTACAAAAGAAGCAATGAAGGATGCCACCATTCAAGCAGTGGTAGTCAATTCAGGTATTGCTAATGCTTGTACTGGAAAGCTGGGAATGGAAAATGCCAAAGAGATGCAGGAATTAACAGGAGCTCATTTGAAGATCGCCCAAGAGAGTGTGGCTGTTGCTTCAACTGGTGTGATTGGCAAACAGTTACCAATGGAAATCATCGAAGCAGGAATTAGCAACATTGATTTGCAGAAGCAAGAACCCTACGCTTTTCATGAAGCCATATTGACAACCGACACAGCGACAAAGGAAATCGTCATTACGGAAGAAATCAATGGTCAGCAGGTAACAATGGCTGGTGTAGCTAAAGGCTCAGGAATGATCCATCCGAATATGGCAACGATGCTGGCATTCATTACAACCGATGCTCAAATCTCTGAGGAACTGCTGCAGGAAGTCTTGGCAGATAAAACTGAAACGACCTTCAATCAAATCACTGTTGATGGGGATACATCCACCAACGATATGGTGCTGGTCTTAGCCAATGGCTTGGCAGAAAACCCTGTGATCGAAAAAAATTCCGAAGCGTTTGAAAAATTCGTCGCGATGTTTCAACTAGTCAGTGAGACGTTAGCGAAGAAGATAGCCAAAGATGGCGAAGGCGCGACTAAATTGATCGAAGCACAAGTAGTTGGTGCTCTGAACGGCAGCGAGGCACGTTTAGTCGCGAAGAAGGTGGTCGGTTCTAGTTTAGTAAAAACGGCGATGTTCGGCGAAGATCCCAATTGGGGACGAATCATTTGCGCAGTCGGTTATGCCGGCTCCCACACTGATCCTGAAAAAATAGACATGTGGATTGGCGATCAGCAATTATTGAAAAACAGCCAGCCGCAGGAATTTGACGAAGCTTTGATGAAACAGACTTTGGAGAAGGAAAAAATCAATATTACCGTTGATCTGAATATCGGTGAGCAAAGCGGACAAGCATGGGGCTGTGATTTAACCTATAAATATGTCGAAGTGAATGCGTTGTATCACACATAAAAATATCCGGTATAGAATAAATTCATTTAAGGAGCGAAAAAAATGGGCAAGATAGTCGTAAAAATCGGTGGTGTAGCCAGTGATAATTTAACAGATAATTTTTTTGAACAAATTGAATCATGGCAAGCTCATGGGCATGAGATCATTATCGTTCACGGCGGGGGATACTACATCACGGAAATGATGGAACGTTTGAATATCCCTGTAATGATCAAAGAGGGCTTACGTGTTACAACGGAACAAGCCTTAAAGGTTACTCAAATGGTTCTGATTGGCCAAGTACAACCAACGATTACAACGTTATTCCAACAACAAGGCTTCGGCACGATTGGTCTGAACGCTTCTAGCGACAGTATGATTCAAGGGACCTTTATTGATCAAGAAAAATTGGGTTATGTTGGTGAAATCACCGAGATCAATCCGGCAGCTATTGAAGGGGTTTTGCATAAGAACTACATTCCGATTATCGCTCCTTTAGGAATGACAGCAAACGGCCAATGGCTTAATATCAATGCGGACGATACTGCGTGTAAAATCGCTGAAGCCCTTGAAGCAGATGTATTGTATTTGTTGACAGATGTACCAGGAGTGAAGCAAGACGAACAATGGCTTGAAAAACTATCAATCCATGAAGTTGAGCAATTGAAAGCGGCGAAAGTGATTACTGGGGGCATGATCCCTAAACTAAATAGTGCTGTCGATGCGTTAGAAAATGGTGTTTCAGAAGTTCATATTACCAATTGTATCGAATGTGCAGGTACTGTAATCGTAAAGGAGGGGGTCTTTGCATGAGTCATTTGTTTCCAAATTATGCAAGAGACACGATTGATCTGATTAAGGGTTCAGGAAGCTATGTGTATGATCAAGAGGGAAACAGCTATCTGGATTTTATGAGCGGAATCGCTGTCACAAATTTAGGTCATAACAATCCAAAAGTGATGCAGGCATTGGCTGAGCAAGCAGATAAAATTTGGCACAGCTCGAACTTGTATTCCAATCATCTGCAAGAGCAGGTAGCTGAAAAATTGACCAAGGGAAAGGATTATTTGGCTTTCTTTTGCAATAGCGGAACCGAGGCCAATGAAGCGGCGATTAAATTAGCTAGAAAGGCCACTGGGCGTTCGAAAATTCTTAGCTTTGAGCAATCATTCCACGGACGGACTTACGGGGCTTTGAGTGCGACAGGACAGCCAGCTTTGCAAGAGGGCTTTTATCCGATCGTCGAAGGATTTGATTATCTTCCATACAACGAACTAGCTCCATTGAAGGAACAGTTAGATGAAAACGTGGCCGCAGTCATGTTGGAGGTTATCCAAGGCGAAGGCGGAATCATACCAGCGGAGAAAGAATGGCTTCAGTCAGTCGCAAAACTATGTAAAGAAAACGGCAGTTTATTGATCATTGATGAAATTCAAACCGGTATGGGAAGAACAGGAACCTTCTACGCGTTTGAAGCTTATCAGATCGAACCAGATATCATTACGATCGCCAAAGCTTTGGCTAACGGCATTCCAGTGGGTGCCATGTTAGGAAAAATCGAACTAGCCGAAGCTTTTGGCCCAGGTTCTCATGGGACAACCTTTGGCGGAAACAATTTGGCGATGAGTGTGGCGAATACTGTAGTAGGCGAAATCAATCAGCCGGAATTTTTAGCAGAAGTTGCAGTTAAAGGTCGGTATTTAATGGATGAACTGATCAAATTGAGTGGAAAATCTGAAAAAGTTCTTGATGTTCGAGGAAAAGGCTTGATGGTGGGGATCGAATTAAATTCGCCAGAAACGCTGCAACAGACAATTCAAGAGTTGAAGGTACAAAATCTTTTAGCAATCAAAGCTGGTAAAAACGTGCTTAGACTACTGCCCCCTTTGACCATCAGCCAAGAAGAATTGACAAAAGGCTTGGAAATTATTAACTCTGTATTACTAAAATAGGTCGATATTAACTCAATATCCATAAAAAACCCTTAGCATTTTATTCGATGCTGAGGATTTTTTGCGTGATTTGATAGAATAACCTAACATTTTCAACAAAGATAGAATTTATCATCGTTATTTTAATATCAAATAAACTTTGTTCTACCAACGAATTGTTTTGTGATGATCATTATGTTTAAAAAATAATAAACATTTAGGAATGTAAACGGTTAAAAAAAGAGCTATCTTTTAAGCGTGAGATAAGCACGAACGATTCTTAACTAAGAAAATAATTGTACGCGCTTCTCTTTTAGCAACGGCGGTGCACAGCTATTGAGGAAGAGCAGCCAATACTTGACTATAGATAATCTAAAGAGAGGAGGATGTTTATGAAGAAGCATCTATTAAACAAAAATCAGCTTTTTTCACTGAAGCGAAAGACGTTAGAAAAGCGAATCAGAAAATACTATTTTGAAACTGGCGATGCAAAAGATACCTTGGAATTTTTACTTGTACTGCAAGTACGAGAAGAATTAACCAATGACGATTTTTCTTTTATGATGGTGGATATCGTCAAACATATCTTCATGAAAACTAAAAATACGCGTTTATTGCGTCGTTTGTCTATTTTTTTCGAAGATTACTTTGATAAAAAAGAATGGAAAGTGTTATCACGAAGATTATTTACGGTCAAACATTTCATTGCCGATAAGCTAGAAAAACTATATACCCATTTTGCCAAAATGCCTTTGGAAAGCTTGGTTGGTTCATGAAGCTGATTTTTTCAGGATAAATAGAAAAGGGGTGGAGAGTATAGGCAAAACGAGAATAAGATTACAAGTTAAATATGAAAAAAGCAACGGAAACTATCATCGTTTTAGTATCAAAGACGTCAATCGTGACTTGCCAACAGAAAAAATCAAGTCCTCTTTGGGAAAACTAGCAATCGTTGATCTATTTGACCAAGACGGTGTGGGACTCTTCAAAAAAGCGGTTGAAGCAAAATTTGTCGAAACCACTGAGTCAAAAATCTTTGATAACCGAAACGATGAAGACACGCTTCAAGAAAAAAGTGCGGCGTCTGAAAAACAATTGATTCGAATTCCAGAGGATCTGATCATTACAGAAGAAAGACCAGAACCAGATATTTTGATTCAAAAAATTGGACTGCCTAAGGGAATTGATCTTCAAGAATTGAATGATCAACAGACGACTTCGATCCTAATTGCTTGCATGCACGTCAATGCTGAGCTGGAGGATGTTTGGCTTGAAGACAATCAATTTACATTGATTGAGAGACTGAAAAGCTAACCAATCATTTTAAAGAAAATACAAAAACAGCATTTATAAAAACTTTGTTTGCTTTATCAGAAATCCAACGTTGGTATAAAGCGGACATTCAACAATAATAGGCTTAGTTGGTGTAAGAAAAAAATCAGAATTTTTAAACCTGCTGAAATAGCGGGTTATTTGACGAGTCCGATTTTCATAGTTTTATTAACTTCGCTGAGAGTCAGCTGCATAATGTTCAGCGAACCAAGTAAATTTCACTTACCTTTATTCCTCAAACACTTCTCTAAATGTTCACTTCTAATTTTCCTCACACCTGAGACTTTCCATCACGCTTTTTTTCACTTATACTGGAGCTATCGAATTTTACCTGAATTAGAATCAAAAAAAATTTTTCAGAAATCGTTTGAAAAATCTAGTTAGGTGATTTAAAAGAAAAAATTTCATTAGTAAGAAATAAGGAGCAGTCGAATGGGAGAACGGGCGGATATTTTTTTGAGTACCTTTAATCGGATTGAAAAGGAACTAAAGCGGCAATTAGGCAATCCGGTGAATATGAGCTTTAGTGAAGCGGTGAGACGCTTATCAAAACGGCGAGATAACTTAATTGGCGACAGCGAGAATGATTTGCTGCAGCTGGCACAATTGCGCAATGCGATTGTGCATGATCAAGTGGCGGATGATTTTGTTATTGCTGAGCCGAATGATTGGGCAGTTACACGCATTAAACAAATCGAGGAAAGCTTATTGCGTCCAGAAAAGGTGTTGCCAAGGTTTGGTAAAAAAGTCACTGGATTTGAACGAAATCTGCCATTGGTAGAAATCATGAAAATCATCACGGAAAAACGTTTTTCCCAGTTTCCGGTTTATGACTCTGGAAAGTTTATGGGCTTGATTACTTTGAGAACCATTGGGTTTTATTTTGCTCAAGCTAGTCTATCTGGTTCAGTTAGTCTTAAGGGTCGTATAGCTGAAGATTTATTGTTAGGAAACGGCAAGCGCACGAATTTCAAATTTGTTTCAGCTGATACAAAAGTTTCTGAGGTAGAAAAAATGTTTCAGACAGAAGCCATTTTAGAAGCGATCTTGATTACTAAAGATGGACATTCGGATGGCAATCTGTTGGGCATTATTCGACCGCGAGATATTTATAGTCAAGAAGGGGAGCAATAAGCTTGTTAGTCATTTATTTATTATTAAGTGCAGGAATCATCGCGCTCGACCAATGGTTCAAATGGTGGATCGTCAATCAGTATAATTTTGGTGAAAGTCAAACGATCCTTCCAAATATTTTGTCACTAACCCATATTCGCAATACCGGAGGCGCGTTTAGTCTCTTTGAAGGACAGCAAATCTTTTTTATTGTTATCACGATTGTTGCAGTAGTTGCGGTGATTTATTATTTAGTCAAACATTTACAAGAAAGTAAATGGCTGACCTTAGGCTTGAGCTTCTTTTTAGCTGGGGCCATCGGTAATTTCATCGATCGTTTCCGTTTAGGTTATGTCGTGGATATGTTCCGTTTGGATTTCATTAATTTTCCAATTTTTAATATCGCTGACATGGCTTTAGTGATAGGTGTCATTATGATTTTTATTTATATTCTATTAGATGAGAGAGACAAGAAAAATGACTAATCAAATTGAAGTAATGATAAAAGAAGAAACCGGGAGGATCGATAAGGTCTTGAATGACCGCCTGGCTGATTATTCTCGTTCACAGATTCAACAATGGATCAAGGAACAACATGTTTCCATTGAAGGCAAAGTCATCAAGGCAAATTACAAAGTAAATGCTGGAGATAAAATCCTGATCGAGATTCCTGAACCCGAAGAGTTGGATCTTATTCCCGAAAATCTAGATTTGGATATTGTCTATGAGGATGACGATGTCGTGGTGGTAAATAAACCTCAAGGCATGGTGGTCCATCCATCTGCAGGCCATCCCAAAGGTACGCTAGTGAATGGATTATTGTATCAAATCAAAAGCCTATCAACGATCAATGATGTGATTCGCCCAGGGATCGTCCACCGTATCGATAAGGATACTTCAGGTTTATTGATGGTGGCGAAAAATGACCGCTCCCATGAAGCATTAGCGAAACAGCTGAAAGATAAAACCTCTTTAAGAAAATATGTGGCGCTAGTTCACGGAGAGATTCCTCACGAAAAGGGACGAATCGAAGCACCAATTGGTCGTTCAAAAGTTAATCGAAAAATGCAGGCCGTGATCGAAGACGGTAAACCGGCTGTGACACATTTTGAAGTCTTGAAACGTTTTGAAGGCTTCACGTTAATTGAATTACAGCTAGAAACGGGGCGTACTCATCAAATTAGAGTACACATGCAATACATCGGTTATCCAGTCGCTGGCGATCCTTTGTATGGGCCAAAGAAAACCTTGAAGGGCAATGGACAATTTTTGCATGCGAAATTATTGGGCTTTGAACACCCTACGACAGGCGAGATGATGGTCTTTGAAGCACCGCTGCCAGAAATTTTCAAAAAAACTTTGAAACAGTTAAAAGAAAAAGATTGATTTCTTAAATCAGGAATAGTATAGTGTCTGTAGTAAGAAATAAATAACTAAATAGTAATCCTTTAAGAGTAGTCCCGTGAGGCTAAGAAGGAAGTAGATAGTGATTTAGACTAGGTGCGCCTAGGTGAACACTATCATTTTGACGAAGTCGATAACATTCCTCCTACCTAACTACGGGTAGGAGTTTTTTTGCGAAAAATAAAGGCATTTAAACGAATAAGGATGTCAGTTCAACTTTTCGCAGTTTACTTTAGGAAGAGAAACTAGTTCCAAAAGCTGAGCCGATCATCCGCGTGAACACTCTAGTTGAATGATATACGGCATTTGAATCGAACTAATTTTTCCCTGAAAAATTAATTCATTAAAACAAATAAGGAGGAGACAGGATGTATAAAAAAGAGGTAGTAGATGAGGTAACAATGAAACGAGCGTTGACTCGGATTACTTACGAGATCATCGAACGAAATAAGGGGGTTCAGGATATCGTCTTGATCGGGATCAAAACCCGCGGGATTTTTATCGCACAAAGAATCGCAGAACGCCTTAAGCAATTGGAGCACATCGATGTCCCGGTTGGGGAGTTGGATATTACATTGTATCGGGACGATGTGAATGTAGCGGAAGCTGAACCGGAATTACATTCATCAGATATTCCTTTTTCAATTGAGGGCAAAGAAGTAATCTTGGTCGACGATGTCTTGTTCACCGGCAGAACGATTCGCGCAGCGCTAGACGCAGTCATCGATTTAGGTCGTCCAAACCGCATCTCATTAGCCGTCTTAGTCGACCGCGGACATCGCGAATTACCGATTCGTGCCGATTATGTCGGAAAAAATATTCCGACGGCTTTAACGGAAGAAATCGTCGTTGAAATGGAAGAAAACGACGGACAAGATCGCATCTTAATTCAAAAAGAAGACTAATCAGACAAATGTTTAGACACTAGAAAGAGGAAGTTTCATGCAAGAGTTTCATAATGATGACGTTGTTTTAGATATTCACGATCGCCCAAGTGCAGGACACTGGGTCGGCTTAAGTATTCAACACTTATTCACCATGTTTGGTGCAACGGTTTTGGTACCGATCTTAGTCGGAATCAATCCGAGTATCGCACTGGTAAGTTCAGGGCTAGGAACATTGGTTTACCTGACTGTAACCAAAGGCAAAATACCTGCTTACTTAGGCAGCAGCTTCGCCTTTATTGCGGCGATGAAATTATTAATGAAGAGTGATGGTTATCCAGCAGTCGCTCAAGGTGCTTTGACCTGCGGCTTGGTTTACTTGATCGTTTCCTTCATTATTAAAAAAATTGGCTCGGGCTGGTTGGATAAAATTTTACCGCCAATCGTTGTTGGACCAGTTGTCATGGTTATCGGCTTAGGCTTAGCCAGCAACGCCGCACAGAATGCCATGTATAACAATGGCGAATACAGCTTCAAATATGTGTTAGTTGCTTTGATTACTCTAGCCTTAACGATTTTCTTCAACATGTTCTTCACCGGATTTTTAGGCTTGATCCCAATCCTGTTAGGAATTGTTGGCGGCTATGTAACGGCAATGATCTTCGGCATCATCGACTATCAACCGATCATCGACGCAAAATGGTTGGCAATGCCCGCTTTCAGCGTACCATTTGCCACTTATCAGCCAAAGTTGTACGTCAATGCGATTACCACGATGGCGCCTATCGCCTTCGTAACCATGACTGAGCATATCGGTCACTTGATGGTCTTGAACAAGCTGACAAAACGCAACTTTTTCGAAGATCCTGGTTTGGATCGCACATTGATGGGCGATGGATTAGCACAAATCGTCGCAGGCCTAGTAGGCGGACCGCCAGTAACCAGTTACGGAGAAAACATCGGTGTCCTTGCGATCACTCGTGTTCACAGTGTGTTCGTTATCGGCGGTGCAGCAGTCTTCGCAGTCTTACTAGGATTTGTCGGCAAACTCAGTGCCTTGATCTTAAGTATCCCAGGGCCGGTGATCTCAGGTATCAGCTTCATCTTGTTCGGAGTCATCGCAGCTAGCGGATTGAAAATCTTAATTGAAAACAAAATTGACTTTGATAAGAAAAAGAATCTATTGATCGCTTCAACCATCCTTGTCATCGGTATTGGCGGTTTGGTCTTTGAAGCAGGAACCTTCACCTTATCTGCCATGGCATTAGCCACAGTTTTAGGAATTATCTTGAACTTAATCTTGCCGGAACAGGCACGTAGCGAGAAATAATCACTTTATCTAGGAATTAAAGGAGGAAATTTCATGATCATCCAGTCTGAAGAGATCAGTCTGAAACATTTATTGACCGTCGAAGCTCTAACCGATCAAGAGGTAATGGGACTGATTCGCCGAGCGCAGCAGTTCAAACAAGGTGCGCGCTGGACACCCCACAAGGACCAATATTTTGTCTCTAATCTTTTCTTTGAAAACAGCACCCGGACCCATAAAAGTTTTGAAGTCGCTGAGAAAAAACTCGGACTTGATGTGATTGATTTTGACGCCAAAACCAGCTCGGTTCAAAAGGGCGAGACATTGTACGATACTGTGTTAACAATGTCGGCACTAGGTGTTGATGTCGCGGTGATTCGTCACGGGGATGAAAATTACTACGATGAATTAATCCAAAGCAAAACGATTCAATGTTCGATCGTCAACGGCGGGGACGGCAGTGGGCAGCATCCAACGCAATGTTTGCTTGACCTAATGACGATTTATCAAGAGTTTGGCCGCTTTGCTGGATTAAAAGTCGTGATTGCAGGGGATATTACCCATTCGCGCGTCGCAAAATCTAATATGCAAATGCTGAAACGCCTGGGTGCAGAAGTGTTCTTTTCCGGACCGGAAGAATGGTATGACGAAAGCTTTGATGTCTACGGCACTTACCGTCCTTTGGATGAGCTTGTACCAGAGGTGGATGTCATGATGCTCTTAAGAGTACAACACGAACGGCATGATGGACAGGAAAGCTTTTCGAAAGAAGAGTACCATCAAAAATACGGGTTAACGATTGAACGCGGGAAACAATTGAAAGAAAAAGCGATCATCATGCATCCAGCACCTGTGAATCGTGATGTCGAAATTGCGGACAGTTTAGTTGAAAGTTTACAGTCACGAATCGTTCCGCAAATGACCAATGGTGTCTATATTCGGATGGCTATTTTAGAAGCAGTACTTAATGGAAAAGCGTAAAGGGGCAGATAATATGAAAACATTAATTAAAAATGGAAAGATCGTAACAAAAGACAATCAAACAATGGCATGTGACCTTTGGCTAGAGGACGGGATTATCGCCGGTATCGGCAAAGACTTTTCGGGCATTTCGTTTGATCAAGAGTACGACGCAAACAATCAATTAATTACACCAGGTTTAGTTGATGTTCATGTTCATTTACGAGAACCAGGCTTTACTTATAAAGAAACCATCAAGGATGGCTCAAAGGCGGCAGCTCGCGGCGGCTACACAACAGTCTGCGCGATGCCGAATCTTGATCCTGTTCCTGACACCGTCGAAAAATTCAACGACGTAAAAGCGATCATTGATAAGGATGCAGTCGTAAAAGTCCATCAATACGCACCAATCACGGAAGAGCTTCGCAGCGAAACCTTAACCGATCAAAAAGGCTTGAAAGCAGCCGGCGCCTTCGCCTTCACGAATGATGGCGTAGGGGTACAAACAGCTGGAACCATGTATCTAGCCATGAAGGAAGCCGCGGAAAATAATATGGCGCTCGTCGCTCACACCGAAGATGAATCCTTATTATTCGGCGGCGTAATGCATCACGGGAAAATCAGCGAAAAGTTAGATTTACCAGGCATTTTAAGTGCGACTGAATCTTCACAAATCGCTAGAGACCTGATCTTAGCAGAGGAAACCGGCGTACACTACCATGTTTGCCACGTTTCCACTAAAGAAAGTGTGCGTGTCATCCGCGACGCGAAGAAAGCCGGTGTGCACGTAACCGCAGAAGTTTCTCCGCATCACTTGATCTTAGTCGATGAAAATATTCCAGAGGATCACGGCTACTGGAAAATGAATCCACCGTTACGCGGAGTGGAAGACCGCGAAGCCTTGATCGAAGGGTTGCTTGACGGTACGATCGACTGTATCGCAACCGACCATGCGCCTCACGGCTTCGAAGAGAAAAATCAAAGCTTCTTGAAATCACCATTCGGAATCGTCGGCAGCGAAACGGCCTTCCAATTAATCTATACACACTTTGTTGAAACAGGACGCTTTACTTTAGAACAAGTGATTGATTGGATGGCAGTCAAGCCAGCAGAGATTTTCGGAATGACGGTGGGAACCTTAAACATTGGTCAGCCAGCGGACATCGCGGTATTTGACCTTAGTCACGAAGAAAAAATCGATGACAAAAAATTTGCTTCATTAGGAGTGAACACGCCTTTCACTGGCTGGCCAGTCAAGGGTGCGACACTGATGACCTTCGTGGATGGTCAGTTGGTATACAACAAGGAGGACTAAGACGTTGAAAAGACTTTTAATATTAGAAGATGGCACAGTATTTGAAGGGGAAGGCTTCGGCGCTGAAGCAAATGTGGTCGGCGAAGTGGTTTTCACCACAAGTATGACCGGTTATCAAGAAACGATTACGGACCAAAGCTTCAATGGACAAATCATTACCTTCACCTATCCAATGGTCGGAAATTATGGCGTGAACCGCGATGATTATGAATCCATCGCACCCACCTGTAAAGGCGTGATCGTAAAAGAACACGCCCGCTTAGCCAGCAACTGGCGCAACCAAATGACGTTAGACGAATTTTTGAAGCGCAAAGGGATTCCCGGAATCTCCGGAATTGACACCCGCGCATTAACGAAAAAATTACGCAGCGTTGGAACCATGAAAGGCAGCATTGTTGATCCAGCCGATCAGTTTGAACATTCGTTTGATCAACTAAAAGCAACGGTCTTACCAACGAACCAAGTTGCACAAGTTTCTACAGTAACTCCTTACCCAAGCCCAGGCGTAGGCCGCAATGTGGTCGTGATCGACTTCGGTCTAAAACACAGTATTCTGCGAGAATTATCACGTCGCGAATGTAATTTGACTGTGATGCCTTATAACACTGATGCTCAAACGATTTTAGACCTTTGTCCAGATGGCGTGATGCTGACCAATGGTCCTGGAGATCCGAAAGATGTGCCAGAAGCAATCGAAATGATTCAGCAGATTCAAGGAAAAGTCCCGATTTTCGGGATTTGTCTTGGACACCAGCTGTTCTCATTAGCCAACGGTGCAGATACTTACAAGATGAAATTTGGACACCGCGGACTGAATCATCCGGTACGGGAAATCGCTACCGGTCGTATCGATTTTACTTCACAGAATCATGGATTTGCAGTGGATGAAAAAACAATTGATCCAGAGAAATTAATGGTGACCCACGTAGAGGTCAATGACGGCACGGTTGAAGGGGTTCGTCATCGGAATTACCCAGCCTTCAGCGTTCAGTATCACCCAGACGCTGCACCGGGACCACATGACGGGGTTCATTTATTTGATGAGTTTATGGAAATGATGGATGCATGGAAGGAGCAAGCATAAATGCCAAAACGTACAGATATTAAAAAGATCATGGTGATCGGTTCTGGACCTATCGTGATCGGACAAGCCGCGGAATTTGATTACGCCGGCACACAAGCTTGCTTAGCGTTAAAAGAAGAAGGCTATGAAGTTGTTCTGGTGAATTCAAACCCAGCAACAATCATGACCGACAAAGAAATCGCGGACAGTGTTTATATCGAACCAATCACGCTCGAATTTGTTTCTCGCATCCTACGCAAAGAATTGCCAGATGCGATCCTGCCAACATTAGGCGGGCAAACTGGCCTGAACATGGCAATGGAATTAGCAGATTCAGGCATTTTAGATGAGTTAAAAATCGAATTGCTGGGAACAAAATTATCGGCGATCGATCAAGCAGAGGACCGCGACTTGTTCAAGCAATTGATGGAAGAGTTGAACCAACCAATTCCTGAATCTGAGATCGTGAATACCGTTGAAGAGGCGGTTGCCTTCGCCAATACCATCGGTTACCCGATCATCGTTCGTCCAGCCTTTACACTAGGCGGCACTGGCGGCGGGATGTGTGACAACGAAGAAGAGCTTCGGACTGTCGCTGAAAACGGCTTGAAGCTTTCACCTGCGACGCAATGTTTGATTGAAAAATCAATCGCCGGCTTCAAGGAAATCGAATATGAAGTGATGCGGGATTCTGCCGATAATGCCATCGTGGTTTGTAACATGGAAAACTTCGATCCAGTCGGCATTCATACCGGTGATTCAATCGTCTTCGCACCAAGCCAAACATTATCTGACTATGAATATCAAATGCTGCGGGACGCTTCCTTATCGATCATCCGCGCATTGAAAATCGAAGGCGGCTGTAATGTACAGCTGGCCCTTGACCCATACAGCTTCAACTACTATGTAATCGAAGTAAATCCGCGGGTTTCTCGCTCATCCGCTCTAGCAAGTAAAGCGACAGGTTATCCAATTGCGAAGCTAGCGGCGAAAATCGCGGTAGGCTTGACGCTGGATGAAATGAAAAATCCAGTCACGGAAACCACTTATGCCGAGTTCGAACCAGCATTAGATTACGTCGTTGCGAAAATCCCGCGTTGGCCCTTTGATAAATTTGAAAGCGGCGAACGTGTCTTAGGCACACAAATGAAGGCCACCGGTGAAGTCATGGCGATCGGCCGGAACATCGAAGAATCATTACTGAAGGCTGTTCGCTCACTAGAAATTGGAACTTACCATGCGGAGCTGCCAGAATTAAGTGAAGTGACTGATGAAGCCCTTACTGAAAAAATGGTCAAGGCACAAGATGATCGCTTGTTCTATCTAACTGAAGCGATTCGTCGCGGCTATTCAATCGAAGAAATCAATGAGCTAACCAAAGTCGATCTTTTCTTCCTAGATAAGCTGCTTCATATCGTTGAATTAGAAACAGCTTTAGCCCAAAACAAAAAAGATGTTGAGCTATTGAAGAAAGCCAAACAGAATGGTTTTGCGGATGTGAAGATCGCTCAGCTTTGGGATATGACAGCAAATGAAGTGCGGGAATTCCGAACCGCCGAAAAAATCGTTCCAGTCTACAAGATGGTAGATACTTGTGCGGCAGAATTTGAATCTCAAACGCCATATTTTTACAGTACCTACGAATTTGAAAATGAAAGTGTTCGTTCTGACAAAGAATCTGTCCTGGTTCTTGGTTCAGGTCCGATCCGAATCGGGCAAGGAGTGGAGTTTGACTATGCGACCGTCCACTCGGTAAAAGCGATTCAAGCAGCTGGTTATGAAGCGATCATTATGAACAGCAATCCAGAAACAGTTTCGACTGATTTCTCCATATCAGACAAGCTCTACTTCGAGCCGTTAACCCTTGAAGATGTGATGAACGTGATTGAGTTAGAACAACCGATCGGGGTCATCGTCCAATTCGGTGGACAAACCGCGATTAATCTTGCTGAACCTTTAGTTAACAATGGGGTTAAAATTTTAGGAACAACCATCGAAGACTTAGACCGCGCGGAAGACCGTGATCAGTTCGAACAGGTGCTGAAAAGTCTATCCATTCCGCAACCGCCAGGTGATACAGCAACGAGCGCGGAAGAAGCAGTTAAGATCGCTGAAAGAATCGGTTATCCAGTCTTGGTTCGTCCAAGCTATGTCTTAGGCGGACGGGCGATGGAAATCGTTGAAAACCAATCCGATTTGGAAGACTATATGGCCCACGCGGTTAAAGCCTCTCCAGAACATCCTGTTTTAGTCGACAGCTACTTAGTCGGTAAGGAATGTGAAGTAGACGCCATCTGTGACGGTGAAACCGTCTTGATCCCAGGAATTATGGAACATATCGAACGCGCAGGGGTTCACTCAGGCGATTCGATGGCGGTCTATCCACCACAAACCTTCTCCGATGAGTTGAAGGCAACAATTGAAGATTACACCCGCCGGTTAGCATTAGGCATGAACTGCATCGGCATGATGAACATTCAGTTTGTCATCCATAACGATGAAGTCTTTGTCATCGAAGTCAATCCGCGTGCGAGTCGAACGGTGCCATTCTTGAGTAAAATCACGAATATTCCGATGGCGCAGATCGCAACAAAAGCAATCTTAGGCCAAAGCCTGAAGGATCTCGGCTATGAAGATGGCCTTTATCCTGAAAGCGACATGGTTCACGTCAAAGCACCAGTCTTCAGCTTCACGAAGCTGCAAAAGGTTGATACTTACTTAGGACCTGAAATGAAATCAACGGGTGAAGTCATGGGAACCGATCGCAATTTGGCAAAAGCCCTGTATAAAGCCTTCGCAGCATCCGGCTTACATTTACCAGATTTCGGCGCAGTCCTATTCACGGTAGCTGATGAAAACAAGGATGAAGCGCTAGATTTGGCAAAACGCTTCAAGGCTGTCGGCTACAGTTTAGTTGCGACAGAAGGGACAGCCAATTTCTTAGAAGAAAACGGCTTAAGTGCGGAACGAATCGCGAAAATCTCTGAATCAGACGATCACAATGTGATTGATTTGATTCGCACGGGCAAAGCGCAAGTGGTCATCAATACGACCGATAAAAATCGCCAAAATTCATCCGAAGACGGCTTTATCATTCGCCGCGAAGCAGTTGAGCACGGTGTACCATTGTTCACATCCTTAGACACAGCGGATGCCATCTTAAGAGTCATGGAATCACGCGCATTTTCAATCCAAGAAATTTAATTCATCCAGAGTGGAGCATGCTTCACTCTGGCGATTTATAGGGAGGCCGTTATGAAGCAGGAAATGATGACGATTGTTCGTCAACAAGAGTTAGCACCGAGAATCTATGAATTGGTTTTAACCGGAGAATTAGTCAAAGAAATGACGATGCCGGGGCAGTTCTTGCATATTCGCGTACCAAGAAGTGATTTATTATTACGCCGTCCCATTAGTATTAATCAATACGACCAATCTGCAGGCACCTGCACGATCATTTATCGTGTGGAAGGTGATGGGACCAGCTATTTTTCTGAAATGTCCGCTGGCGATCAACTGGATGTGATGGGACCATTAGGTCATGGCTTTGAAATCGACAGCTTGAATGCCGGAGACACTGCCTTTATCGTGGGTGGCGGGATTGGAGTTCCCCCTTTATACCAGCTTTCAAAAGAGCTTAAGGCAAAAGGGGTAAAGGTCATCCATTTCTTAGGCTTTGGGACACAGGAAGTGGTTTATTATGCGGATGAATTCCAAGCATTAGGTGAGACGCAATTTTCAACTGATGATGGAACGTTTGGTATCCAAGGCAATGTCGGTAATTTATTACTGGCAGAAGAACGCCAACCAGACGCGGTCTTTGCTTGCGGCAATAACGGTCTTTTAAAAACAGTCGAACAATTGTACAGTGAAGTTGACAATGTGCAGCTTTCATTAGAATCCCGCATGGCTTGCGGGATGGGCGCCTGCTATGCATGCGTCTGTCATGTACCTGAGGATGAAAACAAGAGTGTCAAAGTATGTGAAGACGGGCCCGTTTTCCAAGCAGGGGAGGTCATCTTTTAATGAGTATTGCAGTGAAACTACCCGGGTTAGACCTGAAGAATCCGATTATGCCGGCAAGCGGATGCTTCGGATTTGGCAAGGAGTATGCGGATTACTATGATTTGAATCAATTAGGCGCCATCATGATCAAGGCGACTACACCAAAAGAACGCTTTGGTAATGCAACTCCGCGCGTAGCGGAAACACCAAGCGGGATGTTAAACGCGATTGGTCTGCAAAATCCCGGCATGGATGTCGTGCTAGAGGAGATCCTACCAAGTTTAGAAAAGTATCAAGAACTGCCAATCATCGCGAATGTAGCAGGTGCTTGCGAAGAAGACTACGTCGAAGTCTGCGCTAAAATCGGTGACGCACCAAACGTCAAAGCCATTGAATTAAATATTTCATGCCCAAATGTAAAACACGGCGGAATCGCTTTTGGGACCGACCCTGAAGTAGCCTATCGTCTAACGAAAGCGGTCAAGGAAGTCGCCACTGTTCCGGTCTACGTCAAATTAAGTCCCAACGTGACCGATATCGTACCGATCGCTAAAGCCATTGAAAAAGGCGGAGCGGATGGCTTCACTATGATCAATACATTGCTAGGGATGCGTATCGACTTAAAAACGCGCCAACCAATCTTAGCAAATAGAACCGGCGGCTTATCCGGTCCAGCCATCAAACCAGTCGCGATCCGGCTGATCAATCAGGTGGCTGCCGTTAGCGAACTGCCGATAATCGGCATGGGCGGTGTGCAAACCGTCGATGATGTCTTAGAAATGTTTATGGCCGGTGCCAGTGCCGTAGCAGTTGGAACGGCCAATTTCACTGATCCATACATTTGTCCGAAACTGATCGAAGAACTGCCGATTCGCATGGCAGAACTTGGCATTGATTCATTGGAACAGCTACGACAAGAAGTTGCCAGTTCAACTTTTCGCAGTTAACATAGAGCGAAATACAGCGATTCGTTTATCCAATATCAGCGACAGAAATCTAGTTGAATGGTATGCGGCTCGAAAATCAGACTTATTTTTCTGCAAAGAAAAATAAATACACTAAAATGAGAAAGGGAGGGTTCTAATGGAAAATCGACCGATTATTGCTTTTGACTTTGCTTCAAAGAAGGAAATCGACACCTTTTTAACCCATTTTCCCATCAGCGAAAAACTATTCGTGAAAATCGGGATGGAACTTTTTTATCAAGAAGGACCAGCAATCGTTAATTTTCTACGTAGTCAAGGACATGACATTTTCCTTGATTTGAAGCTCCACGACATTCCTAATACCGTACAAAAAGCAATGCGGGGAATCGCGAAGATGGGCGTGAAAATCACGAATGTCCATGCAGCCGGCGGTGTGGAAATGATGCAAGCAGCTAAGCAAGGTCTGACTGAAGGAACAAAAGAGGGTCAAACGATTCCTGAATTAATCGCTGTTACCCAATTAACCTCTACCAGCGAAGAACAAATGCATGAGGATCAGCTAATTGAGGTCAGTCTGCAAGAAAGTGTGCTGCATTACGCAAAATGTGCAGAAAAAGCTGGATTAGAAGGCGTTGTTTGTTCGGCCCATGAAGTAGAAAAAATCCATCAAGCAACAAATGCTAATTTTATCTGCTTAACGCCGGGAATCCGTCCGCAAGGGGCCAGCGTCGGCGACCAAAAACGGGTAATGACACCTGCGAAAGCCCGTGAAATCGGCTCAAATTATATCGTAGTTGGAAGACCCATCACGCAAGCTGAAAATCCTTATGAAAGTTACTTACAAATCAAAAAAGAATGGAACGGTGAAGCATAAATGATCGCAGAACAAATCGCCAAAGACTTATTATCAATCGAAGCAGTCTCTTTAAGTCCCGACGAGCCTTTTACTTGGGCAAGCGGACTCAAATCACCTATTTACTGTGATAACCGTGTAACCATGAGCTATCCAGAAGTACGCCGTGCCATCGCGCAAGGCTTAGCAGCAAAAATAAAGGAAGAATTCCCCAATGTAGAAGTCATCGCAGGAACAGCAACGGCAGGTATCCCGCATGCTGCTTGGGTAGCGGAAATCCTAGATTTACCAATGGTTTACATCCGCAGTAAAGCCAAAGATCACGGCCGCGGCAACCAAATCGAAGGACGGATTACGGAAGGCCAGAAAATGGTCGTGATTGAAGACTTGATCTCTACTGGAGGCAGTGTTTTAGAAGCAGCAGCCGCGGCAAAACGCGAAGGCGCAGATGTCTTAGGAGTTGCAGCAATCTTCACTTATGAGCTAGCTAAGGGCAAGAAGAATTTTGAAGAAGCTAACACACCATTAGTTACCTTAACCAACTATTCAACCTTGATTGAAAGTGCCTTACAAGAAAATTACATCAATCAGGAGCAGCTTGAGCTGTTAAAAAAATGGCGGAAAGATCCTGAGAACTGGTTGAGCTAATCAAATACAAAATTCGTTATTTAATAATTTTTTTATAGCCGATTATTTTTATTTAGTATATAATGTCGGTAAGTTCTTGAAAGCACTTTACAACGTGGTAAAGTGTTCACTTGAAATACAATTCGATTAGAAAATCAAATAAATTAAATCATGGACGATTTAGTTAAGTAAGCAAAGAGGCTTAGCAATCAACAAACTTGTTGATACTAAGTCTCTTTTTGTCTTTTTTTAGAAAGGGATGGGAGCATGAGTAAGAGCTATTTCATACTAAGTGAGGAAAAGGAGCCACAGCTGTTCCATTTGATGAGGGATTATTCTCTAGCAGTCGGTATTTGTTTTTTTATTGCTGATATCAACGGGGATCGACAATCAGCGATTCCTGAAAGTCATTGCCCGTGTGAAAAGATTAAATCAACCGCTAAAGAAAAAGTAGCCTGTGAAAGTTGCCAAATGCATCAGATGATTCATCCCATAAAAAGAGGAGTCATCAATAAATACCTGTGTCATGCAGGTTTTACCCATGTTCCACTGCCAGTTTATATCAACAATATTTTAGTCGGATATATCATTATTGGACGATTGGCAGAGATACAGAACCGTTCTTTGCTTGAAGAAAATCAGACTAGTATGCTTTCTGATCAATTGAACACGGAAACTTATTTTTCAGCAGAAAGATTGGAAAAAGTTGTTGACTTGTTTGTAAACCTTGCTCAAAGTACCTTAACCACATCGAACCCTAAACGAAAAATCGATGTTGGACAGTTAAGAGACGCCAATGAAATGATCGAGACGTTTCCTAAAAAAGCAGAAATTATCAATGCAGTAAAGTATATCGAAAAAAATCTTCATCGAAAAATTTGTCTAGAAGAGGTCGCAAACAAGGTGTATCTAAGTCAGTACTATTTCAGCAAGCTTTTTAAAAAGGAACTAGGGATGAATTTTGTAACCTATTTAAAATACCAGCGAGTAATCAAAGCCAAAGAGTTTCTCCGTCATTCAAACTTGAGCATCGATGACATTGCCCGACGTGTCGGCTTTTCACAAACAAGCTATTTCTGCAAGAGTTTTAGGGACATCACTTCAAAATCTCCCTCTAGCTTTCGCAAAGAAATAAATATCGAAAAATATCTACCGTTGGAACGAACGATGACTGTTTAACAGCTTACAAAAGGAGAGATGAATATGCGAATCTATACAAAGACAGGCGATAAGGGTATGACAAGGTTAGTTGGGGGCGCTCAGGTCGCAAAGGATTCTGATCGGGTGGAAAGCTATGGAACAATCGATGAATTAAATTCATGGATCGGTTACATTATTTCAGAAACGCAAGACAAACAAATCACAGAGGAGCTGCAAGAAATTCAGCAAATGCTTTTTGATCTTGGAACAGATTTAGCAACGCCAGAAAGCGCCAGCACGGAAGGTCGTCTGTATTCTGGAAGTTCTGTCTGGCTGGAGGAACGAATTGATCGCTATACCGATGAAGCTCCGGAAATTGAACGTTTCATTCTACCTGGTGGAACAACAATTGCAAGTATGCTGCATGTCGCCAGAACGATCACCCGAAGAGCAGAACGATCCATAGTTACTTTAAGCTGGACAGCTACTTTAAATAATGAAATCGTCATTTTTATTAACCGTTTGTCTGATTATTTTTATGCATTGGCTAGAGTCATCAATGCGCGGGAGAAGCAAGAAGATATCTTTTACGAGCGAGGTGAAAAAGTTTTCCATAAGATTAAAAGTACGGACTTATAGATTGTATTCGCTTACGAACTATGCTATTTTATCTGTAGGTCGATAATAGTTATTTTATGAAAAAGATAAATGGAAACCAGTGAAATTCTGGTACGGTGCCGCCACTGTGAGAAGCAAAGCTTGCTTTGAAGTCAGATCTTTTTACTTTTTCATTAACGGGCATGCTGTTTCGTTGCAAAGCAGGATGTTTTCTTTACAAACCCTTGTTAAGATAAAAGATCCAGCCCAACCAAAATAAGATAACTATGTTTGCCATTTTATTGTACATTGCTGTACAGTAATGGGGGATGGGCTGGTCTTTCAAAGCGGAAAGAGATTACAGGTACAAGGATGTACTGCTGACTCCCTTTTGTTGAAATTTTACAATTAAATAACCAGTCTTTACAAGGTGGTAATGATGCAGAGCAATGACGCTCCAGACAATGAATGATTGTTTGGAGTGTCTTTTTTATTTAAGTCTAGTGGTAATAAGTCAAGAGTAAAGTAACACGTTTTCTACCCTAAAGAACTGAAAGAAGGTGCACTCAAAAAAGCCTAGCCTAATGAAGCGTTTTCACAGGCTGAGTTCAAAGAG